>JAPOYT010000182.1 GCA_026706445.1 Chloroflexota bacterium
ACGGCGCCGTCACCCATTGGCACACGCACCCGGGCGAGCAGGTGCTGCTGGTCACCGCGGGCGAATGTCGTTTTGGCAATGAGGCGGGCGAAGGCGGCGTCGCCAAGACGGGCGATGTCATTCATTTCCCGCCAGGTGAAAAACATTGGCACGGCGCGGTCGAAGGCGCCAACATGACCCACATGAGCATCACGACCGTCGGCGGTCCCAACTGGATGGAACCGCTGACGGAAGCCTGATCGCCGCCGCCGTCAGAGCGAGAAGTGGTTAAACGGAATGAAAGTCGTAGTCACCGGCGGCAGCGGACTCGCTGGCTCAGCTGTCCTGTGGCATCTGCTCGACACGGGCTACGATGTCCTCAGCGTCGACCGCCGGCCCCCGCCACATCCCATCGCCGAGTTTCGGCTCGTGGACTGTGAAGATCTGGGACAGGTCTACGGCGCCAGCCACGGCGCCGATGCCATCGTGCATCTCGCCGCCATTCCGCGCCCCATTCACCATACGCCCGATCAGGTCTTCGGCGCCAACATCATGGCGACCTTCAACATCTTCGAGGCGGCCGCCGCGCTGCAAATCCCTCGCGTAGTTTACGTCAGCAGCATGTCGGTCTTGGGGCTACCGTTCTCGTACCAGCCCATTCGCCTGGCATACCTGCCGATTGATGAGGCGCACCCTAAAGCGCCGCAAGACGCCTACGCCCTCTCCAAGACGCTCGGAGAAGACATTGCGCTGGCTTTCGTCCGGCGGATGGCGGGCGCGCTTTCCGTGGTCAGCCTGCGCTTTCCCTGGATTCACAGTCCAGCGACTTTCAAGTCCGTTTTGACCCCCTTGTGGGATGATCCCGCTGGTGGCGCGACAAATCTCTGGGCTTATATCGATACGCGCGATGTGGCGCGAGCCTGCCGGCTGGCGCTTGAAGCTGATATCAGCGGACACGAGGCTTTCTACATTAGCGCGCGGAACACCTTTATGAAGACGGACAGCGCCTCACTTGCGCAAACGTATTATCCGCAAGCCAAGGCCAGGTCAGGTCTGGCTGGCAATCAATCTCTGTTTGACACATCCAAAGCTCGCAGGGCCCTCGGCTACGAACCGCATTACTGCTGGGAGGATTACGAATGGATTTAGTGCGAATCCGCACCACCGCCGACCTTGTCTACGGAACGAGATTCCGCCAATTATCAGACCCGTTGCGCAAAGTCGCTGCCGGCGCTGTGATCAAGAATCCCTTTGCCGGGAGATATGTCGAAGACCTCAGCGAGCTCTACGAGACGGGCGCCGAGCTTGGAGCGCTCCTCGGGCGCGCAGCCGTCGCCCAACTCAAGAGCGAACCGCAAAGCTACGGCAAGGCGGCCATTGTCGGCATGGATGGCGAACTTGAACATGCCGCCGCCTTGTTGCATCCGGCCTTGGGCGCGCCCCTGCGCGTAGCCGTCGGCGGCGGAAAGGCGATTATCCCCTCCGCAAAGAAAATGGGGGGACCCGGCACGACTATCGACGTGCCGCTGCACCACAAAGACGCGATGTATGTACGCTCGCATTTCGACGCCATGACATTCAACATTGACGATGCCCCGGCGCCAGACGAAATTGTGGTCATCGTCGCTGTAAGCGATGGCGGCCGACCGCAGGCGCGCGTCGGCGGCCTCCAACTGAGCGACATCAAAGACTAAGGCAGTCCAAAATGAAATGACGCCGCAACTTAACAACCGGCATTGAACGCTGAGTGAGGAGGCCGACAGGGATGACAAGGACCAAGAATACATTTTCGGAGAAGCAGTCGGATCAGCAGCGGCACAAGATCACCGATTTCGACCCGGCGACTACCGCCGTCCTCGTGGTCGATATGCTCAAGGACTTCTTCAAAGAAGGCGGCGCGATGGTCCTGGAAGGCGGCGGGGCTCTGTATGCGCCGCACCAGAAGCTGCTTGCGGCGGCGCGCGCTGCGGACATGCCTGTCCTATGGCTCAACCAATGTCTCCCGCCCGATGACAGCCTCTTCGAGATGCGCACGGTGCATTGCCTGGCCGGCTCCTGGGGCGCGGAAGTCGTTGACGAGCTGCCGGTCGAAGCGGGCGATATCGTCATCCCAAAGCGGCGCTACAGCGGCTTCTTCCAAACCACGCTTGATCTCACTTTGCGCGAACGAGGCATCGATACCGTCATCGTCACCGGCGTGGTGACGAATATCTGCGTGCGCTCCACTGTCCACGATGCCTTCTTCCTGCGCTATAAGGTCTTGGTGCCGGAAGATCTGGTGATGGCCACCAGCCCGCAAGCGCAGGAAGTGACCTTATACGATATCGATACTCACTATGGCGATGTCACCAATCTCGAGAATGTCTTGGGCGCGCTTCAGCGAAGACTGGAAGCCGACCAATGAGCGAAATGCTGATTCAGGCGATTGGCCAAATCGTCTCCGGCGAATTCCATTCTCCCCTTCTAAGGGGCGATTCTATTCGCATCCGCGACGGCCTGATCGCCGAGATCGGCAGTGGGATCAGCGCTGGCGCCGATGCGACCGCCATCAACGCGAATGGGGCGACGGTGATTCCCGGATTGATCGACTCGCATGTGCATCCGGTCATCGGCGACTACAGCCCGCGGCAGAAGATTGTCGACTTTATCGCGAGCTGTGTTCACGGTGGCGTCACCCGCATGATATCGGCTGGCGAGGTTCACATGCCCGGCCGTCCGACCGGCGCGATCGGCGCCAAAGCGATGGCGATCGTCGGCGCGAAAGCCTGGAACAGTTACCGCCCCGGCGGGATGAAAGTGCAGGGTGGCGGTCTGCTCTTGCAGGAGGGCCTAACCGAAGCGGACTTCGAGGAGATGGCAAGCGCCGGCGTAAGGCATCTGGGCGAAGTTGGCTTAGGCGGGTATCACGATTGGGACAGCATCGCCGAAATGGCGCGCTGGGCTAAACGCTGCGGCATGACGGTCATGATGCACATTGGCGGCGCATCGATACCAGGCAGCGACGCCATCGGCGCCGAGCATGCCATAAAGGTGCAGCCGCACATCGCTTCTCACCTTAACGGCGGTCCGACCGCGCCTACGCTAGCGGATATCGAGCGGATCATCGGCGAAACTGAAGCCGCCCTCGAGATCATTCAATGTGGCAACGCCGCCATCATCCCTCGCATCCTTGATCTTGCCCGGCGGCACGATGCGCTTGACCGCGTCATCATCGGCACGGATATGCCCTCTGGCACCGGTGTCATTCCCTTGGGGATGCTGCGCACTGTCGCCTGGGTCAGCGCGCTGGGTGACGTCCCGCCAGCGCAAGCGATCGCAATGGCGACAGGCGCCGCGGCGGGCGTCTACAATCTCCCGGCGGGGCGAATCGCGCTCGGGCTTGAAGCAGACCTGGTCATCATGGACGCGCCGATTGGCAGCGCCGCCGATGATGCCTTGGAGACGCTCAAAATCGGCGATACGCCTGGCATATCCGGCGTGATCATTGATGGCGAATTAGTCCTGCGCGCAAGTATTAATACGCCGCCGGCGAGGCGCCAGTTGGAGATAAGCTCATGAACCGCTTCCCCGGCAAAGTGATCTTAGTGACCGGTGGCGGCGGCGCCTTGGGACGAGCAAGCGCATTGCGCTTTGTCGAGGAAGGGGCGCGTGTCGTCATCGCAGATCTTGATCTGGATCGCGCGGCTGCGGTCGCTGATGAAATAGGTTCCGACGCCATCGCTGTGCGAGCGGATGTGACCAAAGCAGACGACAGCATCGCCATGGTTGAGGCCGCGCAAGGCAGCTTCGGCAAGCTGGATGTAGTCTTCGCCAATGCCGGCATCGGCGGTGAAAAAGTCGAGTTTGTCCAGATGCCGATGGAAGAATGGGATCGTGTCATAGGCGTGAACCTGCGCGGCATGGCGCTCACCTGCAAGGCGGCGGCGCCCGCCTTGATGGACGCTGGCGGCGGCTCAATCGTGCTGATGGGGTCGTCCACCGGCGGCTGGGATACCATTCTCGGCGCCGGTCCTTATATGACGAGCAAGGAAGCGGTCAATGCGCTGGCGCGTAACTTGGCGCTGGAACTGGCGCGTTATCGCATCCGCGTGAACGCTGTCTGTCCGGGCATCGTTCAGACCCAATTGAGCTTTCGTCAGGCCTCTAATGACCCAGCCGCTTGGGAAAAGTTTTTCGCCCGCTTCGCCGAGCGGATCCCGCTCCGGCGCGTTGCACAGCCGCAGGATGTCGCGGCTTCGGTCGCTTTCCTCGCCTCCGATGACGCGCGCCATATCACCGGCGCTACCCTCCTCATTGACGGCGGGCAGACGCTACAGAGCTGGAGCAATGCTCCGGACACCGTCTACCCTTCGAAATGACAACCGACGCAACCGACTGATACCAGAGATCCTGCTGGCGAATCGATTTTCACAACTTACTCCAAGAGACCGCTCGCTGGTGACTGCAGGCCTGCTGAAAATCCCTATGATGACGCCGGCCGCGGCAAAGCCTCTAACGCGCGTTTCGCCTGCTTGCCCGTCACTTAGTTATATAGTCCCGTAGCGAAATGGTAACAGGCGCGGCAAGTCCGGAGGTAAACGCGACGGCTGGTTGGCGACCGGGTATCCAGCACGATCGCCACAACTTAGTCGAAGATGGTCTGCCAGGCGAGATGGCCTGCGTCATATCAGACAGCCTATAAAATCCGAAAAGGTTAATTTACGAACATTATAGCGACGTCTGAAAATGAGCGTAGAATCCATCATACTGGCGGCTGACGAAGCGCCGAAATTGGCTTGATGTTTGGTCGCGCGCCATTGCGATCGCGCCGGCCGGAATAACGGGAATTTGCTAGGAGACCGCCGCATTCTGATCAGCGTCGGCGACGACAGTTGTTGTCGGAGCGGAGGGACCCGCTCGTCCGGCGTATCGCGTTTTTTGCGCGTCAATGATCAGCGCAACCAAGATAATCAGCCCGCGTACAGCGTTGACCCAGAGCGGATCAACATTCATCAGGTTTAAGGCGTTGTTGACCATAGCCAGGAAAAGCACACCGGCAAAGGCGCCGATGATTGAGCCTTCGCCGCCTTTCAAGCTGACGCCGCCGATGACCGCTGCAGCCACCACATTCAGCGTCAGCCCAATGCCAAGGTTTGGCACCGATGTCTCCAAGCGGCCCAGGAGCATCCAGCCGGCAAGCGCAGCCAAAAAACCGCTCGCCGTATAGACCAGGATCACTGTACGAGCCGGACTAAAGCCGGAGGCGCGGGCGGCGTCTTCGTTTGCGCCTACGGCATAAACCTTGCGGCCGAATTGCATACGGCTCATGACAAAGCCGAAAACCAGATAGAGACCGATGGTTGCGATCACCGAAACAGGTATGCCGGCGATGCGACCGCCGCCCAGCCAGTTGAAGGCGGCCGGCGTCCCGGGCATGATGGCGCCTTCACTGATCGCCAGCGCCAATCCGCGCAAGACCAGTTGCATCGCCAGCGTGACAATGAAGAAGTTCATATTAAGCTTCATGATCATAAAGCCGTTAACGAAGCCGATCAGCGCGCCCAAGGCCAAAATCAATGGAATGACGATCAGCGGATCCAGCTCCACTCCCAAACCGCCTGCCTGGGCCAAGTCTGTTTCTCGGTAAGGCAGCATCAGCCAGGCAGCCACAACAGCGACTAACGACACCGTGCCTTCGGCCGATAGATCGAGCTTGCGCGCCATCAGACAAAGCGACTGACCGATGACCATCACGCCCAGCACACTGCCGGTGATCAAGATATTGGCGATATTCGCCAAACCCAAGTAACCCTTGATCGTCAAGCCAAAGACCACGACCGTAAAGACGAGCACGACCCAGATGAAATGGCGAGTAAGGAATTCGAGCAGATCGTGGCGATTAGGCGTCCGCATCGCCCGGCCCTCCCTCGATCGCCAGCAAGATGTCTTCCGGCTGCATATTGTCAGCGGCGCGCGAGAATTCCTTTGTAATCCGCCCTTCGTACATCACCAGTATTCGATCGCAGAGCCCGATCAACTCGCGAACTTCACTCGAGATGATCATGATGGCTACGCCCTGCCGGCTTAGATCGTTGATGATATTGAAGATATCGACTTTCGCCTGCACATCCACACCCTGTGAAGGCTCATGCAGGATCAGCACGGCGGGTTGGGTCGCGGCGAGCTTTGCGAAGACTACTTTCTGCTGATTGCCGCCGCTGAGCAGCAGCGTCCGCTGTTCGGGGCCAGGCGTGACGATTCCCAGCTTGTCGATGTACTCCTCGGTGATCGCTTGCTCGTCCTGCCGCATCAGCACGCCCAGTCGCCCGACCAGTCGGTCCAGCACCGAATAGGTGACGTTCTCGCGAACGGAGCGAAGCTGAACCAGCCCATAACGATGTCGATCTTGCGGCAGGTAAGCGACCCCGGCTTCGAATGCGCTCTTGGGGCTGCCAGGACGATAGGCCTCGCCAGCGATGGTTACGTCGCCGACGCCCATGCGCTCCAGGCCGAATAGCCCCTGCGCCAGTTCGTCAACGCCGCTGCCTTGCAAGCCGGATATGCCGATCACTTCGCCCCGGCGCAAAGCGAAACTGACATGCTCGTAGGCGCCGCGCCGCGACAGATCCTGCACCTCGAAGACGAGCTCATGTCCGGCAGAGCTCTCACGTTGGTATTCCTCGACTCCGCCGCCGACCATCATGTGAATCAAGTCGGCGACATCGATTTCGTTGATCGCTCGCATGCCGACAATGCGGCCGTCGCGCATAACGGTCACGCGGTCGCAGATCTCGAAGACTTCCTCTAAATGATGGGATATATATATGAATGCCACGCCCTGTTCTTGCTGCGCGCGCACAAAACCGAAGAGCAGGTCGATATCCACTCGCGACAGGGCGGCGGTCGGTTCGTCAAGGATGATGAGCCTCGCGTCGTTGAACAAGGCTTTGGCGATCGCCAGCATTGTGCGCTCGGCAACGCTCAGACCTTCGACCGGCTGACGCACATCCAGCTTTAGCCCCAGCCGGGAAAGGCGCGCTTGGGAATCCTCATTGACCGCCTTCCAATCTACCAGGCCGAAGCGATTCTTTGGCAGGTTTCCCACCAAAATGTTCTCGGCAACGGTTAAGGTGTTCAGCAGGTTGATATGCTGCGGCACATAAGAAATGCCAGCGTCGATCATCGTTTGCGGGCTGGCCTGATGCAGCGTCTCGCCTTCGATGGCTATCGTGCCGCTGTCCGCCTCCCTAATGCCCATCAAGATACCCATCAGCGTCGATTTGCCCGCGCCATTCTTGCCTACCAGACCGTGGATCTCACCACGACGCACGGCGAAGTCGGCATCTTCCAGCGCTTTTACGCCGGGATAGGACTTGCTGATTCCACGCATATCGAGCAGGGTCATATCTCGCCGCGGCAACGCTCCTGTCTCAACCACCGCTCTGCTCCTTGTCGCCCAAGCCCACGGTCGTATCAGCGAGCGCCAAACGCATCTGGACATTATGTTGATAACGAACGCGCAGGGCATCCAGCAATACCGCGAAGAGCAGCAGCAGGCCGCGGCTGACATCAATCCAGAAGGGCGAGACGCCCATGATGTTCAAGCCGGTGTCCAGTATCGACCAGAGAAGCACGCCGCCAAACGCGCCGATGATGTTGCCGCGTCCGCCGTAGATACTCATCCCGCCGATGATGGCGGCGCCATGAACGGCGAAGATCAGGTTGGCGCCCATAGTCGGCGTGGCGGCGTTCAAGCGACCCGCCTGCAATAATCCGGCAAAGGCTGCGCAGACGCCGGCGATGATGTAAACGATGATCACGACACGGTCCACATTGATGCCGGCCGCGCGCGCCGCATCGGCATCCGCGCCAACCGCGTACATATTGCGGCCGAATTGGGTGTAACGCGTGTGGATGTGCCCCACGAGGAATGCCAAAATTACAAAGATGCCGGCTACCGACAGCACGAAATTGCCGTCGTCGGTGACGATGCGCGCCAGCGTACCGCCTCCGAGCCAAGTGAACTCCTTGGGGAAGAAGCTGATGCTGGTGCCCGGCGAGATGCCATAAGTGGCGCCGCGCAGCACAAAGAGCATGGCGATGGTCACCAGCAAATTGTTAACGCCAACTTTGGTGATCAATACGCCGTTGAACAGGCCGATCAATCCGCCAAGAATCAGCATCAGCAAGATGACAAGGAGCGGATCCAACTGCCAGCCCAGGCCGCCAGCTTCGCTCGTCACCAGCATCAAGGCAGCGAACATCGCCGTCAAACCCAATGATGATTCCACGGACAAATCAAAATTGCCCGTGATGAATGTGTAGGCTTGGCTCAATACCAACATGCCAAATGCGGCCGAGCGCAGCAGGATGTTGCCCAGGTTATATGGAGAGAGGAACCGATCCGAAAGCAGCGAAAAGGCGATAAAGGCGCCGAGGACGAAGAGCCAAATCAGGTTGTCGACCATCAAGGAGACCAGACGGTTCGGCTCTGCCCGCTTCATAAGCGCGCTCCGTGCCGGCGGCGGTCCTTACGAATGTGACGCGACAATAATTGGATTTTTTGCATGAGTACAGCTATGTGGGCTACACAGCCAAAGCCCAATGATAATGCTGGAGCGACAGATTAACAAATAAACGGGAACGACCGGTCAAAGCAGCCGCTCCCGATTTTCTCGGCATTACGATGCAACGAAACCAGACTTAGCCAGCCTGATTGCCCCAGAGCGCGTCGCTGGTGACATTATCGGGGCTGACGCTGGTAGTCGCCAGATTAAGCATGTAGCCGGTGTCGGAGTCGGCGATGCTGGCCGGCGACCAAGGCGCGCCTTCCTGGATGACATCGCCGGTTTCGATCATCATGCCCTGCAATTCCATGTTGATCCAGTCGGTGATGATGCCGAAGTCCGGCAAGGGTTGGCTCGATGCCTGGTCGGATGTGCCGGCGCGGATCGATTCCAGCGCATCGGGGCAGCCGTCAACGCCGAGCAGGAAGATGTGTCCCTCTTCGCCGCGCATCGCCAACTGACCGATCTGCTCGAGCGCCGCCGTTACGACCTTGGTTCCCACGCAATCTGAGTGCATATAGATAGCGTCAAGCTCCGTGTTTGAGGCGACATCGAGCGTCATCTGGCTGAAGTTCTCGGCGCGCCATTCGGTCGGTCGGCTGATAATCTCGATATCCGGGTAGTCCGCCAGGAAATCGTTGAAGCCGCCGCCGCGAAGTTGGGCAACGTTCTGGCCCAGGTCACCCTGCAGCTCGAGAACGGTACCGGTCGCGGCGTCGTAGCGCTCGGTGAGCAGCGCAACCAAGCCCTGGGCCGCTTGCGCGCCCGCCATATAATTATCGGATTGCACCGTCATATTTATCTCGCAGCCGATGGGGGCGCGATCGATGGTATAGAAGGGGATGCCAGCGTCCGCGGCTCGCTGCACCGACGAGCAAATCGCCTGGCTGTCGACGGGCACGACAACGATGGCGTCCACGCCTTGCGAGATGAAATTGTCTATCTGGTTGGCTTGCGCCTCTGCGTCAAAGTTAGCGTTAGAGCTGATAACTTCCCAGCCTTTGGCTTCGGCCGCGTTGACCAGGCCGCTCATGATCACGCCCTGACCACCGCTGAGTTCCGGCGCGCCGTATCCGATGACTACGCCTTCCATTACGGGCGCCATCATTTCGTCTTCTTCCGCTTGCGCATCGGCGCCGCCGGCCTGGTTGCCCCAGAGGGCGTCGCTGGTGACGTTATCGGGATTGACGCTGGTGGTCGCCAGATTGAGCATGTAGCCGGTGTCGGAGTCGGCGATGGTAGCGGGCGACCAAGGGGCGCCTTCCTGAACCACATCGCCGGTCTCGATCATTGCGCCTTCCATCTCCATCTGGATCCAGTCGGTGATGATCCCGAAATCCGGTAGCGGCTGGCTCGAGGCTTGGTCGCTGTAACCCATGCGGATCGATTCCAATGCATCGGGGCAGCCATCAACGCCGAGCAGGAAGATATGCCCGTCTTCGCCACGTCCCACGAGTTGACCGATCTGATCCAAGGCCGCGGTCACGACTTTGGTTCCGACACAGTCAGAGTGCATATAGATGGCGTCGATGTCGGTGCTGGAAGCGACATCGAGCGTCATTTGGCTGAAGTTTTCGGCGCGCCATTCAGTGGGACGGCTGATGATCTCGATATCTGGATAATCGGCCAGATAGTCGTTGAATCCGCCGCCGCGCAACTGCGCCACGTTCTGTCCCAGATCGCCCTGAAGCTCAAGCACTGTGCCGGTGGCCGAGCCATAACGTTCGCTCAGCAGCGCAACCAAGCCCTCGGCCGCCTGGGCGCCGGCCATGTAGTTGTCGGACTGCACCGTCATATTGATCTCGCAGCCAAGCGGCGCGCGATCGATGGTGTAGAAGGGGATGCCGGCATCAGAAGCCCGCTGTACCGAGCTGCAGATCGCCTGACTGTCAACGGGCACGACCACGATGGCGTCCACACCCTGCGAGATGAAATTGTCGATCTGGTTGGCTTGCGCTTCCGCATCAAAATTGGCATTGGAGGCGATGACCTCCCAGCCCTTGGCTTCGGCCGCGTTGACCAGACCGCTCATGATCACACCCTGCCCGCCGCTTAACTCGGGCGCGCCATAACCGATAGTGACATCCTGCGCCACAGCAGGCATGGCAAAAAGAGCCACCAGGCTCACTAACAGAAGAATGCCCATTAACTTGCGCATGAGAGGTAAATCCTTTCTGCAATTGCACAACATACGATTTGGGTTTTACGCTGCGCTGATATCTTCTCGCTGTTGACCTCCTTTGCTCAATCGCGCTGTTCACGCGCGGCGGCATTTTGTGCCCAAAGATCAATTCGCCTATCCATTCAGAGATATTGTACTCATCAAATTGACATCTGTCAATTGACAAATGTCAATACTTAGTCTACGATAGCTGTGTTGCTGTACAGTGGTTAGAGCATCCATGGCAGCGGCAGTACGATGCGAGGACGTGACAATATGAGCGCAGTTGCAATTGACATCGGGAATGCCATCGAACTCTCCCACATTTCCGACCCGTCCCGGGAAGAATATCGCATGGATTTGGACACGCGCTTTACCGAAGCCTGGCCGCAGTTCCACAAATACAAGCGCCTGGACGAAGCCTGGTACGTCATTTCCGAGATCACAATGAATACTCACTGCGGCACGCATATCGAGTTTCCCTACCATCATGTCAGGCAAGGGCAGGATGCCTCGGAATACCCGCTCTCGCGACTGATTGGCGAGGGCGTCGTCATCGACATATCGCGCTGGCGGGGCAACAACAGCAAGATAACGCTGCCCGATCTCAAGGCAGTTGCCGCCGGGAGAATCCAGCCGGGCGACATGGCATTCTTCTACACGGGCAACGATGCCTACTATTACACGGATCAGCAGCATGATCGTCCATGGTTCACCACCGACTGCATCGAGTGGCTGGCGCATGGCATCGGCATCAAGCTGATGGGTGTGGATACCTCAGGGCACGAGGCGCGCAGCGAGGATGGCGCGCCTGTACCCGGGCAGCCCAATCATGAATTGCTGCTTGGCGCCGATGTTGCGCTGATCGAATACTTGACGAACCTCGACAAGCTGCTGGACAAGCGCTTTCTGGCTTTTGTGTTGCCGGTCCGAATCAAAGGCGCGGAAGCTTTTCCAGTACGCGTAGTCGCGTTTGAGCAGGAGCCCGCCACATGACCTCAACAGTCGAGATTCGGCGCGATCCGGTCGATTGCAGCGGCAAGGATCCCGCGATGCTGCTGCGCATGTTCCGCAAGATGCTGGAGGCGCGCGAGTTCGAGGAACAGCTCTACTATCTGTTCCTGACCACCGCCATGCCCGGCACCATGCACCAAGCCGTCGGGCAGGAAGCGGTCGCTGTCGGCGTGGTCAGCGCATTAAACGCGGACGACACGATCACCAGCACGCATCGCGGGCACGCGCATTGCGTCGCCAAGGATGTGCCGTTGAAGGAAATGATGGCGGAGATGTTCGCCAAGCGTGAAGGCAGCTGTCGCGGCATGGGCGGCTCCATGCATCTGACCGATTTTAGCAAGGGCATGCTGGGCGCCTTCGCCATCGTCGGTTCCGGCATACCCATCGCCACGGGCGCAGCGCTCTCCGCTCGCGTGCGGGGCAGCGGACAGGTCGCCGTCAGCTTCTTTGGCGATGGCGCTGTCAATGAAGGCGTTTTCCATGAGGCGCTGAATATGGCGGCGCTTTGGAAGCTGCCCGCCATTTACATCATCGAAAACAACCAATACGCGCTGTCGATGACTGTCGAAGAATCGTCCGCCGTCCCTAACCTCGCCTCGCGAGCCTGCGCTTACGGCATGCCCAATCGGCGAGTCGACGGCAACGATGTCGTGGCGGTTTACGACGCTACGCGCGAAGCGGTAGAGCGCGCGCGCGCTGGCGATGGACCGACCCTGATCGAAGCGCTGACGTATCGCATCCGGGGCCATGCGCGCTTTGAAGCGGCAGGTTATCGTCCGGAAAAAGAGGTCGAAGCCTGGAAAGCCGCCGATCCGATAGAGCGGTTGGCGGCCGGCATGATCGCCGCTGGCGCTGCAACCGCAGTCGAGCTCAATCGCGTTCGCGCAGAAGCCGAAACTGTAATTGAAGACGCGATCGAATACGCGCAGTCCTGCAGTGATGTGGAAGCCGAAGATTACTTGACTTATATCACTGCGGAGAACTAGGAGCGCCGCATGCGGCAATTGGGTCTTTCTGCAGCAATACGAGAAGGCATCGTTCAAGAGATGCGCGCCGATGAAAGCGTGATTCTCTTGGGAGAGGATGTAGGGAAGTTTGGCGGCGCCTTTCATGTCACGCACGATATGCTGGACGAATTTGGCGCGAATCGCATTTGGGATACGCCGATATCCGAAGCTGGCTTTACCGGTTTGGGGATCGGCGCAGCCTTGACCGGCTTGCGTCCCATCGTCGAATATCAATATCTCGACTTCATCTTCTGCGCGATGGACCAAGTCGTGAATCAAGCCGCCAAGATCCGCCTGATGTCGGGTGGGCGAGCCAAGACGCCATTGGTTCTGCGCGGTCCTCAAGGCGCGACAGGCCGAGGCGCTCAGCATTCGCAGAGCGTCGAAGCCTATTTTATGCACACGCCGGGAATGAAAGTGGTCATGCCCTCAACGCCTTTCGACGCCAAAGGGCTGATCATCAGCGCGATTCGCGACGACAATCCCGTACTCTTCGTCGAGCACAAGCTGCTCTATGGCGCGGCATCGCCAGGCGGCGGCAAAGCCCTTTCCGATTCCGCCATTCAAGCGATCGGCGTGGATGTGCCCGAGACGCCCTACGCCATACCCCTAGGTTCGGCCGATGTCAAACGGCAAGGGAGCGATGTCACCATAATCGCCACGCTGTTGATGCTGCACCGCTCGCTTACGGTGGCGGATCAGCTGGCGGAACAAGGCATATCTGTTGAAGTCATCGACCCGCGTTCTCTCGTGCCGCTGGATGTAGAAACCATCGCCGCGTCGGTCGCGAAGACCAATCACGTTGTCGTTGTCTCCGAAGACACAGCCCGCGCGGGCGTCTCTGCTGAGCTTGTGGCTACCATCAACGATCATTGCTTCTACGATTTGGAGGCGCCGGTGCAGCGAGTGGCGGCAGTGGATACACCGATACCCTTTGGGCCCGCCGCGGAACGCCATGTCATCCCGCAAGTTGATGACATCCGTGGCGCCGTTTTGCGCGCACTCTCAGATTAGGAGACCCAATGCCCACCGAGGTCAAACTGCCGCATCTTGGCGAATCCATTGACTCGGCTGTCGTCGTCGCTTGGCATAGATCGACCGGCGATGCCGTCAAGCGCGGCGACGAACTGGCCGATCTGGAAACTGACAAAGCTACTCTATCGCTGGAAGCGCCTAAAAGCGGCGTCTTGCTAGCGATAGTGGCTTACGAAGGCCAAACGGTGTACATCGGCGACCTCCTCGCGGTCATCGGGCGTGACGGCGAAACCTGGTCGTCCTCCAGCCAGGCTCAACAAGAATCTGCCGAGATCGATCCTAAAACCGAGACGACAGCGCCGGCGCCGGCGCAAAAGCGGGCATCGGCGTCTCGCTACAAGATATCTCCCCTGGCGCGCAGAAAAGCCAAGGACTTAGGCGTGGATCTGGCTGCGGTGCGCCCGGCCGACGGTGTGAAAGTTAGCAGCGCCGATGTCGAAGCTTTCGCCGCGGCATCGGCATCTAGCGCGGACAAGCTGGCGCAGCCGCTCGGCGGCAGCGAAGAGAACGACCATGCTCGCGCAATTTATCAGTCACGCGCGGCTAGCGCGGCCGGCAGTTTGATAAACAAGAGACGCATCGAGTTGAGCCATGCCAAGCGCCTCACTGGCCAACGCATGCTGCACAGCGCGCAATCCGTTCCTCAATTTTCTCTGACGATCGACGCTGATGCCGGGCAGCTGCTCGCCGCGCATTCGGCTGCCAAAGCCGCTGCGCGCGACCTCAGCCTCAGCGCCATGTTGATTCAAATAACTGCGAAGACGCTTGTAGAGCATGGCTTGCTCAACGCGCGATTTGAAGACGAGGGCATCACGATATTCGAGTCGGTCCACATTGGCGTGGCGACAGCGACCCGCGATGGCTTGCGTGTACCGGTGATTCGCGATGCCGAGAAGCTGTCTCTGGAGCAGATCAATCGAAGCCTCGGAGAATTAACAGGAAAGGCGCGCGAAAACCGCTTGCAGCTAGCTGATGTCAGCGACGCTACCTTCACGATCAGCAATTTGGGCATGACCGGCATCACACAATTCACACCGCTGGTCAATCCGCCGCAATCGGCAATACTGGGGGTGGCTGCGCCTCGCCCGCTCTTCACGCCGGGCGCCGACGGCGGCCTAGCGCTATCAAGACAAATGGCACTGACGGCGGCCTGCGATCATCGTGTGCTCGACGGCGCCGATGCCGCAGCTTTCCTGCGCGACCTGAAAGCTGAGATTGAGTCTTTTCACACTGATCCCTGAGCCGGAGAAGATATGCTAAAAGAGAATGATTATCCCATCAGTGTGCAATTTGATTTTGCTACGGGATCTTTTGACCCCGTCCAGGTCCGTGACGACCGGAAACTGAGCGACCTTCAAATGATGTTTCACGATAGGGGCGCCGTAAATGGCATTCTTGCAGGCGCAGATCCGCTGATATATGAGATTTGGTACCATCCCTTTGAAACAAGCAAGAGCGATATGGCGCTTGGAGTGACGCGCTTGCTGCCGGGCAAAATCGGCGACGAGTACCATATGACCAAGGGTCATATCCACGAGCGCGATGATCAGCCGGAGATCTATTTCTGCGTGAAAGGCGAGGGCTATCTTCTTCTGCAAACGATCGATGGCGAGTTCCAAGCCGAACCCTGGACAGCCGGCACGATCTCGCATATCCCGCCGATGTGGGCGCATCGCGTCGTGAATACGGGCGATGACATGCTGGTTTTTGTGGCGTCCTACCACCTCAGCGCGGGGCATGACTACGGACCCATCATCGAAAAGGGTTTCCGCAAGCTGTTGGTGGAACGAGGCGGCAAACCGACCTTTGTGGAAAGTCAACGTTGGACCTAGCGCAAGCGAAGCTTGATTCTCGCGGCTGTCTGTCTTGAATATGAGGCGATCCCATTGAGCGCATCATCAACCGAACCCGTACTCGCGGTTGATATCGGTGGAACCAGCCTGCGCCTGGGCCTGATAAACCTGGAAGGCGCGCTGATCGGCGATATCGCGCGCTACGATGTGCCATTTGCCAGCGACGGCGCGGCAGATGTGGACGGCATTTTGGCCATCATGGCTGAACATGTCGAGCGAGCGTGGCAAATCGTCGCGGGCGAGCTCAGAGTTGGTGTCAGTCTCTGTGGCAATGTCGATCTGGCTAGCGGCGACGCTGTCCTGGCGCCCAATCTGCACTGGCGCAATCTGCCTTTTGGCAAGCTGGTAAGCGAGCGCTTTCAACTGCCGGTATGCGTCGCCACCGATGTGCGACAAGCGGTCCTGGCGGAAGCAGTATGGGGCGCAGGCGTGAACGAGCGCAACTTTGCTTGGGCCACAGTTGGCACAGGATATGGCGGGTTTCTGTTTTTGAACGGCCGGCTCTATGGCGGCGCGAACGGCTTTGCCGGCAACTTTGGCCATATCACATACGATGAAATCAATGGGCATCGCTGCGGCTGCGGCAGGCGTGGCTGCTTTGAGACATTTGTCGCGGGACCCGCCATAGCTCGTGCTGGACAGGCGGCTCACGAAGCGGGCGAAAGCGCGATCCTATCTTCGTTGACTAACGAAGACAAGGTCAGCACGCGCGCCGTATTCCGCGCAATCGAATTAGGAGACCCGGTCGCTGCCAGAATAGTGGATGACGTCATCCGCCTGATATGCATAAACCTCGGCGGAGTCGTAAACCTGCTCGATATCAAGTTGATCGTTATGGGCGGGGGCGTCACAAAGGCGGCGCCCTGGCTCGTCGAGCGCATCAATAATGACATACGCGCATATCTGATGACGGTCGAAGCCCAGCGAGACTTGCAAGTTGTTCGTGAATCCACAGCCAATGCGGCGCTCTGGGGCGCGGCAGCGCATGTCTTCGCCGTCGAGGGCCATCTTTCCGGCGATAATAAGTTGGAAAAAGGACTGGAGCACCGCGTCATCCGCGCTAATTGATTAGGCTGCAGCGCGACCGGAGCGCATATCAAGCGCTAGCGCGAGATAATATTGAAGACAAATGCGAGCAGCTAATGCCTGACCTGCCGAAAGACCAAGTGGCGACCTTGGTGCAGATCGCCAATATGTATTACAAGGAGAACCTGTCACAGCAGGAGATTGCCAACCAGATGGGCGTTTCTCGCTCGTTAATTGCCACCTACTTGCAACGCGCTCGGGATCAACAGGTGGTGCGCATCGAGATTGCCGACCCCCGCGATGACTCGGCGCAGTTGGCGCTAGAACTCTGCCGAAGATTCGGTATCGAAAAGGCGGTGCTCGTTCCCTACGGACATAAGTCCGATGAACTGACCCGCCGCGCAGTTGCCGCGGAAGCGGCCAAGTTTATCGAAGCCCGAATGAATGACGGCGATGTTTTGGGAATCGGCTGGGGCCGGACCACATCGCGGATGGTGGAATTGTTGGCGCCAACTAGGCCGCTTTCTATGGATGTGGCGCCGCTCCTGGGCGAAAGCGGGCACGAAACCACCTATTCGCAGATGAATCACTTGATCCTTCGTACAGCGCAGCGCTTCGGGGGCCGGCCACACTTTCTGCTGGCGCCGATGGTTGTGGGTTCGCCAGCGTTGCGGGATATGTTGTGGGGGGACGTGGTCGTACGTGAGGTGGCGAGGCAATGGGACCGTATGACTGTCGCCTGTTTTGGCGTTGGCGTACTGCCGCCGACGCCAGGCATGATCGTCTATGTCGGCGACATTCACGCACCGATGCTCGTATCCAAGGGCGCCGTCGGCGACATCTGCGTACACCCCTTTAACCAGCAGGGCGAGATACTGGAAACACCCCTAACAGATTGCTTGATCGGCGTGGGCGTCCAGCAATTGAGAATGACTCCGTGCCGGCTCGCTGTCGCAGCTGGGATCGAGAAAGCAGATGCGGTCATCGGCGCCCTGAGGACCGGGCTGATTACTCATCTGATTGTCGATGCGCAGATGGCGACTGCCATCATCGAAAGGAGTGGGAAAGGCGACCCGATGTGATCGCCGCGAAAATTTATCGCCGTTGGTTCTCCCTTGCAGGGTGCTTAGCTATCGCGCGACATTCAGCTGCTCGTCTCCCTTCGTGACGCGCAAACCCGTCAGGGAGAATCGCTCTTAGAGTCGAGAGTGTCTCGCTGGCGTGACCGGGCAATGGCGAATCACTTACGCGCTTCATCATTTGGACAAAGTCTCACGGCAAGTCGACGCTGAACGGCGCCAACAGTTGCCTGACGCATTCTAACTCCCTAGGCCAGTCACTACTTGCTCGTGTTAAACTCGAGGCTGCGGTTCATGACTACTGCCAGAGCGCAAGCCTGTCAAAGACCGACGTTTTGCCAGATCTTCGCCTTTGATATGGGCGTTTGCAGCAAGAACACTTGTCATTTTCGCGCGGGCGCCAACGACGGATGAAGCTCCTGTACAGACGGTACTGGCGCAAAGTTTTGCTTGCAAAATGTTGTTTTGTATGCAAAATTCGTTATACTTTCCCCGAGTTAATTGACCTGACTGAATTAGCCTGGTTTTCTCCGGATGGCGCTAGGGAGGGAGAGAGGTGACGTTGGCAAATTGAAGCAGGATTTTTCGTTAGCTTGCAAATCGACAGAAGATAGGAGCAAATCAAGTATGTTGCGCAAACTTTTCCTGATGTTGCTGATGCTGGCGCTGGTTAGCGCATTCGCTGTTAGCGCGCAAGACGAAGCGCAGTACGCTGGCCTGGACATGGATTTGTCGGGCATCAACATAAAGATGGCAAATATCGGCGGCGGGCAGTACGAAGTCATGTACGATGCCATTTCCGTCTTTGAAGAGGCGACTGGCGCCACGGTCGAAATTGTCGCGTTGCTGGACGGGTTTTCCATGGACCAAAAGCTTAAGGTCGATTTCGCCACTGGCGCGGCTGACTATGATGTAGCTTGGGACCACACCAGCTTCGTGGCGCAGTACACGCCGTTTCTGCTGCCGCTGCAAGATTACTTCAGCGAAGATGAACTGGCGCCCTTCAGCCCCGCCATCCTCGATGCCGCCACTATTGACGGCAACCTATATCTGATTCCGCGTCACGCTGATATCAGCCCGATTCACTATCGTAAGGATCTCTACGAAGACGAGGCGATCGCCGCCGCTTATATGGACGCGACGGGCGAAGAATTGACCGTGCCGACAAATCTGGAACAGATTGACCGACAGGCGCGCTTCTTCGTCGAGAACGGTCACAGCACGCTGGGTTATACGCTGGCGGGCAAGGAAGAGGCGCTTACGGGCCGATTCTATGAGATGCACTTTGCCAGCGGCGGTTCGCTCTTCGATGAGAATTACGAACCGGCATTCAATGACGAGATCGGTGTGGCCGTCGCCGAATTGCTGGCAAGTTGGTACGCCGACGGCATCATCCCGTCGGATACGACTTCGCTGCTGTGGGATGGCGTCGCCCAGTACTTTTGCAACAACGATGTCGCCATCAAGCTGGAGTGGTACGGTTGGTACGCTTACTTCCAAGATGCGGATTCCTGTGCGGTAGCCGGTAACTTCGGTCTGGCGCGCGGCTTCACCGGTCTATCAGTTGGGGGCGACGCCGTACGACCATCAGGGTGGGCGGGCGCGCATGCCTTCTCCGTCCCGGCGACGGCGCCCAATCCGCAAGCGGGCGTTCAGCTGATCAAGTTCCTGTCTTCTGAGCGAGTGGCTTATGAAGAGGCTTTGTTGGGCTTCTTGCCGACGCGCAGCGATGTTTGGGACCGCGTCATCGCCGACGCCTCCGACGCCGAAAATCCGCTGGATCGCGAGCGGCTGGAGCTGGCTCGCATACAGGTCGGCGAAGATTTCAAGACGCCGCCGCTGATCGCCGAGTGGATCCCCTTCTCCAACATCTTCTACCCACATCTGCAAGCCGTCATCTTGGGTGATGCCAGCGCGCAGGAAGGATTGGATGCGGCCGCCGAAGAAACCCGCGAAATGATGGCCGACGCCGGCTATTACTAAGGGGTTGCGGATATCAACCTCCAGCCCAAACCCTCTCCCTCGTAAAGGGGGAGGGGGCTATCGTTGTATGATTGACTTCTGCATTCCGCCCACTCCCGGGTTAAGGGTAGCGCAGCGGAATGCGCCTGTCATGGGGTGACGCTTATTCTAGTAAGGCATCCAATAGGAACAGCCCGTAGATACGCGCATTATTGACATGGCAGCCAATTCCAATAGCCCGCGCGGAAAAGGCGCCGCAACGCGCCTCGTCGAAGTCAGCCGAATTGAAGCTGGCTTTTTCCCCTTTGCGTTGATCTTGCCGGCGGTAATCCTGATCCTCCTAGTGGTCGGCTTTCCCTTGCTCTACTCGTTGTACGTCAGCTTTACGCCATACGAGTTGTTAAAGCCAAACAGCCTGAATTTCACAACAGCGAGAGCGCTCCGCAATTACCAGAAACTGCTGAACGACGAGGTCTTCTGGCGGTCGTTGTTGAACACGATTGTCTTCCTCGCGGTGACAGTCAACCTAAGCTACTTGCTGTCATTGGCGCTGTCGCAGCTGCTATCGCGCGTGACGGTGGGGCAGAGCGTGTTGCGCACGCTTTTAATGGTGCCGATGATGTTCGCGCCAATTTTGGTCGGTATGCAATTTCGCTGGTTCTTTAATGCCAATCTTGGGCTGGTGAATAACTTCTTGATAAGCGTTGGGCTGATCCAGGAGCAGGGGCAAATAGCCTGGCTGGTCGACGTGCCGCTGGGCATGATTACAATCATTATTGCTTCAATCTGGATGAACATCCCGGTGATGACCATCATACTCTTGGCGGGCACGTTGTCCTTGCCATCGGAGACCTTTGAGGCGGCAGAAGTCGATGGCGCATCGGGCTGGCAGAAATTCCGATTTATCACATTTCCGCTCTTGGCGCCGTTCAGCTATATCGCCCTTACGATTATGTCGCTGGACATCGCGCGCGCATTTGACATCGTGCGGATCATGACCGATGGCGGGCCGGCGCGGCGTACCGAAATGCTCTGGACCTACATAACGCGCCTGGCAATTGAGGACACGAAATTTGGCTTGGGCAGCGCGATGTCCTGGATCACAGTTTTCTTGTCGGTGGCGTTCACGCTGTATTTCTTTAGGCAACTGGTGAAGGCGAGGATCGTTCGATGATCACCCGCAGCGTCGGTCCGAATCGCCGCCGCAACGATATTATCTGGAATGCGGTCGCCTGGGTGATCTTGATCATGTTGGCGCTGCCGGCCTTCTGGATTATCATGACCGCCTTTCGCCCAAATGTGGAGATCAATACCTTTCCTCCAGTCTGGATCCCTAGGCGCCTGACACTTGAAGCGTACGCCAATATGTTCGGGCTGAATCCCGAAGTGCAGCAGCGGGTCGCGGTGGAGGCCTATTTGCGAAACTCGTTGTTAGCATCGGGCATTAGCACCGTGATCGCAGTTTCGCTGGGTACGCTGGCGGGTTACGCATTTGCGCGATTCCGTTTTCGCTTTCATACGACGCTGTTTCTCGGCATTATGCTATCGCGCGCTGTGCCCGGCGTCGCATTAAGCTTGCCTCTCTTTCTGCTCTTTAACCGCGTCGGCCTGGTGAACAATGTATTGGGATTGGCGTTCGTATATGTCGCGGTCAATATCCCTTTCACGGCCTGGCTGATGGATGGATTTTTCCGGCAGATTCCGACGGAATTGACGGAGTCGGCCTATATTGACGGCTGTGGTCACTGGTCAGCCTTTTGGCGTATTGAGTTGCCTTTGTCGCTTCCAGGCTTGGCAACGGCTGCGATATTCGCTTTCTTGGCTGCCTGGAATGAATTTCAGATCGTCAGCGTGTTGGCGCGCAATAATGCGGCGAAGACAGCAGTTCACGGTGGATTGGCGCGGAATGGCGGCGATGAGTGTGATCATGATGGCGCCGGCGGTTATCTTTGTGATTCTGGTTCAGCGCAACCTAGTCAGCGGATTGACCTTCGGCGCGGTGAAGGGCTGAGTCACAGCGCTCAGTCGCAGTGGAAGACTTCTTCGATGTTGTGCCACCATTCGCCCTCAGCGCGGTCTTCGACCGGTTTCTGCATCGGCATGCAGAGGTCCCACCACTTCTGCGTGGTTTCATCGGCAGCCATAGCCGCCATATCGGCGTCGAAATCGTCCCCGTGATACTCCATGTATGCGAATAGCAGATCGCCGTAACGATAGATCGAGTAATTGCGGATGTTGCATTCTTCAATCTTTTTCAGTACGCCGGGCCAGACGTCCGCATGCAGGCGGATATATTCCGCGGCATCTTCCGGTCGCAAGCCTATAACCTGTCCAAAGCGTTGCATCGCGCTTCTCCTAATTCGTTGATCTGTTGAAATTTTCGGGGTGGCGGTACTTCACCGTCTGCAGATGTTCACAGTACAGCGCCAGCACACCCTCATTCTTGTAGACTTCATAACTGACTTTTACCAAGCCCATCTCGTCATACTTCGGTTCCTTGCTCAGCTGTGTGCGGACTGTATAGATGGTATCGCCGATAAAGACCGGTTTAATGAAGCGGAGCTTGTCGTAGCCGTAACTGAAGGTATGCACGTTATTGTGCGCCATCAGACCTAAGCCGATACTGAAGACCATAGAGCCGGCGACTAGACGCTTGTCGAAGATGCCTTCGTCGCGAGCGAAGATCTCATCGGCGACGTAAGGGTGCATATCAAGCACGATGGCGTTGAAGATCATGCATTCGCCTTCGGATAGCGTACGACGTATGGATTTGATTTTGGCGCCCAACTCAAAATCTTCGTACATCCAGGTTTCGGTGTTGAACAGGGGCAGATCTTTGTGCATTTCAACCGGTGTGTTTTCTGGCATAGTGATGTCCTCAGCTTGATATGGCAAATTCTGACACGATGCGCTGGGTGTCTTCGCCAATGCGGGGCGCGCCCTTGGCGCTTTTCAACACCTTCCCATCAATCCGTATGGGACAGCGGGTGGTCTCCAGCTTGACAGCCGCATCGCGCGCGACCTCCTGGATCATATCGATAACCTTGAAGCCTTCGTGTTGCAGCAGGCGGTCCCAAGTTAACACGTCTGCGCACCAAATATCTTGCGGCTCGAGGATTTCCAGCCAGTGCTGCGTCGACTTGGTCTTCAAGTGCTCGACGAGAATCGCTTTGATCTTATCGCGCTGCGTAAACCAGGTAGCGGACTCCGTGTAGACGAGCAGCGGCTGGCAATCGAGCAAGTCACCCAGGACCGGTATTGAACCCATCGCCAGCGCCAGAAAGCCATCCGCCGTCTGATAAATGCCATAGGGCGCGGCAAGATAGGCGTGGGCGTTGTTGATGGCGCTGCGCTGTGGCAGCTTGCCGCCATCGTTGAGATGCGTGGTCAGCACTTCAAATTGAAAATCGAGGATCGATTCCAGCAAGCTTACCTGTACCATCCCACCTTCTCCGGTGATGCCGCGGCGCACCAGACAGGACAAAATACCTTGCACCAAGTGGGCGCCCGCGAAGAGATCGACGACTGCCAAACCGAATGGTGTTGGCGGTCGATCGGCATCGCCATTGAGCCAAACTAAACCGGAGATCGATTGCAGCAGCAGGTCTTGGCCCGGCTTGTAGACCCAGGGTCCTTCGTTGCCGTAACCGGTGATTTCTCCATAGACGATGCGCGGATTGATGGCGCGCACCGACTCATAATCCAAGCCCAGGCGCGCCATAACGCCCGGGCGAAAGTTTTGAATGATGACATCTGCCTGCTTGATAAGGTCCTTGGCGCGGTCGAGTTCGAGCGGATCTTTTAAGTTGGCGGCGAAGCTCTCTTTGTTGCGGTTAATCGAATGAAACAGGGTGCTCTCGCCATCAAGCTCAAGCTCGGAGATGTATAGCTGCCGGCAGAGATCGCCACCGTCCGGCCGCTCGATCTTAATGACTCGCGCTCCTAAATCGGCTAGGCGCAGCGCAGCTGAGGGACCCGACAAAAAGATGCTGAAATCCAGTACGAGTAAACCTTCCAATGGTCGCATTGTCTCTTAATTCTCCTGGACGGCTGCGCCGATACGATTCGGTTGCAAGGGCACAAGAACGTTTGTTGACGCAATTGGGTTTTGCTTGCAAAAACACATTTTATCCGTAAAATATAGTCAGCAAAATCAATTCTGTCAAATGCTAGGGCGGACGCGAATACAGACCTTTGGAGGCGCAAATGGTAACGGTTGATACGCATCAGCACTTTTGGAATCTGGATGAAGTAGCCTATCCCTGGCTGACGCCGGCATACGGACCCATCTATCGTACCTTTGCCGCGGATGAGCTGGCGCCGCAACTGGCCGCGTCAGGAGTGGAGAAGACGGTGATTGTGCAGGCGATGGATTCATACGCTGATACCGATTCGATGCTGGCGATTGCAGAAGCCAACGATTGGGTGGCCGGTGTGGTTGGCTGGGTACCGTTGCATGACCCGGACGAAACTGCCAAGAAGCTCGATGAGTATGGCCAGAATCCTTATTTCAAAGGTATGCGACATCTGATCCATGAAGAGACCAATCCCGACTGGGTCGTGCAGAAGCAAGTGTTGGAAGGCTTGCGGATTCTCGCTGATCGAGGGCTGACATTCGACGTCGTGGCGGTGTTTCCGAACCATCTAAATCATGTACCAACATTGGCGGAGAAAGTACCAAACCTGAAGATGGTAATTGACCACCTAGCGAAACCGCCACTTGGCGACGAGGATCGCGCTATCTGGCGCCAGCAGCTAGCGGCAGCCGCCGAAAGTCCAAATGTCTTCGCCAAAGTGTCGGGTTTGAACACGGTGACGCCGGACTTCGACAACTGGACTTACGAAGACATTAAACCGTTGGTTGATTACGCCATTGAGCAGTTTGGCGCGGACCGGTTGATGTTCGGCAGTGATTGGCCGGTAGCCGTGCTCGCCGGTGATTACGCCAAGGTATGGGACGAGACGAACAAATGCCTGGAGGGCCTTTCGCCGGATGAGCGAGACGCGATACTCGGCGGGACGGGCAACGCCTTCTACAGGCTGGGTATATAAGGGCTTGGATTAGACAGCCGGCAAGGGCGCTCCGCCATTTTCGCTGGATTCGTAAGCGGCTTCAACCGTCGCCATTGTCAGGATGGCGTCATCTACGGAAGTCGGCAATGTCGAGGTCTCGCCGTTGGCAAAGCGCATCAAACTGGCCATGGCGCCGAAGAAGGCTTCGGGGAACCATGACCCCTTGATGTTGAGCGTCCGCCAGCTCGCGTCCTTGTCTTCAAGCAAGATATATTCAAAGCGATCTGGCACCCCGTCCGGATAGTTCATGTTGAGGCCTGCGCGGATCTGGATCGCGCCTTTACTGCCTTCAAACTTCACGTAAGATTGCTGCTTTTCGGTACCGTAGGCATGACTGTGATTGGTCATTACGTTGACGCGCGGATTCTCCCCGTAGTCCATGATGATCATAGAGCGCGCTCCGCCGCGCAGGTCCGGCGCGCTGGGATGGCTCAGCGTCTTGGCGTAGACGCTTTGGGGCGTGCCACAGAATGAACGAACAAGATCGATATAGTGTATGCTGTGATAAAGGATCTCGACGCGGGGCAACGGGAACAGGAAGGGCCACAGATGCCAGGGCGTATTGCACTGCACTCGGAATTCCATATCGTACAAATCGCCGATCATGCCGCGCTCAATCATGTCTCGGGCGGCGATGATGAAGGGTGCGAAACGCAACTGGAAATTGATTGCGGCTACTAGCTTCCGCTCCCGGCAGATGCTTAAGATTTGCCTGGCTTCGGCCAGATCTTCTCCCATCGGCTTCTGGATGAGCGCGGCGCGACCTCTTGGCAGCTCGCGCAAGATGTCGGCGATCGCGCTTCCAGGCACGGCAATATCGAATATAGCGTCCTCCGGCGCCGATTCTATGGTATGTGAAAGCGAGTCATAAAGCCGCGGAATATCGAACTTGTCTCGCATCATGGCGGCGCGCTCGGCATTGATATCGAAACCGCCGACCACATCAAAGCCAGCCATCTTGTAAGAAGGGTAGTGGGCGTCATGGACGATCCCGCCCAAGCCGATGCTAACGATCGGTGGAGGATTGGCTGGCAAAATCGCCGTCTGGCGAACCTCAGATTCTGGCATGAGAATATTCCTTCGACTGGTCAATTGCAGGTTGCGAGAAGACCGGAATCGGCTGCCCGGCAAGGTCAGTCAGGCCGGCGCGTCGGTTGATTTGGCGAGCGCATCGCACTAAGGCCTCGACAACTTCTACCGAATCGCCACTTTGGCGACTCGCGGTCAGCTGCGTGACAGCAATGGCGGCTGCAGCGCCAACAGCGGGATTGCCAATGAGAACCGCGGTATCCTGCAAGCCAATGAATGATTCGTCAGCGGCAGTCGATATGCCCGTTTCGCGGATTGCCTGGATGCGATCCGAAAGGCAGTTGCGCTCCTCGTCTGACAACTGCTGATAGTCCTTGTCATCATCCAAGACGGCGCCGAGGCTGATGTCGTCCATAGCCGCAAGGAGCAAGCGACCGGACACGGTGGAAACGAGGGGGAAGGAGGCGCCCACGGACACGGAGATCTGTACTTTTTCCGGGCTTTCCGCCTGCCCGACAACCAGCAGCTGTCCATGTTGAATGATGCTGATATGGCAAGACTCTCGAATGGTGCGGGCAAGTTCTTGTATCGGTAAATTGGCAACGTGCAAG
>JAPOYT010000263.1:0-11727 GCA_026706445.1 Chloroflexota bacterium
AAGCCCGCGAGCGCAGATGGTACTGCATTGGAGACGATGTGGGAGAGTATGCCGTCGCCAACACTTCTCTCGCCTGCTGGCGCCCTTTTCTGTTTCCTCGCGGCATTTTTGCACCGCTTAGGCCGGGCAACTTTCGCGCAAGTCCTCCAGCCGGTAAATCCAAACATAGTCGTCGCGGTACGACGGCGCCGCATTCGCCAATCCGTCGGCTATCAGGTCCCGATAGCGCGCTTCTTGATGAAAAACCACATGAGAAAATCCGTCCGACTCCAAACGTCCCAGCGCTGATAGATACAAGTCGCGCGTAGCGACATCGCATGATAAAGGCGCTCTGGTCCACCAAGAGTTAAGAATGGAGTTCGCGCGGACATAATCATAAGCGCTCTTAGGTTCCCGGCTCATCGAGCCTGCGGCATGGGGAAAGCCGTTGAACGCCTGATGCAAAGCGTATAGTTTCGCATTGGTCCGTCCCATCGGCACATTGATGAGCCGAATCTCATCAGCGCTCTCCCGGTTTAGCCAATCAATGTATTCGAATTCTTTGATGTTATAAACCCTATCAACGATCGGCGTGTAATACTCAACCATTATGAGGCCAACCAGCAGCAATATAATCAAGGGACGCGCAGCCTGGGGCCTCGAGGCGCGCAAGGCTATGACGCCGTATCCGGCCAACAGACTAAAGGGCAAAAAGAAACCGATGTTGAATCGCTTTGTTGCGTTAAAGGATTTGAAGACTGAAGGGAAAATCTCATTCAGATAATATTTCGGCAGCAATATATCCGGATATGCCACGCCGTTGATACTCAGCGTCGATCCCAATCGCAGAACGAAAAATCCGGCAGCCAGGATCAGCCAAGGCAGCATAGCTCGCCGTGTCGTCCCGCTGAATAGGCCGATGCAAACGAGCGCAAGCGGGACCATTCCAATGTAGCTGGTAAAACTTATTCTCGCGTCCGCAGGCGTATCGAGCAGCGCATTCAACGGTGGACCGAGCAGCGGATTTTCGTGATTGACAAAGGCGGAAACCAGATCGTGCTTTTGCTCGCGGGCATGGAATCCCATAGCCTCTTCCAAGCCATCGGAATCCGCCATCATGGGATATATGCTCGGCGCGCTTGACATCACGGTGAAGAGCGCCAGCAGCCCGATGCCCCGCCAAAAGCGCCGGTCGCGCCAGCGGTGAACGGCGAAACCGATCACGACGGCTGCCAACATGAGCATTAGACAGGTGAAGCTGTAAGGCGAAACGGTACTGGTTAAACCGCCCATCAGACCGGCAGCGACCACGAGCAGTGATTTCTTCTCAACGATGCCGCGATGAAAGAAGTAGACCGCTAACGCGATGGATGCCATCGCGGCGTCATGAAGTTGATCTGGATTGTTTGTAGCATGTGGGCTGAAGCCAAATACGACCGCGGCAACCAGCGCGGCCCACTTGTCCTTGAACAGCCACAAGGCGTAAAGGTATGCCGCCAAGGCGTTTGAAAAGATTACCATCAGGAACACGATATTGAAGGCGTTGGTTAAGGGCATGAATTGCTGCAGAAAGATACGCAACACCATGGCCGGCTGCTGCAAAAATGGATGGTGAACCAGCGAAACGCCTTCCGGGTAAAAGATGACATTGGTGTATGAGCGCGCTTCCAAACCGCGAAGCAGCCGTTCCCAATACCAGATATCCCAGTGGTTGGCGTCGTTGCCGCTCCCGATCGGCAGCCACATGACGTCCGTGCGAAACAAATATAAGACAGTGGGAAAAGTCATCACCAGCGTCAGCAGCGTGGCTACTGCGATGAAGGGTAGATGTTCACGAATTGCGCTGCGCAGTTTGCGCACGGATTGCCCCCAAATCGATTAATGTCAAGCGGAGTCGCATCGCCGCTGAATGCTGAGTCTAGCCGACCAAGCAAACGCAACGCGGCTTGCCCACGGTCTCAACCTACTATATCCTAAATCGTCCGAACGACATTTTAACAGCCTTGCTTTTCTGTTGTATTTTGGCTTAGGAGACGACTCACATGCCCCGCAAATGGCTCGCGCTCGCCTGTTTGTCTTGCTGTCTCGCGCTTCTGCTTGCCGCGCCGGCGCTAGCCATTGGCGAAAAAGAAGATGACGACGCGCCCGCCAACAGCGCCCCGCCTCCCGCTGTTGCTCGCGTCATCAACGACGAAGGCGGTCCCGTCGTCATCACCGGGGAACTCCACTATACCAACGCTTTCTTCACCAGCGGCGTCGACGATCCCCTGATCATCCTCGAGGATCAGGCCGGTTTCATTGATCGCAACAAGAATTTCATTTTGTCCCTGGAGTCGCAAGTCCCCGGTCAAATTACATCCGACTTCTTCACTTCGCCCTTTTCTTATAGTCTTGCGCTCCCGCTAGCGCCCAAAGGCAGCCTGCGCGATGTAGACAACGATGGCGAGGACGACACCGGCGTCATGGTCTTCGTAATCGGCTACTGGACGAATATCTTTGGCGGTCCATTGCTGGATGAATGTGATCAGCATGGCGGCGGCTGGTCAACCGGGTACGCGTCCACCCGCGCCAGTTTTGATCCGGCGACCCGCTACGAAATTATCGGCGGCAAAATCATCATCTATGCGCCGGAAGCGGGGCAAGGCTTCCCCGCTGGCTTCGGCGACGATGGCTTGCTGTTCACCGCCGATGACCCGATCGTGACCGTGCCGCCGGGCTATTCCTTGGTCAATATGGACGAGAGGCCCTTTGTCTTCGACCGCGCCGCCCGCCCGACCGTCGGCCTGATTGAGCCCGCCGCCGCCGCCATCAACGACTTCTCCGACCTCAGCTATAGCGATGCCTTCAGCGCCATGATCGATCTCTTCCGCCGTGAATACGCCTACACCGAACTCTACCAGCTGGACTGGGACGCCCTCGAAGAAACTTATGCTCCGCGCTTTGCCGAAGCTGACGCAGCTTCCGACGCGGCAGAAGTGGAAGACGCTGAAGATGATGAGGGTTCAGCCGACTATGCGCTGGCATTGCGCGATTTCATCTGGGAGATTCCCGATGGACATGTCGGCATGCCATTGAGCGCTGTAAGCGAACTCTTCCGCGAGGAGACCGATGGCGGCTTGGGCCTCTCGCTGACGGAGCTGGATGACGGTCGCATCGTCGTCAGCTACCTGTTGGATGGCGGACCCGCGTCCCAGGCTGGTCTGGAGCTTGGCGCCGAAATCCTCGCTTGGGACGGCGGCACAGTGCAAGAGGCGATGGATCGCGAATTCGTCTGGGCGCATCAGGCGCTCGCCACTGAGCACACAAAGCGCCTGCAGCAATTGCGTTATATCACCCGCTTCCCAATTGGAACCGATGTCGATGTCAGTTTTCGCAATCCGGAGAGCGAGGACGAGCAATCGGTCACGCTGAGCGTCATCAGCGAACGCGCGAGCTTCTCCAACTCCTCTTTCTTCGCCGGCATCGAGGGCGATGAGCTGCCGGTCGAAACCCGCATCTTGTCCAGCGGCTACGGCTACGTAGCGCTCTACTCCTTCAGCGATGACGAGCGGCTGATGGTGAAACTTTGGGAGCGCATGATCAAAGATTTTAAGGAGCAGGAGGTCCCCGGCATCATCATCGACATGCGTTACAACAGCGGCGGCAGCGGCTACCTTGCCGATCAGCTCGCCGCCTATTTCTTCCAGGAAAAACATACCCTCGGTTATTCCGAAACCTACAACGACGATACTGGCGAATTTTATCTCGATCCCGACTCCGAAGATCGATTCTGCCTGCCGGATGAAGACCTGCGCTACGATGGCGAGGTCGCTGTGATTATCGCCCCTGGCTGCTTCAGCGCTTGCGAGTTTTTCTCCTATAACATGACGATAGACAATCGCGCAAGCATAGTGGGCTACTATCCCACCGGCGGCTTGGGCGGCGCTGTCGACGACTTCTTAATGCCGGATGACATCGAAATCCGCTTCACGGTGACGCGCCAGCTCGATCCCGACAAGAATATCCACATTGAGGCGCAGGGCGTCGAGCCTACCTTGCTCGTGCCCGTCACCTACGAAAGCCTCTTCGATGACGGCGACCAACTGCTGAAAGCGGCCGAGGAACACCTGACCGCCATAATTCTGGGCGAGTTGATTGACGGCGGCGAATTGTCGCTCGGCGTCGGCAGCACCGAACTGCTGGCGCATGGGCTGGTTGGACCCGAACAGCGCGTGCGCTATCGGGTGACGCTGCCGGCAAACCGCGTCGTCAGCGTCTACCTCGAAGGCGAAGACGATACAGTCGACACCGTGCTGGGCATCTATGACAGTGAAGGGTCGCGGCTGCTCGGCGAGAACGATAACGCCGATGACGATACACGCAGCTCCGCCTGGGCCGACCTTGAAGTCGGCGCCCAAGCTGGCGTTTTCACCTTTGAAGTCCGCATCAAGAACGCGGAGGAAGCGAAAGCCTTCACGATCACGGTCGTCGGCGTCGAGCCGGAAGACGACGGATCAGAAACGTCAGAGAATAATGACGAATCCGCCGACGATTAGTTAAAATGAGTCATGTGTAGGGGCGTCTCTGTGAGTCGCCCGCTGTCAGCACGTCCACCCGCAACATTTGCTTCACCTAATCCCACTCTCGTTCATCGACAATTTTGCGCCCGCCCGGTTCAATGACGCCCGCTTCGACGAAATTCACAGCGTCAATCCGCAGCCGCGCCGCCTGCTGCGCCAGCGCGCTCAGTTTCTCAGCCAAGCCCCGCCCGTCGGCGCCTTCGTTGAGCTCGACATTCACGGTGACCACATCGCGATTTTCGGGGCGGGTGATGACGACCTGAATTTCCTTGATCTCGGGAAACTGCATCGCCGCGTATTGAAGCTGATTGGGATGCAGAAACATGCCGCGTACTTTGATGGCGTCGCCGCTGCGACCGAACAGCCCCAGAAGCTGTTGTCCCTCGCACTGCCGCTGTGCTGCCAGCGCGCCCAGATCGCCCGTACCGAAGCGTATCAGCGGGTACGATTTGTTCAGCGTTGTCGCCACGATTTCGCCGGTCTCGCCCAATTCCAGGGGCGCGCCCGTCTCCGGATCACAGATCTGCAAGTAGACGCTCGGCATGATGCAGAAACCCTGCGCGCCCTCACGGGTGTAACCGATTACGCCCAGATCGGCTGTGCCATAAGCCGATGTTGTCTTCATGCCGTATTCGCCTTCGAAGCGCTCGCGTTGACTCGGCGTGTAAGGCTCGGCGGAAAACAGCGCTTTTTTCAGCGGAACCGCGCCCGCGCCCAGGCCCATCTCGGCCGCCTTGTCCAGCAAGGTCATCAGATAGCTCGGTTGCCCGACGAAGCCGCTCGCGCCCAGCGCCATCATCATCATTATCTGCAGTTCGGTGTTGCCTGGTCCGGTTGGGATCACGGTGGCGCCGCATGCCCGCAGCGCCTCATCCAGCAATATGCCCGCCGGCGTCAAGTGATACATGAAGGTATTCAGCACCCGGTCGCCGCGCCCAATGCCGATAGTTCGAAACGGCGCCAGCATCGATTCGGGGTCGGCCGGCGGCGGCTGCGGATCGTAAATGGGACCCGGCGAAATATAGATCCGCGGAAGGTCATCGGGGTCGATGGTCAGAAAACCGCCAAAGGGTGGATTGGCTTGATGAATCTCCACAAGCGAATCTTTGCTAAGGACCGGAATCTTGGCCAAGTCTTCCGCGCCGCGTATATCGGCTGGCGCAACCCCGGCCTGATCCATAAGCGACCGAATCGCGGGCGCATTGTCATACGCATGTTGAATTAATTCACGAATGCGTTCGTTAATGTCGCTCAAGTGATTCTCCGGGAGTGATGCTGTGTATCTTCACTGAACAAAAACCCTCTGTTGCCTCTGTGTGCCCTCGGTGCCCTCTGTGATGAAAAAACTGTAGTTAGCTGGCTGGATGGAATGTATGCGTTATGTGCATAAGTCCCCAATCTAGCCCAGCCAGCGCTTGCGCCTCTTGTAATGCTTGACCTCGCGGTAATTCTTGCGCCCGCCCGCCTGGTTCAGCCCGAGATAAAACTCTTTGATGTCTTCGTTCTCCCGCATCTGATCAGCCGGTCCGTCGAGCACAATACGCCCATTTTCCATCACATAAGCGTAATCAGCCAGCTCCAGCGCGGCGCGCGCGTTCTGCTCCACGATCAGCACAGACATGCCTTCCCGCCGGTTGATTTCGCCGATGATGTCGAATATCTCGTGCGCCAGCATCGGCGCCAGACCCAGCGACGGCTCATCCAGCATCAAGATCTGCGGATGCGCCATCATTGCCCGGCCAATCACCAGCATCTGACCCTCGCCGCCGGAGAGATAACCGCTCACACGCCGCGCCAGCCTCGCCAATTGCGGAAAGTACTCGTAGACTCGTTCGAGGTCATCGCGGATTTGACGCCCGCCCTCATTGACCATGCCGCCGATGCGCAGGTTTTCTTCCACGGTCAAGTGACGGAAAAGCGGCCGCCCTTCAATGACCTGCACCAAACCCTTGCGCACGACGTCTTCCGCCGACAACCCATCAAGACGCCCATCGCCCCACAAGATCTGCCCACGCGTGACTTCGCCCAGCTCCGCCTTTAGCAGCCCGCTGATCGCCTTCAGCGTGGTCGACTTGCCGGCGCCGTTCGGCCCAAGCAGCGACACCACTTTGCCCGGCTCGACCGCCAGCGAAACGCCGCGCAGCACCAGAATGACGCTGTTGTAAACGACCTCGACATTGCTGACGGACAGCGTCCGCGTCGTGGTCAGTTCTTTGCTGCGCTCAGGGATTGCCATGCGTTGTCCTGCGCCCGTTCAACAGTGCCGATTTTCCGACTTGGATCAATTGCCCCCCTCCCACTTTATGGGATGCTCGCCATATAGATGGCGAGAAGAGGGATGGGGGGTGGGGGTGTCTTCGTCTACCGCCCTCGCAGCTGCGGCACTTCCATGAAATCCGTCAGCGGCACGACAAGGGGCACAAACATCTTGCCGCTTGGTCCATCCACCAGCATCGCGTCGCCAGGGCCGGTAGCCGGACCGGTCATCGTGGCGTTTGCGTACTTCAGCACGGCGATGCGGTTCATGGTGGCGTCGCGCATGCCCTCTTCAAACCGGTGATGCATCAAGCCCCCCAATACCGCGTAATCCATGCTCTCAACTGTCTCGCGCATATCGGCGCCGGTGACCGCATCGAGGCTGCCCATGCGATTCATCGTGCGGATGGTGGCTTCTATGATCGAATCAATCACGCCCCAGGACACCAGATAAGCGATGTTCTGTTCGGTGATACCGCGTTCGTTGAGCGTGAACTGCTGATAGACGAATTGCACCGCCGGGTGGCTAAGTTCCGTCCACCAGCGGAAGGGCATTGAACCGAACATGCCATCCACCGCCGGCAAGCCATTCGGCTTCAACACGCGCTGACCGAGCAAGCCGACCGTCGTATCCATCACCCAGTTGACGCCCGCCAGCTTGATGTCTTCTTCCAGGCCCAGGTCGACCAGCGTGCCGGCGATCAAAGCCGGTCCGGTCGCCAACGAGTTGCTGTAGATGATATTGGCGCCGCCGTCGATGGCGTTCTGCACTTGCGTCAAGATATCGGTGTCGGTCGGCAAGAAGAACTGCGGTTCCTCCAGCACATTTACGCCGAGGCTGGCGCAGTATTCCCGCGCCGCCGGCTCGGTGCCCGCGCGTCCGAAGGCATTCGGCCAGGTGACGAATCCGATCACAGGATCGGGGAAGGTCTCGGGGCTGGCCGCCACAAACTGGCAGAAGAAACCGAACTGATTGATATAGAGCGGATTGCTGGCGAAGAGCCATCCGGGTGTCTGCCCGTCTTCCCCATAAAGGCTCTCGATTGAGCCGGCCGCGATCAGCGACACGATTTCGTCTTCCGCCAATTGCTCGCGCAAAAGCTCGCCATCATCGGAGCTGTACAGCAGCAGCAGATCAAGCTCATCCGGGTAATGGCTGGTGAAGCGGTCGTAAGCGCTTTGCGCCGCTTCCCGGCTGCCGCCCGTATCTTCATAGATTTGCCCCAATTCCGCGCCGCAGATGCCGCCGTGGCTATTCCAATAGCGAATGGCGTCCGTCATCGCCGAAATAATCGGCTGCGTGATAAAGGCGTAAGGTCCGCTCAAATCGCCAAAGTGAAAGATGTTGACCGTTTCGCCGGTCAAGTCAACTTCACATTCGGTCAAGTCAGACGGATATTCCATCATGTCCTGCGCCATGCCGGGCAGGGCGCCGCCAACCACCAGCAGCAGCGCAAGCAATAAACATAGCTTCTTCATGGCCAATCTTCTCCTCCACTGATCAACTTCATCCAATACAACCTATTCATTTGCAGGCTTCACTAAGTTTAGCTTATGCCAATCACATTTTCATGGCAACTAATAGGAGTAAGGTCGGATTTTCCAGGCGACCTTGAACACCTCCCAGCGGTGGGCGATGCCGCGCGGCTCCAAGACCAGGAATATGATCAGCGCGCCGCCGAACAGAATCGGGTTGATCGCGCTGGTGATATTGACCGCGTCAATAAAGGGGAAAAGCTGCGGCAATAAATCCGAGAGCCAGGGACGCAATGCCGGGATCGCCGCCTCCTGCAGCAAGCGAATGAAGGTGACGCCAAACATCGCCCCCAGCGGGAAGCCGGCGCCGCCGATGATCAGCATCGCCAGCATCTCTATCGACGTGTCAAGCTGAAACATGTCCAGCGCCAGGCTGTTGCGCTCAAAAGCCAGCAGGCAGCCGGCGATCCCGGCGTAAACCGCGCTCAAGAAGAAGGCGCGCAGCTTGGTTGTGAAGACGTTGATGCCCAGCAGTTCAGCCGCCAGGTCATTGTCGCGTACCGAGATGAATGCGCGTCCCGTCCGCGTGCGGATGATATTGCGCGCCAATAGCATCAGCAGCACCGCCAGCGGCACGATGATGTAATACATAGCGATATCGGTGGCGAAGCTCAGCGCCTTGCCCCGGCTGATTCGCGCAGCGAAACGTTCTGTTGAGTCTTCCGCGACGATGGCCACGCGATACTGCCCGGCTTTGCTCGCGATGTACGATAGCCCGGTCGCGTTGCCCGTTTCGTCTTGGTACACGGTCATATTGATATCGCCCGCCGGCACCACATCGCCCTTGGGATTGACCAATTCGATTCTCGGATAGTCGCCATCAATCTCGGCGAAACGCACCGATATCACGTCGACAAAATAGGGATCGCCCGCCTCGAACGCAAGCGGACTCTCATCCGTCAGATTATCGACTGCGTAAGAAGTTATGGGTCCAATTATCGGCGCCGGCACACTCAGGGGTCTGGCGCCGCCGGTCAAATCTTCCAGCGGATAACGCAGCGCCCAGGGGATGATGAATTGCGCCGCCAGGGTCGCCATCGCCAGGTAAAATCCCTTGACGCGCAAAGACGGCAAGCCGAAGACCAAGCCGATCAAACCGGTCAACAGCGCGCTAGCAGGCAGCGCCGCCCAGAAGCTGAAACCAAGCTCGCGCGCCATAATTGCCGAGCCATAAGCGCCGATCGCCATGAAAGCAGCGTGCCCCAGCGATATCTGCCCGGTGTAACCGACGAGAAGATTCAGTCCCTGCACTGCGATGACGAAAATGGATACGCGCGCGATCAAACCGACATACTGGTCGCTGATGAGCTTCAGCCCCAGCGGACCCGAAACCGATAGCAGCGGTACCAGCAGCAGCGCCAGAAAAGCCAGATTCTTCCACAGCTTGTCCCGCCGCGTGCGGTCGATCGCCAGATCGTCTTCGTATGTCGTATCAAATACGCCCGCCGGATTAATGTTCGCCATAAACGTTTCGCGTCCCGCTAAATCCGCTCAATGCGTTTTTCGCCGAACAAGCCATCAGGTCGGATGACCAGCACGAGCATCAAGACCACATAAGGCGCCAGATTGGTGCCTGCCTGTTCCGACGAGTTGATTAAGGTGCCGAATTGCTCGACGATGCCAATGATGATCCCGCCCACCAACGCGCCCGTAATCGATTCCAAGCCGCCCAGCAATACCGCCGGGAAAACGCGCAGCGCCACAAAGCTGATATTCAGCGACAAGCCAACCGCGCCGCCCTGCAGCACGCCGGCAATTGACGCGAGAAAAGCGGCCGCCGCCCAGGTTATCGCCAGGATCACCCGTACGCGCAAGCCCACCGACTGCGCCAATTGCTGATCCTCCGAGGTCGCCCGCATCGCCAAGCCAACGCTGGTGTAACGGAAGAAGAGGATGAATCCGATGAAGGCGACGATCGCCAGCGCAAAGGCGATGACCAGCTCCACGCGGATGATCGCCAAGCCATCGAGCGCTTCTCGCAAGCCCTCCAGGCGTATCGGCTTGAAGCGGCTGCTCGTCTGCGGATCGACGAAGATCGGCAGATGCAACTCGACCGTGCCCCAAGCGATTTGCGTCACGCCGTGCAGCACCTCGGCCACCGCCAGCGTCATCAGCACGGCGGTGAAGAGCGGCTGCCCGATCAAGGGACGAATCGTGAATCGCTCAACCGCCAGCCCGGTGAGGATGGCGCCGGCGAAGGTCCCCGTCAACGCGTGCAGCCAGCGCCAGTCTATGCCGCCCACCGTCATCAGCGCGGTCAGCCCAATCGCGCCGCCTGCCGCAATCAACAGGTTTCGCTGTTCCAGCAGGTTTCGGTAGCTGACCGTCGTCATGATCATGAACATGGTCGCCGCCGACAGCAGCCCGGCGCCAGCCAGCGAGATCTCGCTGACCGTGAAAAAGCTCCAGAAGATCATGCCGCCCACGACCATCATCCAGCCATGCGCGAAGTTGAAGACGCCCGATGCCTTGTTGATGACCACGATGCCCAGCGCCACCAAGCCATAGACGCCGCCGACCAGCACGCCGGAAATTAAGGTCTGCACGATGCGCGCCGCCTTCAGCCCCGCCAACTGATCGCCGACGAACAGCGCCAGCGCGACCGCCGCAATCGCGTAGAGCAGCCAGGTCAGTTGTCGCTTGTTGCGATTAATGTATTCGGTCACAGGTGGCATCCTTGCGGACGATACGGTATGTCGCCCCTACATTGTTCGCCGTTGGCGGGTGACACGGTATGTCGTCCTTACATTGTCCGCCATTGGTGGGCGAGTCGCCGCCTCGCCCCTACAGCATCCGTGTAACGCCGCGCCTACATCACACATCGGCCACGCGCAGCTCCGTCTCCACCATGCCCGTCCGGCCATCGCGATACTTCACTTCGGCGCTGACATGCACCTGCCGTCGCCCGCCATAAATCGCCTCCAGCAGCGCATGATACTTCTCATGCAAGGCGCCGCGCCGCAGCTTGCGCGTCCGCGTCAATTCGGCCTCATCAGCATCGAACTCCTTGTGCAGGATCACAAAGCGCTTGACCTGCGAATAAGCCGGCAGCGACTCGTTGATCGTCCGCAGCTCGCCGCGAATAATCTCGTAGACTTCTTCCCGCTGCGACAGATCGACGTAGGTGGTGAAGGCGATGCCCCGCTTCTCCGCCCAGCGCGAGACATTCTGAAAGTCGAACACGATGATCGCCGAGACGAAGTCCAGATCAGCCCCGCCAATCGTCATCATGTCCTGCACGTAGGGGCTGAATTTCGCGCGCCCTTCGATATATTGCGGACTGAACTTTTCACCCGTGGACAGTTCAATCAAATCGGCGACGCGCTCCAGATAGATCAGATGCCCCGTCTTCTCGTCCATGTGGCCCGCGTCGCCGGTGTAATACCAGCCCTCGACA
>JAPOYT010000263.1:11778-19193 GCA_026706445.1 Chloroflexota bacterium
ACGCGCTCGGGTGCGGATGAGGATCTCCTGATTCTCCGCGATCTTGATCTCGACGCCGGGCACAATCACGCCCACCGTCTCAAAACGCACATCGCCGCGCAGGTGCACCGTGCCTAAGGTCTCGGTCGAGCCATAGAATTGCCGCAGCTCGATGCCGATAGCGCGGAAGAAACGGATGATATCCGAGCTGAGCATCGCGCCCGCCGTCAGCACATTGCGCGCCCGCGTCAAGCCCAGCTTGTCGCGCAGCGGTTCAAAGATGGCGTACTCGCCCAGCCAGCGCAGCAAACGCAGCGGCCGCGGTATCTGCCGATGTTCGTCTTCCAGGTCGATCGCGCGATAAGCGATTGGCATGAAAAGTCGATACATCAAGCGATTGAGCGGGCTGCTGTCGTTGATGCGAAATTGCACCACGCGCGCCAGATTCTCCCAGACACGGCTGGGGAAGAGCAAGCCCGCCGGCGCTATCTCGCGCATATCGGTCGGCACCGTCTCCGGTCCCTCGGGAAAGTTCACCTGTACCCCGTTGAGCAAGTGCGTGGTAAATCCGAAGCCCTGCTCCGCCAGCCAAGCCATCGGGCTGAAAGACAGCCAGTTGTCTTCAGGCCGCGAATCGACATAGTTGTCGTTCAGCGCATGCCCGTACACCAGTTGATGGTGGGTGACCTCGGCGAATTTCGGCAGGCTGGTTGTGCCCGATGTCATGCTGAGGATGATCGTGGCGCCCGGCTCGGTCGATAGTGCCATTTCATCAAACTTCTTCGGCTGCTTTTGCCGAAGCTCAGAGCCCGCCTCTTGCGCGCCGCGGAAGCTCAACAGCCAGTCGTCCGTGTAGCTCCACATGCCGCGCTCTTCCCAGAAGATGACCTTGAGAATCTGCGGCAGGCTCGCTTTGAGCTCCAGCATCTTGTCGACTTGTTCCTGATCGTGCGCGCAGACGACGGTCGCGTCGGTGGAAGCGATCACATAATGAATATCCTGCGTCCCCGCATCGCTGAAGACACAGCAAGTCTTGCAGTGCAGCGCATGAGCGGCGATCTGCGCCCAATACATCTCCGGGTCGTTCTCGCCGATGATGACCAGCGTGTCGCCCTTTTTTAACCCCAGCCTGAGCAGCCCCAGCGCGAAGTCCGCCACCTGATCATAGACCTCGGTCCAACTGTATTCCTGCCAGATGCCGTAGCGTTTCTTGCGCTGCGCCACCTCATCGCCCAACTCTTCGACCCGCCGCAAAAAACCTTTTGAAAGCGTATTCTCTTCCGCTGGCGCCGGCTTGATCTTCTTGTCCAACAGCGAAGTGTAGACCACCCCCGGCGTCGCCTCGCGATAGGGGATCGCTTGTCTTTCAGCCACTGCCATCTCGGTGCTCGCCTTCGCCAAGATAAGCGTCTATGACCGCTTCGTTGCGGCTGATCTCGTCGGGCGCGCCTTCGCCGATCTTGACACCGAAGTCGATCACGGCGATACGGTGAGATATATCCATCACCAAGCCGATATCATGCTCAATCAGCATGATGGTCGCGCCTTGCAATTCGTGGATATCGAGGATATAGCGCGCCATATCCTCCTTCTCTTCGATATTCATGCCCGCCATCGGCTCGTCCAGCAGCAGCAGCGTCGGCTCCAACGCCAGGGCTCGCCCCAACTCCACCCGTTTGCGCAAGCCGTAACTGAGCGTCCCAACAATCGACTTGCGGATGGGTTCCAGCTCAAGGAAGTCGATGATCTCCTCGACGCGCTGCCGATGGGCGATTTCTTCGCGCTGCGCCGCGCCCCAAAACAGCGCCCCGGCCAGCATATTGGTCCTCATGTGAATATGTCGCGCCGCCATCAGATTGTCCAGTACGGTGGCGTTGGTATAGAGCGCGATATTTTGGAAGGTGCGGGATATGCCCAGCTTGGCTCGGCGATAGGGCGGCATGTGCGCGATGTCCTTCCCCTCAAAGAGGATGCGCCCTTGCTGCGGCGTGTAGAAGCCGTTGACGCTGTTGATCAGGCTGGTCTTGCCAGCGCCATTCGGTCCGATGACAGCGAAAATCTCGCCCGAATTGATTTCAAATTCGACATCCTGCAAAGCCTTGATCCCACCGAAACTGAGGGAGATTTTATCGACATGCAGCTTGACCGACATGGCTGACCTATGTTTTAGGGACCCGGTTGGAGCGAGCCATTGGGTCGCGTAGGGCACGTTGACACTGACCGTCTGTCACCCGAATCCGCGCCCGACCGAATTATAACAAAGATAACAGACCACGTCGATAGGGGCAAACGCGCCCAGCGCAAGCTCAGATACGCTCTAGCAGCCAGTCTTGCAAGTCAGCGATGATCTCGGCGCGCTCGATCTCGTTGACAACTTCGTGGCGCAATCCGGGGTAAATCTTCAGCGTGACATCGGCGCTCGCCGCATTTTCCGCCAGAAAACGGGCGCCGGAAGCCGGAGTCAGGCTGTCCGCGCCGCCATGCAGCGCCAGCAGCGGCGTCTTGATCGCATGAACCGAGGCGCGGATTTGGCGCGCCATGCGTACAAGCGCCGCCGACGTCCCGATACGCCACATCCGCTTCTCCACCAACCGGTCTTCACCCCATTCGCGCTGCTTGCCCTCGTCCCGCGTCAAAACATCAGACGGACCGCGTGGCGACAAGCGCGCATTTGGCACGACCCTCGCCGTCAGCAGCAGCAGCTTCACCAGCCAGGCGGGCGCCATCCGCTCGCCGTGAATCGCCGTGCCGCTCAGGGCGATGCCCCGTAGACCTTCCGGCTGCCGCAAGACGAAACCGAGCCCGATCAACGAGCCCATGCTATGCGCGAAAACAAAAGGCGGCGGCAGCGGATGCCGAGCGCGGATGAGTTCGTAAAGCTGGCTGACGTCAGCGACGGCGAGCTGCAGATCAGGGATGCGCCCGCGCGAGCCTCCGCTCAGTCCATGCCCGCGGTGGTCAATGGCGTAACAGGCCAAGCCTGCGTCCGTCAGCGCCTCGGCGACATGGCGATAGCGCCCGCCATGCTCGTTGATGCCATGCAGCATCAGGACGATGCCGCGTTGAGGACCGCTCTCCGGCCGCCACTCGCGGTAGAAAATAGTCAAGCCATCAGCGTTTTGAAACCTGTGCTCTCGTTCGATCATTCTCGAAGCCACTTACAAGAGACGGTCTAGCCGCCTCACTGCCGCATCGATTCAAGCTCGCCCCGAATCGCCAGCGCCAGCGCATTCATTTCGCTTTCTTCGCAACGTTCGGTCAAGGGTACACCAAGCTGACGCATAACCCGATAAGCGATGTCATCGGGCGCTTGCTCAGGCATGCGCGGCACGATGTGAAAATGTACATGCGGATGATCGGCCGATTCAGCGAATTGCATGACGTAGGTTTTCTGGCAGCCGGTATGCCGCTTCAGCGCCAGCGAAACCTCGCGAATCAGCGCGCCCAAGTCAACCGCTTCGGCGAAGTTCATTGCGTCGAGCGCCTCAAAATGCCGCCGCGCGACCAGCACCAGCCAGCCGAGATAAGATGTATTGTAGGCATGAACGACATCCCAGAAGTCGCTGCGATAGATATTGTCCCAGGCTGGCGCGTCGCCTTCATTGCGCCTGTGTATCAGCCGGCAGCTTACACATTCTGCCATTGGCTTCCTCCCTCGTCCCAACCTTCCCTCATCTACACTCTCCCTGGCATCAGGTCTTGCCGCCGATCCAAACTACGCGCTCGCGCACGCTGACGGTATAATCCTGCGCGGCAGGACAGAAGGCTCTGGCGAGGAAGAATGACAGTGGAACTCCAAGGACCGCGAGCCATCGCGCTGGTCGGCATGCCGGGCGCGGGCAAAACCGTCTGCGCCGAGCATCTCAAGCGCCTCGGCTTCTTCACGCTGCGTTTCGGCGGCGTCGTTGTTGACGAAGTGCGGCGGCGCGGCTGGGAGGTCAATCCCGCCAATGAACGCATCGTGCGCGAAGAACTGCGCGCGCAGCAGGGCATGGCGGCGATGGCGCTGATTTCGCTGCCGAAACTGCGCGCGGCTCTGTCACTGCATGGCAACATCGTCATTGATGGCTTGTATAGCTTCAGCGAATACAAGCTGCTCGTCGATCAGTTGGGCGCGCCACTGGTCCTCGTTGCTGTCGCCGCCCCCCGTCATCTGCGTTACCAGCGCCTCTCGACCCGCGTCGAACGCCCACTATCCGCGCGCGAAGCCAGCGAGCGTGACATCCAGGAGATTAAAAAACTGGAAAAAGGCGGTCCCATCGCCATAGCTGATTACACGTTGGTTAATGATGACACACCCGCAAATCTGCTCGCCCAGCTTAATGCCCTGCTAGCGTCTTTAGCCTTTGCGCCCTGACGCAAAAGCGCGATATTTCTGGCGACAACGGACGAATCCAGTTTAACATGGGCTAAATCGTAGGTTAACGCTTGCGAACCGCTGCTGAATCGGTTTATATTTGGTGTGGATGTCAATACGTAGTAGCGGCGGATGGCAAAGCGTATGACCGCGACCGACTCCATGCAAGAATACTTGGCGGAAGCATTCCGCATCGCCTACTACCAACCCGAAGCGCCTTACGTTTCCACTTCGGCGCTGGCTGAAGAAATGCATGTCTCGGCGCCAGCGGTCACGCGCATGGTACAGCGCCTGAAACATGCCGGCTTCCTCGAGCACGAACCATATCGCGGCATCCGCCTTACCGAAGCGGGAGAGCGCGAGGCGCTCGCCAATATCCGCCGACACCGCCTCGTAGAGCGCTTCCTGGTCGATGTTATGGGCTTCGGCTGGCACGAAGTGCATGACGACGCCGACGACATGGGCTTGGTCGTTAGCGATGCCCTGGTCGACAAAATGGACGAAATGAGTGGCTTCCCCAAGCGATGCCCGCATGGCGAACCGATCCCCAGCGCCGACGGTGTGATGCCGCGGGTCATCGATTATCCGCTATCCGAAGTGGAGGTCGACCGCGACTACGTCATCAGCCGCGTACACAGCCATGACGGGCACAAGCTCCGTTATTTCAGCGAATTGAACCTGGAGCCGGGCAAACGCTTCCGTCTCGTGATGCGCGCCCCCTTCAAGGGTCCTTTGCAGCTGCAAGTCGACGGGCAGACCCACTTCCTCGGTCACGAACTGGCCGGCACCCTGCGCGTCTGCAGCGAAGCAGAGTATCTTCTCGTCTAGCTTCAACATACCTCTGAATCTGAGTAATTCGATTTCGGTCTGCGGCGCGCGCGGACCTTATTTCTGCATGGGCATAGAAAGATAACGCTGACGATGACCACCGATTGGCATAGCAAGCGCGACAGCTTCGACCAGCCCCAGGTCCAGCGGCGGCGCTTCCGCGAAGCCTTCATGCGCGGCTACTCAAGCGAGCATGATATTGACGAGTGGTGGGTGACACAGCTGCCCTATTTCGCCCAGCACCGCGCGCTGCTGATGCACATGTGGGATATCCATGAAGGCGGCTGCTGGACCGAGATTGAGGGGTGGGTGGTGGATAGGGTGGGGTGGTAGGCAGTCGACATTGGAAACGCTTATTGATTTCGATGCATATTTCATTACAATGTCAAATTGTTGATAAATACATTACGGGATTGCGAGCCCAATGGTGATTGAAGAAACGCAGGCGGAGATGCCCACAAAGTTGGAAGATGTCACGATTGCGCACGATTATCCGGACGAAACGGTCGGAATAAAAGAGTACTCCGTTTCCAGCTACGGAATTGATTTTGCCGTTGAGGGATATGTCAGGCGACTGCAGAATGGTGATATCAGAATTCCTGAATATCAACGCATGTTCATTTGGGATCAGAAGCGCGCTTCTAGGTTCATTGAGTCGCTATTACTAGATCTGCCGGTCCCTGGGATCTTCTTATATCGAGACCGAGACAGCGAGATACTTTTAGTCGTAGACGGCCAGCAAAGACTGCAAACATTGAGATTCTTTTATGAAGGCAGGTTTGCTGATACGGGCAGGATATTTGCCCTCACAGGTCTAGAGACAAGATTCAATGGTCTAACTTACGAGAAATTAGACATTGCGGACAGAAGGCGTCTCGACAACTCATTGATACGCGCCACCGTGATTCGTCAAGACAAACCTGACGATGAGGCCACAAGCCAGTATTTTGTATTTGAGCGACTGAACACTGGTGGCGTTGCCTTGTCGTCGCAAGAGATTAGGGCAGCGATTTATGGGGGCAAGTTCAACGAGCTTCTTCATGTACTGAATGGCGATCGGGCTTGGAGAACGCTTTACGGAAAGAAGCAAGAAGATAAACGTAAACGCGATGAGGAACTTATCTTACGCTTCCTAGCCTTGTACTATGACTATGGCGGCTACAGCCGTCCTATGAAGACCTTTCTCAATAGGTTTATGAAAGAGAATCGTGGACTTCACATATTTTCTCGAGACCAGATCGTGCCTCTGTTTACAGACACCGTAAATTGCATACTCGACAAATTGGGTCGTCACGCTTTCAAACCAACTAAGTCTCTAAATGCGGCATTGCTTGATTCACTAATGATAGGGATAGCACGTCGCCTTCAATCGAGGCCAATTGCATCAGACATAAATGAGGATTTCAAATCTCTGCGAGACGACAGTGAATTTTTAGAGTTGATATCATACACAACATCAGATCCTGAACGCGTTCGACGAAGAATTGAGCTAGCTACGGAAGCATTTGCAAACGTGGAGTAGCCGATGCATCCCGAAATTGTCGAGCAACAGAATAAGCTTCAGGAGCTTTTCGACGAAGTAAAGCAAATACAGCATACCGGGTCCGTCGGAACAGACCTTGCGGTGCAACTTACATGGTATCTTTGCATACGAACTTCGGGATACATTGAAAACTCTGTCCAAGTCATTTTGTTGGAGTACGTTCAATCACAGACGATGGATTTGGCGACACAGAACTACATAAGGGCGAATCTACGATCTATTACAGCAGAGTACGGAGTCATACTACGTACAGTCAGGCGATTTAACGAAAGCTGGCGAACTAAGCTACGAGACAATGACGTTCAGCGGTTCAGGCCAGTATTGAATAATCTCGCCAAGAATAGAAACGAGATTGCTCATGGCAGAGACTCCAAAATCACATTGGTTGAGTTAGAAGGATATTTTAGGCAAGCTCAAGCACTGGTAGCACTTCTGTTTCAGACCTGTAATTCTCGAAGTAATGTCGAAATCGCGAGACAGCGTAGCAATTAGTGTCACCCCCGCCCATACATCCGCCCGCCGAACTCCTCCGCCAGCGCGTCGTCCAGCTCATCCGCATACTGCGCCAGCCGCCGAATGATCGCGTCAGCCTCGGCCGCGTCCAGCCCCGCCAGCAGCCGCTCATGATAAAGGTAAACCACATCCTCGTGCAGTCCCAGCGCCGCGTTGGTCAGCTGCAAGTTCAGCTCCAGCAGCCGCCGATACAGC
>JAPOYT010000263.1:19250-26095 GCA_026706445.1 Chloroflexota bacterium
CGGCGTCAGATAAACCTCGATCAGCGCCGAGCCGCGCTGAAAGTTCCAGCCATAGCCGCTCTCGACCGCCATCCGCGCCGCATTGGGGTCGACGCCGATGGCGCCCAGAATGCCTTCCACCGCGCGCAGTGATAGGTCAAATTGCCCATCGTCGCTCTCGGCGGATTTCTTTTCGCCGCGCCCAAAGAATCGTCCCATGATGCCTAGGACCCGGCGCTCGCATTGACGGTCACGGCTTGACCGCAGCGCAGGCAGCGCCCGTCATAATCCCCGACCCGCGCGCCGCAGCGCGGACAAGGTCTCGCCGCGTTCTCGCCAAATAGCGCCGCCAGCTTGTCGGTTTGGGGCGATACAGCCGATGCGCCGACATCGCCTCCCAGCGCCGCGCCACAAGTTTCGCAGCGCCCGCCGCCATAAAGCCGCGCTCGCGCCCGCCCTCCGCAGGCCGCGCAATATTCGGACTCGGGGATCAGCCGGCGATCGCGCCCTAACTGCGCAGCCAGCGAGATGATATGCGACATAAGGAGCGCCAGCGCCTTTCCCGCGCCATCGACATTACGTGTGAGCAAAGCCAGCAGCTGCCCATTTTCGTCGACCAGCGGATTGCCGCCCGCGTCCGGCATTTGAACCGGCGGGATGCTTGTGCGCAGCCAATGCTGCGTCTTTCGGCTATTGAATCGCCCTAGAAGGCCGCGCAGCTTGGCGCCGCCATACCCCAGCGCGACAACAGCTGTGCCCTCCGCGATGGTCGACGGCGGCGCGACGGTTGGCTTTTCCGCTTGGCGCAGCGCCGTTTTGATCAGCGCCAGGTCATGCGTAGGAAATCGCCGAACCACTGCGCCGGGCACATGCCGCTTCGCATCCAGCATCACCGTCGCGCGGCTGGCGCCGCCTATCGCGTAGCTCGTCGTGGCAATCATGCCGTCAACGTTAATGAAGACGCCGCTCGCCGGTCCATTCAGCCCGCCCAGGATGCCGACGACCGCTGGCATCTCTTCCAATTCAGCACGGCGCAGCGCCGGACCCGCCGCCGGTCGCGGACTTGGCGGCGCCGCCATCAACTGCTGCAAACCCTGTCGAATCTGTTGATTGTTCGGGTCGTGCTTGAGCGCCTGCTCCAGGCAGCGAATCTTGAATGCGCCGTCGTCGCGCGATTCCGCCAGCCAAACATAAGCGGCTGCCCGACCTTTCGCATCCAGTTCGCCGCCGGCGACCAGGCGGTTAAGCAGGTCAACCGCCGGAGCGACCTGCCCATCCTGCATCAGTTCAATCGCCTGCCGCAATTTGATTTGCGCATTCATTGATTTCGTCACAGGCAAAGCAGTCGGAACAACCATCATTCTAGCCTGATTCCCCTTTAGCCGTGCGCGCGGCGCGGCGCTATGGTAACTTCTGCAATAAAGGACATTTTGTAGGGGCGAGCGACCTGCGGTGTCTACGCGCAGCGGCGGCTCGCCCGTTTAACAGGCTGACAATTCACACTAGGCATATCTCTAACTTGAATTCGGCAAAGGAGACAACATGCAAATCGAACGCAAACTGGCTGACATGGGCTTGCAATTGCCGCCGCCGATCAAGGCGCCGCCTGGCGTGGTCTTGCCCTTTTCCTTTGTGCGGCTTCACCAGGGAATCGCCTACATCTCCGGGCATGGACCGCAGGACGCCGATGGCTCAGTCGCCGGTCCCTTCGGGAAAGCAGGCGTCGATGTGACGGTAGAGCAAGGTTATGCGGCGGCGAAGTTGGTTGCGCTGTCGATCCTCGGCAGCCTCAAACGCGAGCTCGGCGATTTGGATCGGGTGAGGGCCTGGCTGCGGCTGCACGGCATGGTCAATTGCGCGCCCGATTTCGCCGGGCAGCCGGCCGTCATCAACGGCGCCTCCGATCTGATCCTCGCGCTTTACGGTCCCGAACGCGGCGCCCACGCCCGATCGGCTGTGGGCATGGGCGCCCTGCCGTTCAACATGGCGGTCGAGATCGAAGCGATGGCGGCGATCGACTAGGGCTCACTCGCGCTCAAGCAGCAGATTCGCGTAACCATCAACGCGCGCAGTCCAGCCGGCCGGCGCATAGGTCGTGCTGTCCATTTGAAAGACGAGCGCCTCGCCGCTGAACACTGCGCCGGGACGAAGGCGCGCGCGTTCGTATAGCTTGATCGCGCCGCCGCTGGGCGACGGCTTCTCGCCGATTGGCGCCGCTTCGTGGGCGGCCGTCTCCGCTTGCTCAAATGCGGGCTTCTCGATAGCGCCAATGCCGGTAACGCGCATATTGACCGCCTCGACCATGCGCCAGCGGATCGCATGTCCGTATGCGCGTTCATGCGCCTCGTGGAAAGTGTCGGCAGCGCGTTCGTCAAATGGAATGCTCAATTCGTAAGCTTGTCCCTCGTAACGCATATCCAGCGTGGCGGCGAAGCGCATGTCCTCTTCGGCGATGCCTTCCTGCCGCAATTCGTCGTCCGCCAGCGCCAGGAGTTCCGCTTCCGTTTCGCGCAGCTGGCGCAGGCAGTCCGCCGTCGCCTCGCGCATAACCGAGCGGCTGAAATCAACGGCTACATCGGCGATCAGCAGACCCAGCGCGCATAAAACGCCCGGCGATTCCGGGACTAGCACCCGCGGGATATCCAGCCGAGCGGCCGCTTCGCAAGCGTGCAGCGGTCCGGCGCCGCCGAAGGCGACCAATGTGAAATCGCGCGGATCATAGCCGCGGGCGATGGACACGCGCCGTATCGCCCGATCGATATTGACATTGGCGATATCGACCACGCCCTGCGCCGCCTCCATGATGCTGAAACCGACTTGTCGCGCCAGTTCAGCCAGCGCGCGTTCGCCCGCCGCCAAATCCAGCGCCATCGCCCCGCCAAGAAAGTGATCGGCGTCCAGCCGCCCCAGTATCGCGTTGGCATCGCTTAGCGTCGCCTGTTCGCCGCCCAGCCCATAGACGACCGGTCCCGGATTGGCGCCCGCCGATTCCGGACCGACGCGCAAGGCGCCGCCGGCGTCAACCCGCGCCAGCGAACCGCCGCCCGCGCCGATCGTCTCGATATCAAGCATGCGCGCGCGCGTGGGCAAGCCGTCAATGGCCGATTCCGCGCGCGGCGCCGGCTGCCCGTCAATCAGCGCTACATCGGTCGACGTACCGCCCATATCCAGCGTGATGATCTTTTCATAGCCAGCCGTCGCCGCCAGGTGAAAAGCGCCCATGACGCCAGCCGCCGGTCCGCTAAGCGCCGTGTGGATCGCCTGCTGGCGCACGCGGCTCGCCCGCATCACGCCGCCATCGGACTTCATTATTCGCAGCGACGTTTCAGCCGGCAGCGCCGCTTCCAGCTCGCCGATATAACGCGACATGACGGGCCGCACGTAGGCTTCCAGCGAGATCGTACTGGCGCGCTCATATTCGCGGAACTCGGGCAGTACCTCCGACGACAGCGCCACCTGCCAGTCATGCTTGACCAAACCGCGCTCAAGGATCCGTTCTTTGACGCGCCGCTCATGCGCCGGATTGACGAAACTGAAAAGGAGACAGACGGCAATCGCGTCGACTTCGTCGGCGGCAACCTGATCCAAGACTTCGTCAAGCGCCGCCAGATCCAGCTCGGTCAGCGCCTTGCCCCGAAAGTCGAGGCGCTCCCGCACTTCGTAGCAGCGCTCCCGCGGTATCAGCGGCGGCGGGATGCTGGGATGGATGTCGTAGAGCTCGGGCCGATCCTGCCGCCCGATGAAAAGCAGATCGCGGAAGCCAGCGGTTGCCAGCAGCGCCGCCCGCGCGCCTTTGCGCTCCAGAATCGCGTTGGTGGCGACTGTTGATCCGTGCGCCACCTGCCGCAGCGCCGCCAAGCCGCCGGCCGTGATCGTCTCCAAACCGGCCAGCATCGAGCGCTCGGGACTCTGCGGACTGCTCAGCAATTTGTGGATCTTCAGTTGTCCGCCGTCGCTCAGCGCCAAATCAGTGAAGGTGCCGCCGATATCAACGCCCGCTCGCATAGACCTGTCCGGTAACAGCTTCATAAAATCACGCGCCCAATCTTACCATTCGCGCGTCGAAAGCGAAACGCGGCCGACGCTGAAAGGCGCTTATATGTCATTTACACTTCTCTATCGCCTATCTTATAGCGCGCTGCAATTTCTCTTACATCAGCGGCATACTATGAAACTGTCAGATTGATTCAGTTGTATGTCGGGGCGACCGATTAGGTCACCCGCCATAACGCAAAGGAGACGCAGAATGATGATCCGTACGCGCAACCCCTATTTCCGACTGGTCGACAACTTGCTCAACGACGCCCGTCCCTGGCTGACCAGCGGCGGCGCATCCGAAGCCCGCGGCTACGGTCCCGCGCTCGATGTCGAAGAAAGCGCCGATGCCTACATCGTGCGCGCCAATCTGCCCGGCCTCAGCCAGGACGACATCAGCGTCAACATCCACGACGACGTGCTCGCGATCAGCGCCGAGACCGCCAGCGAAGCCCGCGACGAGGACAGCAAGGTGCTGATCCGCGAACGGCGCTTCGGCAAATTCAGTCGCAGCCTGCGCTTCCCCACGAACGTGGACGGCGACGCGGTTGCAGCCAGCTACGAAAACGGCGTCCTCAGCATCACCTTGCCCAAAGCCGAACACCTCAAGCCGCGGCCGATTCCGGTCAAGGCCATAACCGCGGGCAACTAGACCCATCCGGGTCCAATCGCTGTAAGGGGCGATCGATTCGGTCGCCCACCGCCGACGCCTAATTGTAGCTAGCGGGCGAGCCACCGGCTCGCCCCTACATTTTCTAATCGAGCGGGATAGGCTGCCCCCAGCCGCCGCCACCGGGCGTCTCGATGATCACCCGATCGCCCGCTTCCAGCTTGGCTGAATGCTTTCCGCTTACAATTTCGGTGTCGCCTTGGCGGATGACCGCATTGACGCCGCATCGGCCCGGCGCGCCGCCATTGAGGCCATAGGGCGCCCGCAGCCGACGCTCCGAATTGATGGTGATCGTAGCCGGCGCCAGCATTTCATACTCGCGCGCGATGCCATCGCCGCCACGATGCCTTCCGCCGCCGCCGCTGCCCTCGCGCAAGTGATAGCGCAGCACCCGCATCGGCAGGCTGTATTCCAGCGCTTCGACCGGCGTATTGAGCGTATTGGACATGTGGCAGTGCCGCCCGGACAAGCCATCACCACGGCTCGACGCGCCGTGACCGCCGCCCAGGGTCTCGTAATAGACAAACTGCTCAGCGCCATCGACTCCGCCAACGGCGAAATTGTTCATCGTGCCCAGCGAAGCGGCCGGCGCGACCGTCGGCAATGCCTGCGCCAGCGCGCCCAGCACCGTGTCGACAATTCGCTGGCTCGTTTCCGTATTGCCGCCCACGACCGCCGCCGGAAAACGCGGATTGAGGAAACTGCCTGCCGGCGTGATCACCTCTACTGGTTGGAAGCAGCCGTGATTCACCGGGATGTCTTCTTCCGCCATCAGCCGCACGCAATACCAGGTCGCCGAGCGCACGATCGCCGGTACCGCATTGACGTTGCCCGTCACTTGCGGCGCGCTGCCAGTGAAATCCACCGTCATCGTTTCGCCACGGACCGCAATCTCTACCTGAATCGGAATTTCAAACTCGGCCTGCCCATCGCCCTCCATAGCATCGCGATAGTGGTAGACGCCATCAGGAATGCCGGCGATCACCGCCTCTGTCATCCGCCGCGAGTAAGCGAGCAAGGCGGAAGCATGCTCGATCGTATCCTCAACGCCATGCTCAACCATCATGTCGAGCAGCCGTTGCTCGCCGATGCGATTCGCCGCCATTTGCGCTTCCAGGTCACCCAGCCGCTCGGCTGGATTGCGACTGTTCGCTACGAGCAGGTCCATGGCGCCCTCATTTATCCAGCCGCTCAGCCGCAGCTTCAGCGGCGGGATGATGAGGCCCTCTTGATATAGCTCCGTGCTCAGCGGCGATGAGCCCGGCGTCATGCCGCCGACATCGGCGTGATGCGCGCGGCTGGCGACAAAATAACAGAGGTCGCCCCCGGCGAAGATCGGCGAGATCATGGTGATGTCCGGCAAATGCGTCCCGCCGCGATAGGGGTCGTTAAGCACCACCAAATCGCCTGGGAAGAATTCCTCAAATTCCGCCACCGCCGCCGCTACCGAGGCCGGCATGCTGCCCAGATGCACCGGGATATGCGCCGCCTGCGCGATCATCCGCGCTTCCCCATCGAATACCGCACAGCTGAAATCCAGGCGCTCGCGGATATTGGGGCTGAAACTGGCGCGCCGCAGCGTCACGCCCATCTCTTCAGCGGCCGCCTCGAAGAGGTTTTTGAATACTTCCAAACTGATCGCGTCAACTGGCATCACATGCCGCCTTTCTAAGCGATGTTTTCACAGCTAGGCTAGCATAGCGCATCGCAGCGCAAAAGCTGTAGGGCTTGTCCGCAACTGTGTCAATTCAATCAACGGAAATTGAAACAGGATTCTGCGGGGGCGAGCCACCGCTGCGCGTAGGTCGCGTAGACACTGACCGCCGACACTGCAGATCGCTCGCCCGTACACACGCCATATTTGGGGCAAGGTCTACGGGCATCTGACAGCGTAAGCCGTAGTTTGGCCGCCGCGCCTAGGCCGTGCAGACACTGACCGCCGGACGCCCCTGCAACGTCGATTGAGTTACAAACGTTCATCCCTCTGTGCCGTAGGGCTGTGTCTACGCGCCCCTCTGTGTTTCCTCGATTCCTCTGTGGTGAAGCCTTTGTACGCCTTTGCATTGCGCAGCGTCGGACGCGAGCCAACAAGTAGCGGACAAGCCTTGTAGACCCTCGCGCTGCATGGCAGCGGCTCACGCAAAAGGCTTTGCCTGCTTTA
>JAPOYT010000177.1 GCA_026706445.1 Chloroflexota bacterium
GCTGGGATGCTCGCCATAGAGATGGCGAGGGGGCCGGGTCACGTAGACATAGACCTTCGGGGATGGGGTTTGCCGCTCGCCCCTACGAACACCAGATCTTGGACGACGCAAACGATTAATCGTCGCGCTACTGTCGCCCGCCAAATCACCATCAACGGATCGCGCGCAAATCATTCAAGCCATCGCCAACCATGGTGATAGCGACCACCACCAATGTGATCGCCAGGGCGGGAAATCCACCAATCCACCATTCGGTCAAGAAGTAGAGCCGCCCCCAAGCCACCATCGCGCCCCACTCCGGCGTTGGCGCGCTGGCGCCCAAACCGATGAAGCTCAAACTCGCCAGCAGCAGCACCGCCAATCCCAAATCAATGCTGACGCGCACGATAATGGCGTATATCGCATTGGGCAGAATGTGACGCAGGATAATCCGCGGCGTCGACGCGCCCATCGCCCGCGCCGCCGTCACGAACTCCATCTCCGCCAGCTGAAGCGTGAGGCCGCGCAGCAGCCGTGCGTAAACGGGCCACCAGACGCCGGCCGCCGCGATAATTGCGCTGCGCAGTCCCGGTCCCAGCGCCGCGCCAACCGCCAGCGCCAATATCAAGCTGGGAAACGCAAGCACCAGATCCACCAAGGTCATAATGACGCGATCGCTCCAACCGCCCCAATAGCCGGCGACTGTGCCGAGTACAACGCCGATCAGACAGGCGATGCCGATGATCATCGAGGCTGAAACGAGGGATATCCGCGCGCCGTGCACGACGCGGCTGTACACATCGCGCCCTAGTTCGTCGGTGCCAAAAAAATGCTCCGCGTTCGGCGGACGGTATAATTCGCGAATCGATGTCTTGATCGGATCATGGGTGGCAAAGACTGTCGGCAGAGTGGCAAACAGCAGAAAGGGCAGCAGCAACAGGATGCCCGCCACCAAACCGGGATTCCGCGCCGCCAGCCTGATCCACTTTTTCTGCCCGCTATATCGGCCTCGCACTTCGCCCTCGCTCTTGCGAACGCTACATGTCGCGGCGTTTCGCTTCGGTCGCCTTTACATCGACTCGCAGCGACTCTGAATCGAGGATTACGCCATAAGTCTCAGCCGCCCGTTCGAACGATACCAGTCCGTCGCGCACATCGGCTTTCACCTGCTCCGGCGCCCGTTCCTTTGGCGGACCGTAACCGCCGCCCGCTGCCGTCTCGAAGCCGACTGTTTGCGCGGTTTCTGTCAGCGGCAAAGCGCTGGCATGCCGGACTTTTTCGGCGCGGGTCAAGATTTCGCCGTCACGCAAAATTTGAGCGGGCGACCCACCCTCGCCGCCATGCAAGCCAAAAGGCGGCACATGCTGCCCCGCGGCATGCACCGATACGGTCGCCGTCCCTTTGTAGCCGGGCAGCAGCCCCAGTTCCATGCGCTGCGCCAGACCGCCTCGCCTTCGACCGCCACCGCCGGAATCGGGGATGAATTCACGACTGCGCGTCAATATCGGCACCGCAATCTCAAACAACTCAACAGGTACCGCGCCCGCCAGCGCCGGCGCCTGCACGGTTGAAATGCCATTCGTCCGCGCATTGGCGCCCATGCCACCGGCGCTAAACAGGTAAGAATGGCTGATGGCAGTGTCGTCTGCCTCGCTGGCGAAGACACGTGTGCTGACGAGGAAGCCTGAGCCGGCTATCACGCGATCCGGGAGCACCTCAGCCAAAGCTTGGATCACGGCGCCGAAAATATGCGCGCCGATTCGATGCCGTTGGCTTACCGATGCGGGCTTCTGCGCATTCAATATGCAGCCGGCGGGCGCGCTGGCATGGATCGGGCGGTAACAGCCGTCGTTGCCCGGCACATCCGGCAGCAGCGTCGCTTTTAGCGCATACGATATCTGGCCATGCGTGAAGGTGAAAGTCACGTTGATGGCGCCGCGAGGCTGCTGAGGCGACGTCCCGCTGAAATCTATGAAGATCTCGTCGTCGCGCACTTCAAGCGCGCAGACCAGCTGCAAGGGCTGGTCCAGCTCATCGACCACAACTTTGGAGCAATAGACGCCATCGGGCAGCGCCGCGATCGCCTTGCGCATCGCCTGCTCCGAGCGGCTCCGTATCTCCGTCGAAATCGCGCGCAAATCGGGCAAGCCATATTCGTCCAGCAGCGCCAAACAGCGCTCGGCGCCAGTTTGGTTGGCGGCCACCTGCGCGTGAATATCGCCAATGACTGCTGTCGGCAGTCGGACGTTGGCTTCGACAAAATCAAGCACCGTCTGGTTGATTTCACCGGCGCAATAGAGCCGAACCAGTGGAATGAGAAGCCCTTCTTCGTAGCTGTCGCTGACCTGGTTCGTATCGATCGCGCCGCCCACATCGGCATGGTGGGCGATGCTGGCGGCGAAACCCACTAGCGCGCCGCCATTGAAGAACGGTGTAATCACGGTAATATCCGGATTGTGCCCGGCGTTTTCCCAGGGGTCGTTCGAAATGAAGATATCGCCCGGACGAATACTCTCGCATCCAAAACGATCCAGAATCAGCCCCGTCGTGTAGGGCATGGTGCGATTGAAAATCGGTAGGCTGCGCTGAGCGTGGGCGATGCATTGGGCGTCGGCGTCAATAAGCACGCAGCCGTAGTCGTTTGAGGCGGTGATCGTAGTCGAAAATGCCGTGCGCGCCAGCGTCGTCGACATCTGATCGGCGACGGTGATCAGGCGCTGCCAAATGATTTCCAGGGTTAGCGGGTCGAGACCATTCCCGGTCATAGTCGCGTTCCTTCCATTAGAACAGTCCCCACTCTCGAATCTCGGCCTCGGGCGGCGGCTCGCTGCCCCAGCGGCGGCTCGGATGCCAACCAAAGCGATTGGCCGCCTCCGCCAGGAACTCAGCATATTTGAAGGGCGCCAGCGCCGAATCAATAACGGGAATGCCCAACTCGTCCTGCAACACCCGATGAAAACCGACCTCAGCGCTGCAGCCGAGCACGATAACTTCGGCGCGGTCTTCTTCGACCGCTTTCACGCCTTCGCGCAGCATCGCCTCCATCGCGCGCTCCGCCTGCGCCTGGAATTCCAGCACACCCATATTCAGCGGCCGCATGGACATCAGGCGATGCTCCAAGCCGTATGCGCGGATATTCTCGCGCATTTTCGGGATCGCTTTGTCGGCGCCGACCAATACCGAAAACGTATTGCCCAACTGCGCCGCGATAGCAATTGATGACTCGCAGGGCGCGGTGACGATCGCCTTGCCCGAGACCTCTCGCGCTTCTCGCAGCGCCAGATCATAAAAGCAGCCGATGATGAAAGCGTCGGCTTCCGCCGCCAGGTGATACACCGCCGTCACAATCTCGCCGACGACCAGCGATTCATAAGCGTGATAGCGCAAGTGGCGCGGGCTAGCCCCCGGGGGCAGCGAGATGATTTCAAGCTCGGTATCGGGACGCCGCGCATCATCCAGAGCCGCGCGCAGAGCGCCGACATAGGGCTTGTCTTCCACGATCGGGTCTATCCATACAATGCGCATCTCAAGCGCCTCCTTGCCCTTCTGCTTGCGCCCGCGCCAGGCGCACACTGCCATAGGCGTCAACCGTCGCTTCCATGTTAGGACGCAGGACGATGGTCGACTCGCGCTCCTCGACGATCGCCGGACCGGGAATCTGCATGCCGGCGCAAAGCAAGTAGCGATCATAAACCGGCGTCGGAACGAATTCGGCAATCTCGGAATAATATACGGGGCGCTCGCCTTTTCGGGCTGCGGCCGGGTCCGCGCTGGATTGAGGCAGTCGAGCGGGCTTCACCGGCGCGCGCCTGCCCGATACGCGAAGCCGCCAGGTTAGCAATTCGATCGGCGTATGATCGGGCACATAATGATACAACTCCCGATAGCGAGCATTAAATCGGTCCCTGAATTCGTCGAAGTCCATTTGGAACTGAATATCGGGCAGCGGAACTTGAATCTCATGCAGCTGGCCCCGAAAGCGCCCGTCCACACAGCGCTCGATCTCTACATCCGCTTCCGGAATGCCGGCTTCGCTCATCATTAACCTGCCAGCCGATTCCATTTCGGCGAACAAGCGAGCCACTGCGCGCCAATCCGCGCTGGACAGCATGGTCGGGTAAGAATGCGAATAATCGAAGGCGATGGGCGCGATAAGCAAACCAATGGCGGAAGCGACGCCAGCGCCCGGCGCGACAATCACTTCAGCATTGCCAAGAATGCCCGCGACGCCGGCAGCATGCGCCGGTCCTGCGCCACCAAAACAGACCATCGCATAATTGCGCGGATCGCGCGCGCTTTCCAAGATATGAATGCGGGCGGCCGCCGCCATATTTTCATTCACCAACTGATGAATGGCATCAGCCATCTCGACAATGGTCCAACCGAAGGCCTCCGCCAACGGCGCTAGCGCCCGCTCAGCCGCTTGCCGATCCAGCTTCATCGAGCCGCCGAGGAAATAGTCCGGGTTCAGGTAGCCCAAAACCAGGTCGGCATCGGTCACGGTAGCCTCATTGCCGCCGAAGCCGTAACAAGCGGGACCCGGATGCGATCCTGCGCTCTGCGGACCGACCTTGAGCAAGCCAAGATTGTCCACCCAGGCGATGCTTCCGCCGCCGGCGCCACTCTCCAGAATATCGACAGTGGGGAATTGCAAGGGATAGCCGCTGCCTTTGGTGAATCGATGGACGCGCGCGACTTCCAAATTGGACGCTGACGCGGGCCGACCATCGTGGACCAGCGACACTTTCGCCGTCGTCCCGCCCATGTCGAATGAGATTAAATCCTTGTGTCCCGCCAAGCCGCCATAATAAGCCGCGGCGAGCGCCCCGGCCGCCGGACCCGACTCAACCAGGCGAATGGGCTGCTTCCGCGCAGCCGATGCCAGCGCCGAACTGCCGGATGAGAGCATCAGATAAAAGTTGCCGCCGAAGCCAGACTCCGCCAGCTTATCCTCCAAGGTCTTCAAATAGCGCGACATCAAGGGCAGCGTGTAGGCATTGGCAACCGTCGTCGACGTCCGCTCGTATTCACGTATTTCGGGCGCGATTTCGCAGGACAGGGTCAGGGGAACATCGGGCCAGACACTGTTGACCAACTCGGCGATTCGCCGCTCGTTCGCCGGATTGCGATACGAATGCAGGCAAGCGATCGCGATCGCTTCAACGCCTTCCCGCTTGAAATCCGCCACCGCCGCTCGCACATCTTCCTCACAGACACCTTCGAGGATCTTGCCATCGCGGTCGATGCGCTCGCGCATGCCACGGCGCAGATAACGTGGGCTCAGCGGCGGCGGATATTGCAGAAACAGATCATATATCGCGTAGCGCTGCTCGGTCCGCATCTCCAGGATGTCGCGAAATCCGGCGGTAGTTAGCAAACCGACGAGCGCGCCTTTGTGTTCGATCAGCGTGTTCGCGACCAGTGTCGTGCCGTGGAAAATGTTGAGTAGCTGTTCAGGGCGCTGGCCGCATTGATTAAGGAAAGTTGACATGCCATCTAATGCGCCAATTTCGGGACGGTCAGCCGTAGTCAGCACTTTGAATATCGACAACTCGCGGCTTTCCGTATTCAGCAGCGCGAAATCGGTGAAGGTGCCGCCGATGTCGAACCCTAGCTCAAATGTCATGCGCCTCCTCGCCCGCTGGCTGCGCCTACTTATGGCTGATACGCGGATCCAACTGCAAGTAGAGCAAATCGACAACCGTGTTGGATACCACAAATATCAGCGCAATCACCAGCGCCGCGCCGATGACAGCGTAAAAGTCGAAAGACAAAACCGATTCCACCGCGTAACGACCGAGCCCGGGCCAGGTGAAGACTACTTCGACCAAGACGGCGCCGCTCAATAAAAAGCCGATCTGAATGCCCAGCATCGTCACCACCGGGATCAGCGCATTGCGAAAGGCGTGCCGCAGCACCACAGGTTTTTCCCGCAAGCCTTTCGCCCGCGCCGTGCGCACATAAGGCTGCGACAGTGTTTCCAGCATCCCGCTTCGCGTGAAACGCGCGCCAACCGCCAGGCGGCCCAGCGCCAATGCCATCACTGGCAGCGCCAAATGCCGCAAGCTCATCCAGAATAACTCCCATTGGCCGGCGAGCAAGCTATCCACCGTATACAAGCCGGTTACAAATGGCGGCGGCGCCATCCGCGTATGCAAGCGCCCTTCCAGCGGAAACATATCCAGCCCTTTGGCGAATATCAGCTGCAAGAATAAAGCCAGCACAAAGGGAGGAACCGCCATGCCGATGACGACAAAGGCGCGGATCAGGAAGTCCAGCGCCTTGCCAGCGTTGATCGCCGCGATGATGCCCAGCCCCACGCCAAATACGACGATGACCACAGCGGACAGGATCGACAACTCCAGCGTGGCGGGAAACCGAAGCTTCAAATCATCGCTCACTTCTCGCCGCGTTAACAAGGACTGGCCCAGATCACCGCGCGCCAAGCCCGAAATATAGGTGATGAATTGCTCGTGAAACGGCCGATCCAGCCCCAGCTCCTGTCGGATTCTTTCGATCTGTTCCGGGCGAGCATCGGTGCCAGCCGCCACGGCCGCCGGATCTGCCGGCAACACTTGTGTCACTACGAACAAGATCACCGCCATGCCAAACAGCTTGAGAATCAGTGTCAGAAGGCGCTCTAGGAGTAGCTTGCCCATAGTGATTTGAAGTGAGCGGAACGCAGCGCCAGCAGGCAACTGCGCTCCACAACGTACTTAGGCGACGAATGAACCGCTAATTTTCCAGCCAGATGTCATGTACGTGCAAATCACCCGGGAAGCCATAGGGGTCGTACTGATAGCCCCGTACCGACGAATGCGTCAGATCGATATACTGGGAAAGCATCACCGGAATGACCACCGCATCATCGATGAGAAGCTGCTGCGCTTCGCAGAGCAGCTCGTCAATCCGCGGATCGCCCGGCGCCAGCGTCGGCGCTTCTTCCAGCAGAGCGTCAAATTCAGGATTGTTGTACCAAGCCCAATTGCCCGTGCCGGTATCGATCAATGACGAGTGGTTCAGCCGGAAGAGCATCTCGCCCGAATAGGGAATCGGGATATTGAGCCAGTGGCTTGACATATCGTAGGCGGTATCGAAGTTGCGCTGCGCGTCAATGAAGGTGCCCCAGGGAATGTCGTCCAATACGACTTCGATGCCCAATTCAGCGAGCGCTTCCTGGAACAAGACCGCGGCGAATCGGCGAGGTTCATTGGCGTGACGGTAGGCTTGCCGTAGCGAGAAGCCATCCGCGTAATCCGACTCGGCCAGCAGGGCGCGCGCCGCATCCATATCCTGCGCTGGCTCAAAAACAGCGCAATGACCAATTGTGCCGCTCAATGCCGGCGAATTTAGCGGCAAGGCGACGCCCTGCATCACCTCGATCATCGCTTCGTAGGGATAGGCGTGCATCAGCGCTTGGCGCACCTTCTTGTCCGCCAGCGGACCATCCTGTTTCATAAAGTGGTAGAAACCCTGCAGCGGATTGCCCAGATTGTAACTGATGGCGTCGGAGGTCTCGGCGCGCCGAATATCGGACAAGCCCGCCCAGTCAATCAGATGCAATTCGCCGTCTTCCATCAGCAGCAAACGCGTGGAGAAATCCAAGCCGTAACGGGCGATGAAAGTCTCGACATGCGATCCTTCCCAGCCGCCCCAATAATCAGGGAAGGCGGACATTTCCGTCTGACGGCCCGGGTCCCAGCGCACTAGTTGATACGGGCCGGTGCCGACCGCGTTTTCGCGGAAGAAGTCGCCCGCCATATCGCCATCCGATTCATTGGCGGCGATCGCATCGGCGCTGAGAATCTTGATGTGGGGCAAGCCGGCCCAAAACTGGAAGTCGGCCGAGGTCAATTGAATCTCGACGGTCATATCATCAGTCGCGCTTACGCTGGCCACCGGCGCCAAAATGAAGCCCAGATTGCCCAAGCCAAGGCTCTTGTGCCGCTCCAGCGACACGACGACATCTTCGGCATCCAGCGTGGAGCCATCGTGGAAACTCACGCCCTCGCGCAAGGTTAGCGTGTAGGTCAGCGCGTCATCGGAGATATCCCAGCCGGTCGCCAGCCTAGGCGCGATTTCGCCTTCGCGCGAATATTGGGTTAGCCCTTCATACATCGCGGTGATGACATAACCCTCGGTCTGTGAGATGCCCATTGCCGCCGGATCGAGCGAGTTCGGCTCGCAGCAGCTTCCTAGCACAAAGGCGCCGGTCCAGGTCACATCAGCGCTGGCCGGGGTAACCGCCAGCAGCAGCGTCACCGCAATAACGATCCTAAGATATTTCTTCATTTCATCATCCTTCCAGTTGGAAATTGTCGACAGAGGATAGTTTAACTTGTGCCGTCCCAAATGCTACTGTTTGGCGTGGCGCCGTTCCGGTTCACTCCAGGTTGGCGTGCCGCGCGTTCATCGCCGTTTCGTCCATGCCGCGCGCCGCCTTCAAACGAATGACGATCAGGTCACAAAGCAAACCCAGACAATGCTCGAACAGCGAACCCATCACCAGCACTGAGTCAACCGCGGACGGTGAGCCCGCCTTGAAATTGGTGGCTGGGATCTGCGCTACTGATGCCGCCGCCGCAGCGATAGGCGAATCCATAACCCCGGTGAAAGTCGCCAGCCGCGCGCCCGCCTCGCGCGCCGTGTCAACGTAGCGCAGCAGCGAGCCCGTGCGCCCGGATGACGACCCAATCAGCAGCAGATCGCCAGCGCCGATGGCCGGCGTCGTCACATCGTCGACCACGTGAACGCAAAAGCCGAGGTGCATCAGCCGCATGGCGAAGGCTTTCATCTGCAATCCGCTGCGCCCCTTGCCAGTGATGAAGATGCGATCCGCAGACTGTATCGCTGCGCAGATGTCATCGACTTGCGCCGGATCGACCTGGCGCAAGGCGCGCCCGATATCGGCAAGGATTGCGTCAATCAATTCAGGCGTTTCCATAGGCTCGAATCCTCTCATGGAACTGCTTGGCGCTCGCGCGCGGATCCGCCGCTGCCGTGATGGCGGCGCCCACTATGATTACCTTCGGCTTCAGCGGAAGTATCTGCGTCAAAGCCGGCAGCTTGACGCCTCCGGCGATTGCCAATCCTGTCGCGGGCAGCGCCTCTCGCAATTCCGCCAACAGAGTAAAGGGCGAGCCGAGCGCCGCCTGCTGATCGTGCGCGGTGTGCAGGCAAAGCAAATCGCAGCCCAACTCCACCAACTCCATGGCCCGCGCACGCGGTTCAGCGACTTGCATCATATCAACCATCACACGCTTGCCGCGCGTCCGCGCGCTCTCAAGGGCGCCTGCTATCGTGGCGTCAGCGGCGACCGCCATGACCGTGACGACCTCGGCGCCAGCGCGGAAAGCGATATCGGCTTCCGCGCGCCCGGCATCCATAATCTTGAGATCGGCCACCAAGGTCAACTGTGGGCGCGCCTCGCGAATCCGCCGCAGGGCATTCATCCCTTCGCGGAAAACGAGCGGCGTCCCCACCTCGGCAATGTCGACGTAGGGATGCACAGCGGATAAGGTTTCCAGCGCGGAATTGAGGTCGCCATCCAGCGCGATTTGCAGTTGCGCCATCAACAGCCTATCGCTAGTCGAAAGGGTGAAAATCGAACACAATACAGTATAGTGAATTGACGCCCAATGCAAAAGGAAGCAAACATGACAGCGAAGATCGTGGTGGTTGGCAGCTTCAACGCTGATCTGGTTTCGTATATGGAGCGGATGCCGCGCCCGGGTGAGACGGTCCACGGGAACCGCTTCGCGACCGGCGCCGGCGGCAAAGGGTCCAATCAAGCGGTGGCGGCGGCGCGCCTCAGCGCGGATGTCAGCTTCATCGGGCGGCTGGGCAATGATGTATTCGCCAACCTGGCATACGAAATCTGGGATGCGGAAGGCGTCAACCACGACTTCGTCAACCGCGACAGCGAAGTGGCGACCGGCGTCGCCCCAATCCTGGTCGATAGCAGCGGCGAAAACATGATTGTGGTCGTCTTGGGCGCAAATGAACGGCTGTGCCGGAGCGATATCGACGCGGCGCGCGAGCGGATTGCCGCTGCCCACATGCTGGTGGTTCAGTTGGAAGTAAACCTCGAAATGGTGCCCTACGCGCTACAAGCAGCCAAGGAATTTGGCGTAGCCACGATTCTGAACCCGGCGCCGGCCGCCCCAATCTCGCCTGAGACGATTCAACTGGCCGATTACCTGACGCCCAATGAAACAGAACTGGAGACCCTTATCGGCGGCGCTGACGATGTCGTATCGGCTGCGCGAGCGCTGCTGACCCGCGACGATCAGACGGCCATCGTCACCTTGGGCGCAAAGGGCGCGCAGATCGTCACCCCCGACGATGCAAGGCTTGTGCCGACCTTCGCAGTCGATGTCGTCGATACGACCGGCGCCGGCGACACCTTCAACGCGGCGCTGGCGGTGGGGCTGTCGGAAGGCATGGCGCTCGAACGCGCCGTTCGCTTCGCCAATGCGGCGGCGGCGCTCTGCGTCACCAAGCCGGGCGCAGCCGACAGCGTCCCCGGCCGCGCCGATGTCGATGCGCTTTTATAGGCGGACAGTAGCTGAACATAGACGGGCGACATATAGAGTCGCCCCTACAGGGCTTGTCCGGTACAAAGTCACAGCAGTTCAGTTGGGTCGAAGGAAGGTGCTGTAGGGGCGAGCCGTCGGCTCGCCCCTACACGCAGCAAATATAAGACAAAGCCTGAGAACGCTTTAAAGCGCGGACAGACGATTCATCGCCTCACGTTGTCTGTGAAGATTGCGTAGCCGCAGACCACCGACCCTGCCCGCCTACGCAGCGGGTCAAAAGCCTCAACGGAGTCGTTAGTAGCAAAACAATACATCCCTCTGTGCTCTCTGTGCTGCCTCAATTCCTCGGTGGTGAAGCAAAAGGGCAACACTAATGCCCGCGCCATGAGCCCAGAACCCGCTTCAAGTGATCGGCCAGCCGCAGCGCCAGCGCGACGATGGTTAGCGTCGGGTTGGCATATCCGCCGGTCGGAAACACAGCCGAGCCGGCAATGTATAGATTGTCGACGCGGTGAAGGCGTGAATTGATGTCGACAATGCCATCCTCAGGCGCAGCCGACATCCGCAGCGCGCCCATGTGATGATCGCCCGTCTCCAGCGCGCCCTCATGCGGCGGAAAAGTCCAGTGATCGGCGCCGCCGCTGACATCCGTGATCATCTCCTGCCGGACGGCGCCATGATCTCTTAAGTACGACAGCGTAATCTCCAGCGCGCGAACGGCGCTGCGCTTGTCGCTATCATTGAGCCGCCAATCAATATGCGCCAGCGGCTGTCCAAAAATGGGATCGACCTGCTTCCGGTCCAAGGTGATGCGGCTGGATTCGTTCGGCGTCTGCTCCCAATTGAGGTTCACGATCGCTGATGCGCCATGGTCGCGGAAGTACAAGATGATGCGGAAGTTGCCGATGCGCTCGTCCAGCAGGGTCTTGTGCTTCGGCGCCAGTACGCCCCAGGCGTTAAACATGAGGTATTCGTAAACCAGCTCCGGATTGACCAGCGGCTCGACCATGTGCCGGTACTCGCCATCGTCATCTTGCGGCGGCTTGAGGCGTATCTGCTGCTCGCGGAAGAAGTTGCGGATTTCGGACGCGACCGGCTGCTCGAAAGTTACCCGCGCCGCGTTGGTCAGCAGTGGATGCGCCATGAAGCCGCGCCCGAGCATGTCGCGTCTGTTATTGCCGAGATCGCCGGAGAGCTGCAGCAAGCGCGCGTTTTCGATGCCGCCGCAAGCCAGCGCATAGCTCCGCGCTCGCACTTTGAACCGCGCGCCGGCCGCGCCACCAGCGGACGACGAAGTAACGATGGTGGAACAGTTCAATTCGGAGACATGAGCTTGGGACTCGTCGGTCTCGATGGTGAGCAGGTGCGCATTGAAGAGGACGGTGATATTTTCCGCCTGCTGCATTTCTTGGCGGAATTGCAGCTGAAAATCGTGCAGATTTTCGTCGTATTGCGCGCGCATGATGGCGCCCTCGAGCTTGTCGCCCGGTAGCGTGTCAAAGGGGCGCGCGTAGAGCACGGACCGCCAGAAATCCATATCGTCATAATTGAAGGGACCGAACTGCCCGAATTCGTGGGCGGCGGCGTAGTAGGGCGCCAGTTCGTCCTGCTTGATTGGCCAGCCAACTTCACGGAAGCCCGGGCGAGGCATATAATCGGCGGCATCCAGCGGACGCGCCCAAAAGCCGAAATGGTTGGTGGTGCCGCCATACATATTGAGCCGTGAGCGCTGCGGAAAACCGGGATCGACCACCCGCAAGAACTCACCGACCGTTCCTTGATAAAGCGATTGACGCGCTTCCGATGGCGCGCCGCGATCGGCCGGTCCGCCGCTGACCAACAGGATCACCTTCAGTGAAGAATGCGCTAGGCGCTGCGCCATGGCGATGCCAGCCGCGCCCGCGCCAACTATGCAGATATCGAAGTCGCTCAGAATCGTGCCTTCGGGCAGATGATCGGCGTAGTGGTACATCCCAGTCTCCTAAGCGATCCCAAGTTAGCAACGACATTGACTGCCAGCAGGAACGAATTCGCCCCACTGATTGGAAAGTCGTAGGGGCGAGCCGGTGGCTCGCCCACTCTTGCTAACGAATCTCAATCACTTTATGCACAATCAACTTGGCGCGATTTGCGAGCCGCCCTAAACGAGTATTGCTTAAGCGATGCCCGCGCCGCGTCCAGCAATACATCGCCCGCCAAAGCAACGCTGCCGCCAAGATCAATGCCAATGACGGGACTCATGCGGGCCGCTCCGAATTGCGCGGCGCATTGCCCTGCAAGTGATCGGCAACCCGCAGCGCCTGCGCGCAAATGGTCAGCGCCGGGTTCATCGCGGTGGATGAGGGGAAAAATGAAGAATCCATTACATAGAGATTCTCAAGATCGTGGGCGCGGCAGAAGGGATCGAGCGCCGATTGCGCTGGATCGGCGCCGAAACGCGCCGTGCCGCATTGATGCGAGTTGGTCTCAATGCCCAGCGTCTCGGTGAATACGAAGGCGTAACCCGCTTCTCGCATCATGCGGATCGCGCGCCGAATCAACTGCTGATGAGCGACGCGGTTGTTCGGGCGCCACTGTACATGCACCGCTCCGTCGGCGCCCAGGAATACGCGATTTTCCGGGTCGGGCAGGTCCTCGGACATCACCCACCAATCCATGCTGCGATTCGCCATCGCCGTCAGCAGCGGCTTGGGCAGGTAGGGCTTCGCCGCCGAAAGCATGCCCGCCTGCAATTTGCCCAGCGCCTGGATATTGCCCATAGGAAACTTGAAATCGGCATCGCCAAAGTAGAAGTCGTTCACCGCGGTCGTCTTTTGGAAGACGGTCGGGTTTTGCTTCAACGGGGCGACAGCGGTCAGGGCGGTGTTGTTGTGCATCATGAAATTGCGGCCGATTAAACCAGTGGAATTGGCGAGCCCCTTGGGATGTTCGCGGTTCCGCGAGCGCAGCAGCAAAATGGCGGAATTGACCGCGCCGCAGGAGACGATGATGCGGTCGGCAGAGACGATTAGCGTCTCGCCTCTTCGCTCAAGCTCGACCGCGGTCGCGCGCGCCCCGTTGTCGCTGGTCAATATGCGCCTCGCCAGCGCATTGGTCCATAGCTCGATCATGCCTTCTTCGATTGCGGGACGCACACAGCATATCTCGGCGTCGCCCTTGGCCTGCGCCTTGCAAGGAAAGCCATCGCAGGTCTTGCAGCGGATGCAGCGCCCGCCTTCGCGCAGGTCAACCGCCATCGGCAGGGAGTAGGGATGCAAACCTTGCGCGCGCAGCTTCTCAATCAAAGCCGCGACATAAGGTTCGTGCGGCACTGCCGGAAAGGGATAAGGCTTTGCGCGCGGCGGCTCGCTGGGGTCGTCGCCGGCTGACCCGTGCACGAAGAACAATTCCTCGGCGAGATTATAATACGGCTCGAGGTCTTCGTAGCTGATGGGCCAAGCGGGCGAAGTGCCGCCTTCGTGTTCGATCGCGCCAAAGTCTTCGACGCGGAAGCGGGGCAAGGCGGCGCCATAAACTTTGGTGTTGCCGCCGACATAATAATGGACGCCGGGCTTGAAGCGGCTGCCGTCCGTCGCGTCAATCCAGTTCTCGGTTGGCTTGTAGCGATTCTCCTTGAAGACGGCGTCAACCTGCCAGTTCTGCCGCTCTTGGGGCAGGAAGTCGCCCCGTTCGAGCAAGAGGATGCGGGCGCCGCTCCCGCGCAGGGCGTAAGCGAGCGTGCCGCCGCCCATGCCCGTGCCGATAATGATGAAGTCGTAATGCGCCATCAAAGCAACCGTCTCCCATTGCCGCGCGCTAAACGTCAGACAGGCTGACCCACCTGCCCTTCTCCGACGAGCGTTCAGCCGCCGCCATGATCTTCTGCACATGCAGGCCGTCGGCGAAGGAAGGCGATGGATCTCGATCGTCCCATATCGCTTTGATGAACTGATACTGGCATTCGGCGTGGGCGCGCATGAAATCCGGCGTCATCGTCCAATCAGGCGCGCGTTGCCCAGCATAGCGGCTGACCGCCTCGATTTTGCGGAAGCCGCGCTCGCCACCCAGCGGACTATCCGCGGCGCGCGCGTCGTAGACATGGAGCCAACCCGGCTCGTTCAAGTTGAAGCGGATCGCCCCGCGATCGCCAAATACTTCGAAGGTCAGGTCGTTGGTAGCGCCCGTGCCCATGCGCGAGATCTCTACCGTGCCCAGCGTACCATCGCGCAAGCGAGCATGCAGCAAGGCGATATCATCGACATCGACCGGCGCCATTTCCGCGCTGCCTTTCGCCCGCGGCCGCTCTTTGATTAGCGTATCGAGCGCGCCATGCACAGAATCGAATTCGCCCAATACATAATATAGAAGATCCAGGATATGCGAGCCGAGATCGAAGAGGGCGCCGCCGCCAGTGACCGCGCGCTCGAGCCGCCAGGACATCGGCTTGTCACGGTCGATATAACTGGAGCGATGGTAGCGCCCGCGGAAAGAGAAGATTCGGCCGAGAAAGCCTTCGTCAATCAGATGCCTGGCGCGCATGACCGCTGGAAAAAAGCGGAAATTGGAGGTCACCTGCGCTTTGAGGCCGGCAGCGGCGACCGCTTGCGCCATACTTGCCGCTTCCAGCGCATTCATCGCCAGCGGCTTTTCGCAGTAGATATGCTTTCCAGCAGCGGCAGCCGCCAGCACAAGCTCGTGATGCGAATTATTGGGTGTGCAGATATCGACCGCGTCAATATCGTCGCGCACGAGCAGCTCGCGGTAGTCATCGGTGAAGAAATCGCAGCCAATCTCGGCAGCGGCGCGCGCGGCTGTTTCGCGACGGGTGGTGGCGACGCCGGCAATTTCAATGCTGTCGGCCGGCAATCCATAGTGGAATGGAATCGCGCGATAAGCCGCCGCATGCACCCGTCCGATGCCGCCGTAGCCGATGAGTCCGATTCTGGTTTTTGGCACAATATCCTTCCTGAGTTTTGGGAACGGGCAATCCAAGACCGTCCCCACATCTATACTTTCGTCTGAGACGTGTAGGGGCGACACTTGTGTCGCCCGTTACCCAACTACTTCAGCCCATTTTCGTCCCGATACTTGTCGCTCGCTTCGCGCATCACCCCGCGCAAATTCCGCACGGCAGCGGCAATTTCGCCCGTGCCCGCCTGCAATTTGCCAGCGGGACCCTTCAGCAGCGGCGACGAGAATTCGCCGACCGTCATGCCGGCCGCGATGAATTCCGCCACATTGCCCGCGTTCAAGCCGCCATCTTCCATTAGCTCAATGCGATCTTGCATGCCGGCAGCGGCAATCATGTGATGCAGCTTTCGAAGCGTTTCAACGACGATCGGGTCAATGGTATGCGGGCTCTGTCCCCCGCTTGTCGCCTTCCAAAATGGCGCTCGGCTTTCATACTCGATGATATCGACATGGGGATGGATGAACTGCTCGAATGCGGCGGCGGGCGCGCCCTGCCAAGCCCAAACGCCCACTTTCAAGCCCAGCTTCTCTTTGATATAGGTGATGTTTTGAAAGATCATTTCGTTGGTCGTTTCCAGCGGCAGGCTGATGAGACTGACGCCGAGATCAGCCAACTGCTCAAAGACGCTGAAGCCAGGGCGAACCATCTGCAGCTGCGCCTCCACCTCCAGGTCGGTGCTGTTGCAGGTCGCTTCGATAATATCGTAGCCGCCGCGCGGCATGGCGAAATCCATATATTTGCCATCGCGCACTTCGATATGAATCCAGTCGACGCCGGCCGCTTCCAGTTCGCGGAGTTGCGCGCCAAGCGCTGCGTAATCGGCCCAGAATAAGCCGGCGGCGATTTTCACCTGCTGCGTCACATCTCCGATTGGCATAAAGTTTCGCCTTTCCTTGAAGGACGGCCCAAGGGTCACCCTTACATTCAACTCTCGAGTACACGGGTCGCCGTCGCTTCGTCGGTGCAGAGCACATTGATCGCGCCCGTCCGCAAGGCGCCGACGATGGCGGCTGCCTTGTTCAAGCCGATGGCGACCGCAATCGTCCGCGGCACGGCCCGCAGCTCATCCAGCGTGACGCCAATTATGCGCTGATTCAGCTCACAGGGAAACAACTCGCCTGCGCAATCGAATACCTGCCAAGCCATATCGCCGATGGCGCCGCGCTCCCGAAACGAACGCAAACGATCCGAATCAGCCACGCCAGCGCGAACGAAGCTTGATGCCGCTGGATCCAGATCGCCGATGCCCACTAGGGCGATATCAGCGCGCCGTACCTGCGCAAGTGTTTGATCGACAACCGCCTGCTGGCGGATGACCCTGGCCGCTCCCGCATTATCAGCCAGCAGCGGCGACGACAAGTATAGCGCCTCGCCACCCAGCTTCTGCGCCAACTGACGGGTTAGCGCCGAACTGTCGAATTCCTTTAGCGCGTGCGACAGGCTGCCGGTCGCTTGCATGACCTTGACATTCACCTGAAAATCAGCGCGGATGGCATTGATGACTTCGTAGGTGGTGCTGCCGAAACAGATCGACAGGGCGGCGCCATCGACCAGCAGGCCCTCCAAATAGCGGGCTGCCAATTGCCCGATCTGTCGCCGCAGCAGAGCCGCGTCAGTCGCCCCTGTTTGCAGTACCAGCGCCCGCTCCAGCCCAAATTGAGGGACCAGCCGCGCCTCCAATTCCTGAGCGCGCTTGACGGGCCAATCAATCAAGATGCGCACCACCTGCGATTCGCGCGCTTCCTTCAGCAAGCGATAAATCTTGACGCGCGAAAGCTCCAGCGCCTCGGCGATGTCGTTCTGCGTCATTTCCTGCTCATAATACATGGCGGCGACCCTCGCCAATAGCTCATGATGAACGGCGTCAAGCATGGCTACACCCCGGCGCGATTGCGCCGGATGATCTCGCTGGCGCGCTGTTCCGTACGCGATTGATAGCCGGGCAGCGGCAATATGCGCTGATGAATCGTATCGATCATCCAGTCGGCGCCGGGAAAGTAGCTCTCGTCAAGTTCGGCTGGCGGCGTAATCCAGTTGCGCGCGCCCAAGACCGCAACCGGACCATCAAGATAATCAAAGGCGAGCTGCGTGATATTGGAAGCCATCGTATGTAGAAAAGAGCCGCGCTCGCTCGCATCGGATGCCAACAGGACCAGCCCGGTCTTCTTGACCGACTCAATGATCGGCCCGTAATTTAGCGGATTGAGGAAGCGCGCGTCAATCACTTCGGCGCTGATGTCGTGTTCGCGCTGCAGCGTCCCCGCCGCCTCCAGCGCGCGGTAAAGCGCCGCGCCGATGGTGATGATGGTGATGTCGCTTCCGGTGCGATGCGCGTGGGGCTCGCCCTCGTCGACTTCGTAATACTCGGTTGGCACGCCGCCAGCGAACAGCGTCTCCGGCTGACTGTACAGCCGCTGACTTTCGAAAAAGACGACGGGATCCGTTCCCCGCAGCGCCCGGTTGAGCATGCCTTTCGCGTCATAAGCCGTCGCCGGGAAATAAACTTTCAAGCCGGGGATATGCGCGACAATCGAGCTCCAGTCCTGCGAATGCTGGGCGCCATACTTCATGCCAACGGAGACGCGAAGCACCAACGGCATGTGCAATACCTTGGCTGACATCGCCTGCCACTTGGCCATCTGATTAAAAATTTCGTCGCCAGCGCGGCCCATAAAATCGCAATACATCAGTTCTGGAACCGCGCGTCCGCCGGCAAGCGCATAACCGACCGCCGTCCCGACGATCGCCGCCTCCGAAATGGGCGTGTTGAAGAGTCGGTGATACGGTATCGCCTCGGTCAAGCCGCGATAAGCGCCGAATGCGCCGCCCCAATCGCGGTTCTCCTCGCCAAAGGCGATCATGGTCGGGTCAGCATAAAATCGGTGAATCATCGCCTCGAAGATGGCTTCGGCGTAGGTCAGCGACTTTAGTTTCGATCGTTGCTCGCCATGCGCGTCCAAGCCGAATCTGTGCTTTGCTCGCGTGACGCGCAGGCGGCTTTCCGTCAGCGGCTGCAAGACCTCCGGCGTCCGCTCGTCAAGCGCATCCGCCGTCGCGTTCGAGAACATCATCGCGCCGATGGCATCGCCGGTCGCGTCAATCCGCGGCGACGCTTTCGGATCGACCGCCAGCGCGACTGTCCTTGTGATCCGCTCAATCACTGATCTCTGGATAGATTGCAGAACGACCTCGTCCGCATAACCGTTGGCGCGCAAATACGCGCTGTAGCCGCGAATTGAATCGTGCTCTCGCCAAAGAGCGATCTCGTCACGACCGCGATAAGACGAGGCGTCGCTCGATGAATGACCGCTGTAGCGATAGGTGATCACATCCAACATCGCCGGACCGCGCCCGCGCAGCAGCAGCGCTTTTGCCCGCCCTGTCGCATCAGCCACCGCCAAGGGATCATAGCCATCGACGCGCTCACTGTGCATGGCATCGGCATTGACGCCCAAACCAACCCGCGCCAGCTGACCGAAGCCGAGCGTTTCGCCCTGAGGCTGCCCGCCCATGCCATAAAAGTTGTTCACAAAATTGAAGAGGATTGGCGGCGCGCCGCCCAGGTCCGCGTCCCAAAGCGTGCGATACTGATCCATCGCTGCGAAGTTCATCGCCTCCCAAACCGGACCGCTGGCGACCGACGAATCGCCGATATTGGCGATGACGATGCCCGGCGCCCGATTAATGCGTTTGAAAAGCGCCATGCCCAGGGCGATATCGGCTGAGCCGCCGACGATGGCATTATTGGGCATGATGCCGAAGGGCGGAAAGAAGGTATGCATCGAGCCGCCCATGCCCTTGTTGAAGCCGTTTTCGCGCGCGAAAATTTCAGCAAATGTGCCGTAGATAAGCCAGGCGGTCGCCAATGCGCGACCATTGGGGAAGTTGTCAATTGTCTCGACGGCGCGCAGAGCGGCGCCGCCCATATAGCCCTCCATGATATCCAGCAGGCGGCATTCATCTAGCGCCCGAATCGCCGATAATCCCTTTGCCAAGATCTCGCCGTGGCTTCGATGGGAGCCGAGGATGTAGTCTTGCGGCTCGAGGTGAATACACTGCCCTACAGCGGCCGCTTCCTGCCCGATTGACAAATGCGCCGGTCCCGCGTGACTGTAACGGATGCCGCGATAGGCGCCTTCCTTCTTGAAGCCGTCCAGCGCCGTCTCGAATTCGCGGATCAAAAGCATGTCGTGGTAAATGTCGACTAGCTGCTCCCGCGAGTAAATAGCCGCCTCCGCTTCCGGGTCGGAAACGTAAGCGTTGACCGGGATCTCCGGCGCGCGGATCACCGAAGGCCGCCGCTCCGCCACCGGATCTATCGTCAGCGATTTTGGCACGGTGTCAGTCCTCCATTACCGAGCCGCCACCTGATAGTTTGCACAAGGATACGGGCGCCTGATTCGCAATGGGCAACTGAAGAGCGAGCATTTGCACAATCTATGTACATATACACATAGTATAAACAGCGATTGCGCTATTGTCAAGTTTCACGGCAGATTTGGTAGAATGATGACACTGGCGAACCAACAGAGCGAGGGACAACATGAGCGTTCATTTGCAGCACGTCAGCATTCCGCGTCCGCCCGGCAGCGAGGACAAGACGCGCGCATTTTACGGCGACCTTTTGGGATTACCCGAGATCCCGGCGCCCAACAGCATCCAGGCGGCTGAGGTTATCTGGTTCAGACTGGGCGAAGATGCCGAGCTTCACTGCTTCCGCGAAAAGCCACTGGGCGATGCCTCCAATCGGCACTTTTGCCTGGTCGTCGATGACGTGGCGGACATTCGTCAGAAGCTCAATGCGGCGGGCTATGCGCCTTACGATGTCGAGGTGATTCCCGGGCGACCGCGATTCTTCTGTCGCGATCCCTTTGGCAATATCATCGAATTCACGTCAATTGTCGGCGATTACCTGGAACTGCAGTAAGACCACCATTCGATTAGCCGTAACCTTGCCCATAGCGCAGCGGTCCGCGCCAAGCGGCTGTGTTCTGCGCGCGCGCTTTGTCGAAATCCAAAGTCGATTCGGTCACTAGCAGTTCGCCGTCAATGACCGATGGACGCTGATTCGCCAGCAGATACGCAATCAATTCGGCTTTCAGCGTCGATTGCGCATCAGCGTACGCGTCCTGTCTCGCGAGATTGACGCGATCATCGGCATCACGGTTCAGATCGAATAGCTGCTCGGCGCCATTCGCGAAATAGTGAATGAACTTGAATGAGCCATCAGTAGCGAAGACTGACTGCTGCGTTTCACCACAAATCACGCGCTGGTCCGGCAGCCGCAGCAGCGAGAGGCCAGCCATCGCCGGGTCGGGCTGCAAACCGGCTAATTCCAATAGCGTAGGCGCGATATCGGCCGTCAGCGCCGGTGACTGATCGCGTCGGTTGTACATGCCGCTCTCGCTCGGCAAGCGCAGGATAATCGGCACGCGCGCCGACGATTCCAAAAAAGTAGACTTTGCGAAGAGGCCATGATCGCCAAGGTGCTCGCCGTGGTCGGAGGTGATGACGATAATGGTGTTGTCGTAGAGACCTCTGGCTTTTAGCTCGCCAAACAGCCGCCCCAACTGGTAATCGATATGAGTGATTTGCCCATAGTAGTGACGGCGCGCTCGCTGCAAGACTTGAGGCGAAATGCGGTCGGACTTGCGCGCGATGCGATCCGCGATTAGCGACTGCGGCTCATCCTCCGCCCCTGCCCAATCGCCCGCGACCGCTTCGGGAATGTCGAAGTCATCGTACATGCGGTCGAAGGGCTCTGGCGGATCAAAGGGACTATGCGGCGCTTCAAAGACCAGCCAAAGCATGAACGGGCACTCCGGATCGCGCCGCTGCAAGAATCGAATGCCTTCGTCGACGATCCAGTGTGTATGCGTCAGATGCTCAGGCAGGGCGCTGACCGCCGGATAGACTTCATTGCCGCCCAAGCCATGCCCGCGATAGAAACCGCCGTAGCCGCGCTCCTCGAGAAAGTTGACATAATCGTTCGGATGCAGGCTGATATCTTCAAATCCAAAGCGGGCGCGTTCGGGCCAGAAGTGCATCTTGCCCACTGCCTTCGTCTGATAGCCGGCTTCGCGCGTAAGGCGATATGGCAGGCTCTGCTCGATGGCGATCGGCGTGCGCGGGCCGCTCATGAAATTGTGGGGCATGCCATGCTGGCTGCCGGTGAAGCCAGTCAGCATTGTCGCGCGTTGCGGCATGCAGACGGGGCAATCAGCATAGGCGCGGTTGTACCAAATGCCTTCATAAGCGATCTGGTCAAAATGCGGCGTCATGACCGGATGCGCGCTGTCGGCGATGCCCAGGCAATCGCCGCGCCACTGATCCAGCACAATGTACAGGATGTTGGGTTTTTCGGCGGGGGAGGAATCCAAGGGATCTATCCCTTGAGGCTGCCCGATGCCGTCACGCCTGTGATCAAATGCTTTTGCCCGAAGTAGAAGACAACCAGCATCGGGATGATCATCAACATCGAGAAGGTCATGATTAGATTGAGGCTGTTGTCATCGCCCTCGAAGCCTTGCAAGGCGTTCAAGCCCAGCGCCAGGGTCCAGAGCTCCTTGTTCGAGCCCAGGTAGATCAGCGGATTCAGGAAGTCATTCCAGGCGAAGGAAAAGGCGAAGATCGACACCGCCGCCAGCACCGGGCGCGACATGGGCATGAATATCCGCCACCAAACCCCGAATTCGGAACAGCCGTCAATCCGCGCCGAATCGTGAATGTCATCGGGGATGCCGCGGAAGAATTGGCGATACAAGAAGATGTAGAAGGCATTATGCCCCAGCAGGCGCGGCAAAATCAGCGGACCAAAGGTGCGCGTCCAGCCGATCTCATCGAAAAACAAGAATAAGGGAATTAATCGCACCACGTAGGGCAGCATCATCGTCGCCAGCAAGATGCCAAAAAACAGGTTCCGTCCCGGGAAAGGGATCCGGGCGAAAGCGTAACCAGCCAAGGTGCAGGGTACCCAGGCGCCAAATAACGAGGCGACCACGATGATCATGGTATTACGTGTATATTGGATGATCGGTCGCGCCTCGAGGAGATAGGGATAATTCTCCCAGGCGATTGGATCCGGGATGAGCTCCAGCCGACGGATGGTGATCTTGTCGCGCGTTTTCAGCGACGTGGAGACCGTCCAAAGCAGCGGCACCATCATGACAATCGCCCCAACAGTGAGGATCGCGTATATCATGATGTGACGAACCATTTTGCTTCTGGGATCTTCAATCATTTCCGCAACCTAGCGCAACATGCTATGTCTCATCGTCTTGGGCGTCGCCGTAGAATACCCAGCGATTGGATGTATAAACCAGCAGGATCGTCAAAACAAAGATGATAAGGAACAAGATCACTGACAGCGCGGCCGCATAGCCAAACTCAAAATCTCGAAAGGCTTTATTGTAAACATGCAGCATATAGACAAGTCCAGCCTGTAGGGGACCCCCATGCGTCCCGATGAGGATAAAGACTTGTTCAAAGACCTGGAAGCCGCCGATAAGCCCCATTAACAGATTAAAGAATATCGTCGGCGTCATCAGCGGGACAGTAATGTAGAAGAGCCGGTGCCAGCCGGTGCCGCCGTCAATTGCGGCCGCCTCATAAAGATCGTCCGGGATGCTCTGCAAGCCGGCGAGAAAGATGATCATCTGCGCGCCAAAGCCCCAAAGGCTGAGCAGAATCAGCGACGGTTTGATCGCGTCCGGCGACGACAGCCAGCGAACGGGCGCGGCGCCAATCAAGACGAGGAACTGATTGAGAAAGCCGTATCGCGTATTGAGAAAGCCGGCAAAAATTACGGTGGCCGCCACCAGGGGCACCACCGTTGGCACGTAGAATAGCGTGCGATAGAGCTCCATCCCGCGTACGCGCAGGTTCAATATCAGCGCGATGAAGAAAGCGAATATCAGGCGCAGCGGCACACTGTAGCCAAGATAGTAGAGCGTGTTGTACATGCTCTTGCCGAAGAGCTTGTCCTCAGTGAAGATCTCGGTGTAATTGTCTAATCCGATCCAGGGCGGCGTGCTGACCGTGCCGATTTGATAGTCGGTGAAGCTCAAATACAAGTTGTAGATGAAGGGCATTGCGTCAAAGATGATGAAGCCGGCGAACCAAGGGAAGATGAAGGCATAGCCGATCAAAGCGCGGTTGCGGAACCACCACTCTTGCAGCCGCACTTTCCGGGTGGCGTCGTGTTGAACATGTTTTGATTTCAAAGAGGCTTGCACGATTTTGCGCCTAAGCTGTTGTATTGCGAGCGAGCAATCCGCAGTGTCTACGCGCGGCGCCGGCTCGCCCCTACATTTTCCCTTGGAGTTGTCCGTAGGGGTCAGCCGGTGGCTGACCCGTAGCTATCGAAGCTCTGCGTCGACCAATGTCCCTCCCTCTTCATGGGGGAGGGATTTAGGGTGGGGGCGGCGCCTACATATTGTCGGCGTCAAACTCCGCCCAGAATTCATCCAGCAACGCCTGCATCTCGGCATGGGCGTCATTCAGCGCGTCTTCCGCCGACTTAACACCGAAGAAAGCCTCTTCCACGCTGTTGGTCAAGATCTCGGCAAGCTGCCCTTGCACCGGCGTAATTTGCACCGGCGTATCGGTTGCCAGCGCCTCTTTGACCTTATCCCAATAGGGATTCTGCTCGTAGTATTCCGGGTTCTCATTGCAGGCTTTCACCGGCGACGGACGATTCTGCGCGAAGAGGAATTCACAGCCTCCATGTTCATGAACGCCGATGAACTCCGCAAACTTATAGGCGGCCGCCTGCTTCTCTGGCGGATGCGCCGCGGGAATTGTATACGCCCAAGCGCCAACGAAGTTGTAACCCGTTACCCCCGTGTGCTTGGCATCCGGATTATCGCCATTGTAGGGGCGAATCATGACACCCCAAGAGTCGGTATCCCAATACAGGTCCGGCGCGACATTGTTCAAATGCCCAAAGGCAGCCGAGTTTAAGTGAAGGATGGCGACCGTGTCATCGAAGAAAGGATGATCGCCCTGGGAGAAATTCGTATCCTGGAAGAAATCGGTCATGTTCTCGACGCCACCGTTGATTTCATTGGTGAAGTTGACCATCCATTCCAGCGTCTCTACGCCTTCGGGGCTGTTGAAGAGCAGGGTGCGTCCATCGTCGCTGGAGTACCGCCCATTGTTGGTGTAGAGCCAGAACACAAAGGCATCGCCATTGCTGCCAAGATTGGTGCCGAGCACCTCAACGCCCATCGCATCGGCAACGGTCAGCGCCCGCGCCACTTCCTCCAATTCCTGCCAGGTCTGTGGCGGATTTTCCGGATCGAAGCCGGCATCGCGCAGCATGTTCTTATTGTAGAAGTACAGGGGCGATATCAAGCCAGCCGTTGGCATGGGCAAGCCGTAGAGTTCGCCGTTCCAGTATTGCAGCCCTATCTCGCCTTCATAGAAGACGCTGATATCGGTGCCCTCCGCTTCGACAAAGGCGTCGATCGGGATGATCAAACCCGACAAAGCGAACTGATAGGTCTCGGGACGGGTGGACATGATGATGCCCGGCGGGTTGCTGCTGGCGGCGGCGGTGGCGAGCAATTCGGCGCGGTTATCCCATGGCTGGACCTGGTTGATCACCTTGATGCAGGGGTTCTCCGCCTCGAAGTGGCCAATGAGCGTGTCCATCAGCGCTTCGCGGTGCGCGCCCCACCAATTCATGAACTCGAGTTCAATCTCCTCGCCGTCGCATTGCGCGAGCGCCGGCGCCAAGCCGAGTGACAAGAGCATCATCACGGCGATTGCCAAGCCAAATAAACGTGAGACTTTCATGGTATTCTCCTATCGAAATACAATTAACGAATCGATTGGCATTTCAGCCATTACTACACAATTGTATCGCAGCGGCAATATGATTTGCAGTTTGCCGAACGCTGGTTATACTTGGGCGAGCGTTTATGGCATAATCATCAAATCGCCACAGTTAATTTACCGCGTTTTGAGCAAGTTGTCAAAACAGCTCGGAAACACCGCGCTGAACAGGGTGGTTGCGATGGAGAACCCAGGCGTCCTGAATATCTTGAAGTACGCCAACGCTGTGAAACTGAAATGGTATAGCCGAGACGGCGCGCGTCAGGTCTGGATTCGAGCGGACCTCAAGCACATGGACGATATCAACGGCGCCAATACAGTAGACATTGCGGACATAAGTCGCGGGAGCGGTGTGCTCGACCTGCTGGTGGAAATCCTCACTTCACCGGACACGGATTGGATGAAATACGATTCTCCCGGCGAAGAAGAATGGTATGTGCTGCCGTCTCTCTTGGAGACCTAAGCATTTTATGTCATGATTCGGCAATAACAGTAAAGGGAGCAGTTAAACGGAATGAGCGTGTATAAGGCCGATCCACGACTAAGCCGCTTCGACCCGCTGGAGCGGATTATCTTCTATGATGACTTTGACGAGGGCGTGAACGGCTGGTCTGAATTGATCGGCAATTATGAGCACACGCTGGACTCG
>JAPOYT010000108.1 GCA_026706445.1 Chloroflexota bacterium
CGTCGAAGGCGAAGTATTCCTCGACCGTCATTTGGCGGATGCTGTCGATTGCCATGGTTTGCCTCCTTAATCCGATGACGCTCTCCGACACTTGCGCCTCAGTATAACCAATAATCTGACCGACAACGGCAATGGCTTTACTGCGCGTGACGGGCGACATACAATGTCGCCCCTGTTTACGTTGCGAGCGGCAAACCCCATCCCCCGGCCCCTTCCCCAGCAAGCTAGGGAAGGGGAGCTTAGCGCAGCGGGACGCAAGGTATTTTGCGTGGGCGGCGGCATAGTCGCGCGTGTGTCTACAAGCGGAAAGGTTAGCTGAACGCCGGAATGATCTTCTCCCCATACTCCGCCACGATTCGCTCTTCCTCGCCGCACATCAAGTAGATATTGAACTGCGTCACGCCGGCCGCTTCCAACTCCTTCAGCTTGGCGATATGGTCATCGACGCCGCCCAGGATGCCAAAGGCATCGACGATATCCTCGGTGATGAATTCGAGGTGGTCGGCGTCTTTGTCCGCGTGCTCCTTGTAGTCGTAACCTTTGCGCCCCTCAATGTAAGCGGTAAGGCTGGCGGGAATATCCGGGCTGTCCATGCCATAGCGCTCGACGATGTCAGCCACATGATTGCCCACCATCGCCGGGAACCAGCGCGTCTGCTCGCGCGCCGCCTCCAGGTCACCGACCCAAACCGGCGCCGCCGACATGATCTGATAATCGGACATGTCCTTGCCTACGTCTTCACCGCCGGCGATCGCCTGCTCGCTGAACCACTTGACCAGGCCAGGATCCGCCAGTTGAATGACCAAGCCATCACCACTGCGCCCGGCGCCGGCCAGCGCCTTCGGTCCATAAGCGGCGATCCAGATCGGCATTTCATAACCGTTCGCCCATGGCAACTGCGCCGAAGTGTCGTCGTAGGCGACCTCATCGCCGCGCGCCAGTCCGCGCAGCGCATCGGCGAAGCGCTCCATATTGGCGACCGTCATCGGCTTCTTGCCCAGCATGCGCCGCGAACTGTCGCCGCGGCCGATGCCAACTTCTATGCGATTGCCGCTTTGGACAGCCAGGGTGGCGTACATGCTGCCGGCCACCGACCATTCGCGCACGCCCGGATTGGTCACCAGCGGACCGAAAATCATGTCGTCCGTATGCGCCATACAAAGCGCCATCGTGAGGTAGCACTCGCGCCAGAGGACATGCGAGTCGAAGAACCAGCCATATTTGAAGCCGGCGACTTCCGCCTGTTTGCAGAGCGCAACCGTCCGTTTGGGCGAGATATCGCCTTTGAATGTGATGCCGAATTCCATAAATTAGCTCCTCAAAAAGTCCTTTGCGCTAGTTCGGCGGTCGACGCGCCTGGTCGCCCCTACAACCGGTAAGAAAATCTGGAGGGGATAGCCGGCGGCGAACCCGCTCGCAGCCTAATGCTTGCTACGTTGTCGACACTGTATCCTGCACAAGTTCCCCATATTGATCGGGACGGCGATTGAAATAGAAATGCCAGGTATCGCGCACCTCTTGGATCATATCGAGATCGAGATCGCGCACGATCAACTCTTCATTGTAAGCGCTGCCCAAATCGCCAATGAACTGGCCCTTCGGATCGCAGAAATAGCTCTCGCCGTAGAAATCGTCATCGCCATGCTCTTCAATGCCGACGCGATTGATCGTGCCGACGTAATAGGTGTTGAAGATGGCGTGCGAGGTCTGCTCGATACGCCAGAGATGCTGGCTCAAGCCGCGCGATGTCGCCGACGGGATAAAGACTATCTCGGCGCCATTCAGCCCAAGGGCGCGCGCGCCTTCCGGGAAGTGCCGGTCATGGCAGATGTAAACGCCCACCTTGCCGACGGCGGTATCAAAGACGGGATAGCCCAGATTGCCCGGGCGGAAATAAAACTTCTCCCAAAAGCCGGGCAGGTGCGGGATATGCGTTTTCCGATATTTGCCCAGATAGCTGCCATCCGAATCGATTACCGCGGCCGTGTTGTAATAGACGCCGACGCCATCGCGCTCGTACAGCGGCACGATAAGGACCATATTGACTTCGGCCGCCAATTGGCAGAATCGCTGCGTGGTTGGCCCCTCGGGGATTTCTTCGGTGAAGGCGAAGAACTGCGGGTCTTGCACCTGGCAAAAATAGGGACCGTAAAAGAGTTCTTGATAGCACATGATCTGCGCGCCCTGGTCGGCCGCCTTGCGCGTGTAGTCGATGTGCTTTTGAATCATGGATTCTTTGTCGCCGGTCCAGGCCGCTTGCAGCAGCGCGGCGCGCACGATTCGGCTGTCGGTCATGGCTTTGTGCCTTTCTCTTGCAGGTTACAAGTATCTGAGACTGTTCTTCAAGTTCTCGGCGGTTTCCTTGCGATACAGTTCTAGCAGCGCATTAATGGCGTATCCAATCGACACGCTGCGATCAGGGAAGTATGCGATGCCGTCGTGCTTAACAACCCAATTGGCTGGATCGGCAAAGTCCGAGTCTTTAGAACAGAGCACGCGACCGTGAGCCGCAGCGAAGCGCAGTTGCACACCATCGGCCACATTGAGCAGGCCGACGTCCCGCGCCGATAAGGCATCGAGTCCGCGCCGCCGCAATTGCTCCGAGATTTTTGGATCCATATTCTCGTCCAGATAAAAGCGGATTTTAGACTGGGACAAGCCCGGACTCCCGCTGCTCTTTCAGGTAACGCTCATATTCGATTTCAGCGTCAATCTCGGTTGGGCGTTCATGATAGTAAGCCAATGCACCGAAGACTTGGCCAAGCGACAGGTCGTATTTCTCAGCGAAGCAATTCGGATGTTTTTCTCTGTA
>JAPOYT010000017.1 GCA_026706445.1 Chloroflexota bacterium
TTCTGCATCTTGTCGGTACGCTGATATGGCTACGCTAGAATGTCAACAGAACCTAGCTTAAAAAACCCCTTCGGCAGCATTGATTCAATCTCCGTCGGCATTAAGTCTCATAGCAACTAGAGAACTGCTCTGCGCTCACGTCACCCGGTGGCAACTCACATAATGATCCGGGCGCGCCTCGATCAGCGGCGGATCGGGCTCCTCAAAGCAGAGGTCGAAACGCACCGGGCAGCGCGTATTGAAGTTGCAGCCGGTTGGTGGATTGGCCGGGCTGGGCAAATCGCCCGAAATGATAATGCGCTGGCGGCTCTCCTCCACTTGCGGGTCGGGCACGGGCACGGCTGAGAGCAGCGCCTGCGTGTATGGGTGCTGCGGATTGTCGTAGACTTCGTCAACCGGACCCAACTCGACGATCTTGCCCAGGTACATCACAGCGACGCGATCGCAGATATGCCGCACCATGCTGAGATCATGGGCGATGAAGAGGTAGGTCAAGTTGAGCTCGTCTTGCAGCTCTTCCATCAGGTTGACCACCTGCGCCTGAATTGAGACATCAAGCGCCGAGATGGGCTCGTCAGCGACGATGAAGCTCGGCTCGAGCGCCAGGGCGCGGGCAATGCCGATGCGCTGCCGTTGACCGCCGGAGAACTCATGCGGGTAGCGGTTGATGAAATAGGGGTTCAAGCCCACTTTTTCCATCAGCGCTTCCACATATTGCTGGCGTTCCTTTTTGTTGGAATAAATCTTGTGGATTTGCAGCGGCTCGCTGACGATGCTGCCGACGGTCATGCGCGGATTCAGCGAGGCGAAGGGATCTTGGAAGATGATCTGCATGCGGCGCCGCATCTGTCTCAGTTCATTGCCCGACATCGTCGACAGCTCTTGGCCCTCAAATTTGACGCTGCCTTCGGTCGGGCGGTAAAGCTGCAAGATCGTCCGTCCGGTCGTGCTCTTGCCACAGCCGGATTCGCCAACAAGGCCCAATGTCTCGCCGCGGATCACATGGAAGCTGATGCCGTCAACCGCGCGCACTGCCCCCACCTGCCGTTGAAAGACAATGCCAGCCGAAATGGGGAAATACTTTTTTAAGTTGGTAACTTCGAGTATGACGTCGTTTTCGTCCAGGCTCTTGCGCTTATCCATCGTCATGACTTGACTAGACATTTTCTGCCACCCCCTCGCGGATATCGGCCCAACATGACATGACGTGCGTGCCATCGCCACCGTCATCGGCGACGGTCTCCAGCGGCGGACGCTGATCCCAGCATTTCTCGAGATTGAGGTCTTCGCGGACGTCGCAGCGCGGCGCAAAGGGACAGCCGCTCGGTTCGTTGCGCATATCCGGTGGCGAGCCTTCGATCTGCGTCAGCTTCTCTTCACCGCTCGAATCCAGACGCGGCAGGGAACCGAGCAAACCTTCCGTGTATGGGTGGCGGCTATCGCCAAAGACTTCATGCGATGAACCTGATTCCATTATCCGGCCGCCATACATCACTTGAATGCGATCGGCGATGCCGGCGACAACGCCCAGGTCGTGCGTTATCCAAATCATCGCCATATTGAATTCATCCTTGAGCTGTTTGACCAGCTCGATGATTTGCGCCTGAATCGTCACATCAAGCGCGGTGGTCGGCTCATCAGCGATCAGCAATTTGGGGTTGCAAGACAAGCCCATGGCGATCATCACGCGCTGGCGCATGCCGCCAGAGAATTGGTGCGGATAGTCGTCAAGCCGCCGATAGGCATCGGGGATGCCGACCATATCAAGCAGGTCAGCCGCCCGCTTGCGCGATTGCGATGTGTTCATGCCTTCATGGAGCTTCAGCGATTCGGTGATCTGCGTGCCGATGGTCAGCACCGGATTCAGCGAGGTCATCGGATCCTGAAAGATCATCGCGATTTCCTTGCCGCGGATCAGGCGCATCTGGTCCGGCTTCAGCGTAAGGAGGTCGCGCCCTTCGAACATGACGGTTCCCGATTCAACCTTGCCGGGCGGGCTGGGAATCAAGCCCATCAGCGCAAGCGAACTCACGCTCTTGCCACTGCCGCTTTCGCCTACGATACCCAACGTCTCGCCCTCTTCCAGTTCAAAGGAAACGCCGTTAACCGCGTAGACAGTGCCTTCTTGCGTGTAAAACCTGACGACCAGATCTTTTACATCCAGTAGAACGCTCAAAGTCATAACCTCCTAATGCAACAAAGTCTCTAATTGAACTGCTGATTGGCAAGAGAGACTATCGAACGTTTGAAACCGCCATAGATATCAGCGGCGCGGAAGTAAATCCGCAAGCTGATCTCGCCGCTGCATCCCCCGATTCCACTGTGAACAGGGATACGGACTAGCCATCCTAATCAATATCGAACTGGAACAATGTTACCAGACATCCCAGATGTTTACCAACAATTCAGGAAATCGACCGTATGATCAATTCCGCGCGATGCTGGCGATACCACTGAATCGTCTCCCGCGCGCGCGGAAGGCGAATCCGAATCCAAGAGTCAAGGTGATTATAACGATTTTGACCAATTCTACCGCTAAGCGAATCACTCGATAGCGAAACGCGTGAGTTCCAGTTCCCGCCCAAATGCAGTCTGACTGCTTTTCATAGTTCCAGGAACACTGGCGCCAGTATGAAATCCATACACGACCAGTTCCGCGACATATTCTCCTGTATCCAGCATCGATATATCTAGTTGGTGATGTGAAAGCGGATGCTTGGGCATGACCGTGTCCAACTGCTGCGCTTTGCTGCTGACCGAATCAAACAGTTGAATCGAGTACGCGAGTCTGTCGTCGCCTTCTGGTCGGTTGATCCAATAAAAAGCCGCGTCAAGCGCGCCGCCCTCGACTGTCGTCAATGCATTGACGAGTTCGGCGCCGCTGTCATAGGTGACAGTGAGCGGGTTGTCCGACTCCACTAGCTCACATGGAAACTCGGCGGAAACCCACACTTCACCAACAGAAACATCGGACTCATGGACGGGATAACATGGCTTATAAGCCCGCCCAAGCCAATGATCCAGCGCCTGTAGCGCGCCGGGATCGCTCGAATCCGGCACATCCAGCCGAAGCAGGAGCTGGCGCTGGGACCCAATTTCAAATTCTTCGGCGCCCTTATTACCGGCGCTTTGGACTTTGACCGCCCCATCCTGCAGATAGAGATGAGCGAATCCCGCCCAATCATTAAAGACTAATGAGTAGTAGGTGAACAGGTCCTCATCGATACGGTCTGACGGGCTTGCGCTCAGCAAGGTTATATCTGGATCGGGTTTGATTTGCTCGGACAGCGCCAAACGCTGTAAATGCGGCAGATGATCGTGGCTACGAATTGCGGAGTTGTTACAGCTATCGGCCAGATCTTGGACTCGGTAAATCGACAGGAAATCATCTTCATAGGCGGAGGGCGCGCTTTCAAAGCTGTATGATTCCAATCGACGAGCCCCGCGCGTGAGAAGAACTACGTGAGTTAGTCCTTCTTCAATGAGTTGATCAACGGCCGCGCTGTATTCATTTCGGTTGTGCGGGAGACAGTGTTGAGACTTGCCTTTTTTCCACGTACGAAGCAGAAGGTTCGCATTGATATAATTGTAGGCTTCTGGCAATACACGGTTGACGCCGCCCTCGATCTGGGGGAAACCACTCAAGCTTTGGAGAAAATTGTAATACCAGCGCACATGCGTTACATTCATCGGCACGTACACCAGACGAGTCGGGTATCCGCTTGCTTGCTCTTCCTCTAACCAGTCCAAATGGCTTAGTTGGCGCTCGTCAATTGTCTGGCCAGTAATTGGGCGATAATATTCAAGAGCAAGTATTACTATTGCCACAACTATAATTTTAGAGAAATGATGAGACAGGTAGGAGCGATTCAGCGACTGAAGACCATAACAGGACAGAATTGTAAGTGGGAGCAGCGCGCCAATCAGCCAGTGGCGCCCTCTGGAGAAGCCGCGAAAGACCACTGGAAAGAGATCATTGAGAAAGTGCTGCGGCAAAAGGATTTGCGAAAACTTGACGCCGCCAACCGTTAGATATGTCCCCAAACTCAATACAATAAACAAGAGCAGAATTACCAGCCACGGCAACATCTTGCGCCGGGCGCCGCTGCTCCAAATGCCCGCGGCAATCAACAAAAGCGGAACAACACCGATGTAGCTGTTCTGAGATTCGCTCGGCGCCAGCGCCGGGTGGACGATGAAACTCTGCAGGTCCGTGCTGTTTGAACGCCAACTTGATCGAAAATCCAGTACGACTTCTACATTTTCCCGGTTGTTCAACATCGGTAGCAAGCGCGGCGCGCCGATTATGGTCATTGCAATGCCAGCAATTGCAATCGTTTTCCAGATGTCCAGCGTCTTGTAGCGTGACCAAAGCAGATAACAACCGTACATGCCGATTGTCAAAAGCATACATACGGAAACGTATGATCCGACATAGGCGGTGAAACCCACCATGATTCCGCATAGCAGCGCGAAGCGCCATTTTCTTTCATCGACTGCGCGCTGAAGAAAGTAGATCGCCAAAGGAATCGTGGCTACGGTTGACTGCTCAAATGGCGATGCCCGCGCAATTATGAGGCTTATTCCGACAAGGGCTGCGCCGAAAAGGCTTATCCATTTGTTTCTGAATATGTACGACAGGAGAAGATACGCAGCCGCGGCGTTCGCAAAATGATTGAGGAGAAAACTAAGGTTATAGGCATTTGAAACAGGCAGAAGTTTTGCAAGCAAGCTGTTCACGATCATGTGCGGCAAGGTGAACTGGTGATAGGCTAGCGACACGCCTTCGGGATAAAACAGCCGGTTCGTAAAGAATAGATCGGCCTCGCCGCTCAAGATGAGACCGCCATACCAAGATTCCCAGATTTCCAGCCAAATGTCGGTGCCATCACTCGGCAGCCAAAAGGTATCAAGATCAACCACATACTGGAACGTGGGCCAAGTCGTCGCGATGATTAGAGCCGGAACAATAATCAAGAAGTGAAGCTGGTCGCGCGCTTTGCTCATCTGTCCAACTCACAGCAGCCTGATAGTCTGGGAATAAAGCGGCGCCTAACTGACGGCGCCTGTCTGCTTCAAGCGATTTACGCTTCGCTTCGTCTCCGCACGATACCATTCAATCGTCTCGCGCAGGCCCGCGCGAAAGTCAGTGCGGGAGACGAAGCCGAATTCGTGCTCTGCGCGCGAGACATCAAGCTTCCGCCGCGGCTGACCGTTTGGCTTGCTAGTATCCCAACGCAGCTCGCCCGCGAAGCCGACCTCCTCGGCAATGATTTCCACCAGATCGCGGATGCTGATCTCGAAGGCGCTGCCCAAATTGACCGGTTCGGCGCCATTGTAATGCTCCGCCGCGCGGACGATGCCCTCGGCTGCGTCCCGCACAAAGAGAAACTCGCGTGTTGGCGAGCCATCGCCGAACAGCGTCACATAAGGCGCTCCGCTCTCTTGCGCGTCCACCATTTTGCGAATCACGGCCGGGATGACATGTGAAGATTTGAGATCGAATTTGTCGTGCGGTCCATACAGGTTGACCGGCAGCAAGTGGATGGCATTGTAACCGTATTCCTGGCGGTAGGCCTGGCTCTGCACCAGCAGCATCTTTTTTGCCAAGCCGTATGGCGCGTTCGTCTCTTCCGGGTAGCCCGTCCAAAGGTCTTCTTCCCGGAAAGGCACAGGCGCGAATTTGGGGTAACTGCAAACGGTGCCGATGCCGACGAATTTGGCGACTTGGGAACGGCGCGCGTATTCAAGCATCAGCGCGCCCATCATGAGATTCTCATAAAAAAACAAGCCCGGATGCTCGCGGTTGATTCCGATTCCGCCGACGTTGGCCGCCAGATGAATGACCATCGTCGTCTCGGGATGGTCGGCATACAGACGCGCGACAGCCTCTTGCTCGCGCAAGTCGTAGCAGGCGCTTCGGGGCACGATGATCCGCCCCGCCGCCCGCGCTCGCAGCTCAGCAACAACATGACGGCCGAGGAAGCCGGCGCCGCCGGTAACAATTGCTGCCTGGTCTCGCCAGAAGGATTCACTCATGCGCATCCCGCTTCCAAAACTGCCCGTATCATAGCAGAAATTCCGCCAACCTATGACGGATTTACACATGCAGTCCACCGCTTTCTCACGATCCGAGCGCAACTGAAGTTCACGGGCAACCGATGGTCATACACATTTATCGGACGCAACTGTATCATAGGCGGCAGCGGCCAGAATCGACAGCGACAGAAAGGCAATCTCTTGGAACGGACATTGATCATCGTGAAACCGGATGCGGTCCAGCGCGGCTTAACCGGCGAAATCATCAAGCGGTTTGAGGGGCGCGGGCTGAAAATCATCGGCATGAAGTTGATGCAAGTCGATCGAGCATTGGCGGAGAAGCACTATGACGTGCACCGCGAGCGTCTGTTTTTTGCCGGGTTGGTTGAGTACATCATTTCGGCGCCCGTCGTCGTGATGGCGCTTGAAGGCAGCGACGCGATTGTCGCCGCGCGCGCGACAATCGGCGCGACGAAACCATCTGAGGCGGCGCCCGGCAGCATCCGCGGCGATTATGGTCTCGAGATCGGGCGGAACCTGGTGCATGGGTCGGACAGCATCGAGAACGGCGAGATTGAAGTGGCGAACTTTTTCGGCGAGGCGGAGCTCTGCGGCGGCTGGGCGCGGGATGTGGATCGCTGGGTGTTTGAGTAATACTTGAGGTGAATGGACATGGCTGTTGAGCGAATGCCGATTACTCCCGAGGTCTTGACTTGGGCGCGTGAGCGGGCTGGGTACAAGCTAGAAGAGCTAGCTGCCAAGCCGCGCTTTCGCAAAATTGCCGAGTGGGAGAGCGGTGGGCCTGGTCCCACGTATCTCCAATTGGAGGAAATCGCAAAGGCACTAAGACTTCCGATGGCGGTGTTTTTCTTCCCCGAGCCGCCCGATCTCCCTCCGATTGAAGAAACGTTTCGGACGATAGGATCTGAGCAATTTGACGAAATCCCGCCCAATGTCCGCCTGCTGCTTCACAAAGCACGTTCATTCCAGTTAGGTTTGAGCGACCTGAACAACGGGCGCAATCCGGCGGATAGTTTAATTGTTCGCGATCTGCAACTCAATCTGGACGACACGATAGAGTCCGCAGCTTACCGTATACGGAGTGCCCTTGGGGTGTCCCTGGATGCCCAATTAGAATGGCGAGGAGATACTGACATAGCTCTAAAAGCTTGGCGCAGCGCCTTCTTCCGCGTTGGTGTATTCGTTTTCAAGGACGCCTTTTCGGCGGAAGACTATTGCGGTTTCAGCCTATACGATGTTGAATTTCCTGTCATCTACATCAATAACTCAAATCCAAAAACACGGCAGATATTCACCCTCATACACGAATTGGCTCATCTACTGTTCCGAACGAGCGGCGTGGACAGGCTCGGCGAATTCGGGAATAAGCCGCAAGATGAAATGACGCGCGTCGAAAGGCGATGCAATGCTCTAGCTGGCGCAATTCTTGTTCCAGACGCCGCCTTTGCCGATGAATTGCCCGTTGGGCCGCTGCCAAGAGTCGACGCGCAACGACTGGCAAATAAGTTCAGTGTTAGCCGAGAAGTTATCTATCGCAAATTCGTCGACAGAGAAATAATCGCGCAAGCCGAATATGACGCAGCCGTTGAAGCTTGGAAAGCGCAACTTGGAGAAAGGAAAGGAAGTGGGGGCAACTATTATCGCACAAAGATCGCATACCTCGGCGAGGAGTACATTTCGCTTGTGCTTCGCCGCTTTTACCAAGGGCGCTTTGAAGAAGAGGAACTAGCATATTATTTGGATACTAAACTCGGAAACATTGATCGCCTAGAAGAATACTTCTTTGGAGAGCGGCGCTAATGTACGTCTTCGACACGAACAGTTTCTCAAGACTTTTCAGTTGCTATCCAAATGACAGGTTTCCAAGCCTTTGGAGCAGATTCGAAGGGATGTTTTCCAGCGGCAAGATAGTGTCTACCCGCGAAGTTATGATTGAGTTACAGGCCGGAAAACGAAGAACAGAGAAAGCCTACAACTGGGCAAAGGGTCATCGGCAATTATTCACGCCACTGATTGGCGAAGAGGCGGCTGCCGTCGCTGATATCTTCCAAATTGAGCATTTTCAGCAGATCGTGCGACGGAAGCAAGGTGTCGTTAGCACAAGCGCAGACCCGTTCGTCATTGCTCGCGCGAATATTCTCGGCAGAACTGTCGTGACAGAAGAAAGCAAGCCGCCACATGGCGCTCGGATCCCAAACATCTGCGAGCATTTCGGCATACCATGTATCAAGCTAGACGATTTAATGCAACTAGAGAACTGGATCTTCTGACCGGTATGACTACCGCACCCGCCAAGCCGAAGCCCTCCCCCACCCTCCTCGTCCTCCTCATCATCCCGCTCTTCGGCATTTTCGTCGCTTTACTTATGCTCGCGCTCGAAACGCGCCAGCAACCCGCAGCCACACGCAATTTCACACCGGCGCCGCCGCGCGCGGTAGTCAACTTCAAGGCGCCCGACTTCGAGCTGCCGCTGCTGGATGGCATCACGCTCGTCTCGCCGTCCGATTACGCCGGGCGTCCGCTCTTCCTCAACTTCTGGGCGACCTGGTGCCAGCCCTGCGTGCGCGAGCTGCCCGCCTTCGAAGAATTCATCGCCGAACATAGCGATGAATCGAATGGACCGGCTTTGCTGACGATCAACCTGGGAGAAACCGCCGCCGAGATTAGCGGCTTCCTGGCGAAAATCGCTGTGCAAAATCTGCCAGTGGCGCTGGACATCAACCAAGTCGTCAAACTGGATTATGGCGTACAGAACTTGCCGACCACCTTCGTCATTGATGGCGAGGGACGGGTGCGTCATCTCAAGTTGGGCGAGATGAAATACGAGGAGATGGATGCCTATCTCGCGGCACTCGAAGCGGCGACATAAGACCTGGGAGAACTGGTAATGCGAGTAGACTTGGCAGGCAAGGTCGCGCTGATAACCGGCGCAGCGCAGCGCGTCGGGCGCGTGATCGCGCTGGAGTTGGCGGAACAGGGCGTCAGCATTCTGGTGCATTACAACAGCGCGGAACAGTCGATTGTGCGTAAGACCTTGCACGAGATACGAACACACGGCGTTGCCGCCTACGCGGTACAGGCGGATCTCAGCCGGGCTGAGGGCGTGGAATCACTGTTGACGACGGCGGTCGCTCGATTTGACCGGCTGGATATCGTCGTCAACAACGCTTCCGTGTTTCAGGCGAGAGATTTCTTGGACCTGTCGCTTGCGGACTGGGATTTGACAATGGCGGTCAATCTGCGCGCGCCCTTCCTCATCACGCAACGAGCGGCGCGCATCATGGCGGAGAACCCGATCCCGGGCGGAGTCATCATCAACATTTGCGACGCCGGCGTTGACGGTCCCTGGGAGAAGTATCCCCATCACGGCATCAGCAAATCCGCGCTGTGGATGCTCACGCAGGTGAGCGCGCTTTCGCTGGGACCGGACATTCGCGTAAACGCAATCGTGCCGGGACCGGTCATGAAAACGGCCGGACGCGGCGTCACCGATGAGGAATGGACGAAGATCGGGCAGCGCAGCGTTCTGCGCAAAACCGGAAGCGCGGAAGACGTGGCCCGCGCCGTCGTCTACCTTTGCGGCGAAGACCATATCACCGGCGCGTTGCTGCATGTCAACGCAGGCGAGCACCTTCGCTAGCTCACATTCGCGGACCTCTCATGCGGCGGAAACCGGCGCCGTAAGCGGCGTGCCCCATGCCGATCACGATGAAGGCTTTGGGATCTGCCTGCGCAACTTCATCTTTCAATTCACGCACCTGTGAGCGCGCGATGGTGACGTAGAGCATAGTGCGATCGGCGCCCGTGTATTCGCCCTTGATCCGCCAGCTTGTCGCGCCTCGCTGCAAATTGGCGAAGACGCGCTGCGCGATGTCCTCCGGCTTGTCGGTGATGATCATCGCTGTGCGGATCACGCTCGGTCCTTCCAGCACATAATCGGTGGCGAGACCGGCGGTGAACAGGGCAACCGCGGCGTAGAGCGCGCCTTCCCAACCATAGACCAGACCGGCGGCAACGATGATCAAGGTGTCGGTGCAGAGAAAAGTCGTGCTCATCGGAAAGCCGAAGCGCCGCTGAAGTATCAGCGCCAGGGTCGAGGTGCCGCCGAAGGTCGCGCCGGCGCGATAGATGAGACCGACGCCGATGCCGCCGGTGACGCCGCCGAACAACGCGTTGAGCATACGTTCGTCGCTTATGCCCGTAGCAGGCAATCGCGGTCCAAGATTGTCAACGACCACGGAGAATACCATGATGATGACGACGCTGCGGAGGATGACGCGGGCGCCATTGGGCAGCATAAAATAGCCCAATAGCTGAATTGGGATATTCAGCAGAAAAATCACCAAGCCGATCGGCGTATCGAAGACCTCATTGAGCAAGGTAGAGGCGCCGGCGACACCCGCTGGGGCGATATCCAGCGGCTGCAGAAAGACGGTCAGCGAAATGGCGCCGATGACAATGCCCGTGATGATAAGCAGGTAACGTACGGCGGCCGCGTGGATCTGTGCCAGCATCATGACTTCTCCCTAATCTCGGAAGCAGCGCCAGGCGAGGCTGCGCTTCATATCGATAGCCACATTATAATGCGGGGGCAAGGCGCGAAGGCAGGTTGAGGCATTGCCCGCCGCTGCAGGAATGATATACTGATGCGCCAGATTAGCGGACAATTATCCATTTTTGCCGGGAGCTGATCGACTATGCCTTTAGTCGCCCATACCGACCTGCCCAGTTTCGATCGCTTGCGCCAGCGTGGGCAGGAAGTGCTTAGCTTATCGCGCGCGACGACGCAGGACATCCGCGAATTGCACATCGGCTTGCTGAACATGATGCCAGACGCCGCGCTGGAGATCACCGAACGGCAGTTTATGCGCCTGGTCGGCAACAGCAACCAGATCGCCCAGTTTTATGTGCATGTCTTTTCTGTGCCGGGTTTGGAGCGAAGCGCCAAAACAAAAGATTACATCGACCAATACTACACGAGCTTTGAACAAGTCAAGCGAGAAGGGCTGGATGCCTTGATTATCACCGGCGCCAACGTCGCCAACCCAAGCCTGGATCAAGAAGATTTCTGGCATCCCTTGACCGAGGTCATTGAATGGGCGCGCCTAAATGTGACCTCAACGCTTTGTTCCTGCCTGTCAACGCATGCCCTGATGAAATACTTCCACGGGATCGCGCGCGTCAAACGCGACAGAAAAAAATGGGGTGTATTCGAACACCGCGTCACCCAGCCCCAGCATCCGCTGCTGCGCGAGATCAATACACGCTTTGACGTGCCGCATTCGCGCTGGAATTCAATCACCCGTGAACATTTCGAAAACGCGGGCTTGACCGTGTTAATCCAGAGTTTCGATGGCGAGATTCACATGGCGGTCAGCCCGGACCAGCTGCGGATGGTCTATTTTCAGGGCCATCCAGAATATGATATCAACAGCCTGCTAAAAGAATACAAGCGCGATCTGCTTGGTTATTTCGCCGGAAAAAACGCGCAGCCGCCATTCCCGGAAAATTACTTTCCTTTTGAGGCGCGCGAACTCGCCGAACACTTTGCGCGAGAGGCGCAATTAGCGCTGGAGAATGGCGCCGACCTTCCTGAATTCCCCGAGGACAAGTTTCTGCCGTACTTGGACAACACTTGGGGCGACACCGCCAGAGCCATATTTAACAATTGGCTGGGTTCGGTATATCAAGTGACGAGCTTAGATCGGCACACTCCCTTTGATGAGGGCGTTGATCCAGAGAATCCGCTTGGCATTCTCTGAGCGCTCGTCAAGCACAGCGCTGACATTGCCAGCAGCAAGCTAAAAGTCGCTAGCATAGGCGGATTACGATTCAAGTTAGGGGCGACCACAATCTCGCAGTAAAACAGAATAGCGTTATAGTCGAGGCGTCGCGGCTGCGCTCAGGGCTTGCCATTCACTTGTATGTGGCATGCGAGGGCAGTAAACTGGCGCAAACGGCAAGGACGGAACAGGCATGACCCTTCTAACTGCAGCTGACTACCAGCGATTCGCGCATGTCGAACCCGACCATCGTTACGCTTACGGTTCGCACGAACTGCAATTTGGCGAGCTGACGCTGCCCGATTCAGCGCCGCCCCATCCAGTAATCGTCTTGATCCATGGCGGCGGCTACCGCGAGATCTATGACCTGCGCCCCTTGGGGACTGTTGTCTCCGCGCTGACGGCCGCGGGCTTCGCCGTTTGGAATATCGAGTATCGCCGCTATGGCAACGGCGGCGAGTACCCAACCATGTTTCTCGATGTTGGCGCCGCGACCGATTGCCTGCCACAGATCGCCGAGTCGCATCAACTCGATCTCGGCCGAGTCATGACCATTGGCCACTCCGCGGGCGGTCATCTGGCGCTTTGGCTGGCGGGGCGGCGAAATATCGAAGCCGAAAGCCCGCTCTATGTCGACCGCCCGCTGTCGATCCATGGAGTCCTCGCGCTGGCGCCCCTCGCCGATGTCAAAGGCGGCGCTGACAGCGAGTTGAGCAGCGACGCTTTGCTGGCTGTGATGGGCGGAATGCCGTCAGACGCGCCCGACGCCTATCGCAACGGCTGCCCCACAGAGCTGCTTCCCCTCGGTATCTCGCAGGTGATCCTCGTCGGCTCGGAGGATAAGAGCATGCTCGCCAATGCCAAGCGATACATTGAAGCCGCGGGCGACGAAGCCAAACTTATCGTATTGGCGGGCGCCGGGCACTTCGAGATCGTCGCGGTCGACACGGATGAGTGGCGCGTCGTTCGAGATGCCGTCCACGAGCTGGGCAAGTCACTCCGATAAATTTGCAGAAACAATTTCGCTAGGATACGATTTGTCTTGAGCCCGTCGGAACATGAGTTGAAAGGCGAAGGGTGACTTTGTTCAGCCGCTTGGCGCATGTTTGTATCGGCGCGACCGATCTAGTGGAATCGGAGCGCTTCTATGTAGAGTCGCTTGGCATGGAAAAAGCCTTCGATTTCACCCGCGCAGGCCAGCGCATCGGCTTCTACCTCAAGGCAGGCGACGCCACGTTTATCGAGGTCTTCGCGGAAGAATCCGAACCCAGCGCTGAACGACCGCTCATCCGGCATTTCTGTCTGGAAGTAGAGGATATGGACACCGCCATTGCCGCCTTGCGACGCCGCGGCGCAGACATCAGCGAGAAGAAATTCGGCGCGGATGGCGCCTGGCAAGCCTGGATCACCGATCCCAGCGGTGTGCGTATCGAATTGATGCAGTACAGCGACGACAGTAGCCAATTCAGCGGCAGACCGGTCGAACTGAATTAGGAAACGTTCAACCTTTACGAAGAGTTTTCTCGGCGACGTTCAACAACAACTGTGATATTGCCTTCAAATGTAGTAATCATAACCGTTTGTCATGAAATTCCATATTACGCAGACGCTCGATCTGGACAGCCCGCAGACGCTTGAAGAGTATTACGCCAAGACCGTCGTCGTACCGATGGGCCGTCCGGATACGGCCGCGGAGATGCTGCGCATCGCCGGCGAAATGGTGCATCCCGCCGAAGGACTCGTGATCGCTCTGGTAATCTCCTTGGGCGATGCCGAGCAAACAAATCGTTTCAGCGATCAAATCCAGGATGTGATTGAAGCGTTTCGCAATACCGACGCCGGGCATAAAGTCGACGTCGTGACCGAAATGGCGGTTAGCGTGTCACGCGGCATTCTGGATGTCGCGCGGGAACGCAATGCCGATGTCATCCTCCTCGGCGTGCAGCGCTCCACGCAAGGCAGCGTCAGGCTGGGCACGGTGGTGGAAAACGTGATCGCGACCGCGCCCTGCGGCGTGCTCATTTACCGCAGCGCCGAATCAAGCTATTTCGATCGCGTGGTTGTGCCCATTGATGGCACGCTTCCTTCAGCCATCGCGATGAAACTGGCGGTCAGCTTTGCCCTGCAGCATGACGTCCCGCTGCGGCAAATGAGCATTCAATATGATTATCATTATGACCCCGAACACGAGGAGGCGATCAAGCGCTATGAAGATCACCTGCCGTCGAAGCAGGACCTGAAGAAGAAGATCATCGTCAGCCGCCACCCAGCGCGCGAAATCGTAAGCGGAATGACAGAAGACGATCTGCTTGTGATGGGTTTTTCGCAGAAGACTGATCTGGAACGGCACATAATCAACGATCTAAGCAATCAACTGCTGAACCAGGCGCCGGGACCAGTGATCTTGATTTCGCAACATGAGTGGCACCGTGGCATTCGCGGCGCCATTGAGCATGGAATCGCGCGGCTCAATCCCCAGTTGACGCTGGTCGAGCAAAATGAATTGATCTGGAGCGCGGAGAAAAGCGCGAGCACGAACCTCGATTACATTGTCATGATCGTGCTGTCGGCGGCGCTTGCCACACTCGGCTTGCTAACAAACAGCGTGGCGGTGATCATTGGCGCCATGCTGGTCGCTCCGCTGATGTCGCCGATTTCCAGTTTTTCCACGGGCATGGCGACCGGCATACTTCATCTCACACGGCGAGCCAGCTTGACCTTATTCACCGGCGTTACGCTGGCGCTGTTGATATCCATAGTGATGGGAGTCGTGCTGCCCATCGATACGCCGACCGATGAGATGCTGGCGCGCGGCAGCCCCAATCTGCTGGATGCGGCCATCGCGCTGGTTTCGGGCTGGGTCGCCGCTTACGCCACCGCGCGCAAAGGCATTCCGGCCGCCCTGGCCGGGGTGGCGATCGCGGCCGCCCTGATGCCGCCGATTAGCACAATCGGCTTGGGCATTGCCTTACGGGACATTGATCTGGCATTTGGCGCCAATCTATTATTCTTGGCGAATATCGCATTTATCATCGCGGCGCAGTATATCACCTTTTTGTGGATGGGCATGCATCCGACTGAAGATCGCGAGGGCGCCACGCTCAACCGCTCCCGCGCCTGGTGGATTGTGCTCTTTCTCACCACCTTGATCGTCCTGCTGGTTTTCGCCCGCTTGGGGTCTCAGGCGATAGACGAAGCGCATATTCGCGAGCAATTGCAAGCAGAGGCTTTTCATGGCGCGAACATCGTTGAATACCATGTCATTTCCTCAGTGCCGCTTAGCGTACAACTGATCGTGCAGTCGGGCCATCAGATTACGCCGGAGGAGGTCGAGGCGGCGCAAACGCTGATCAACGACTTGTATCGACAGGATGTCCATCTTACGGTTGTCGCGCGGAAAGTTGTGCGACCGCTTACACCGGTCATGGCGGCGATTCGCGCGGACTTGCGCGATATATTCCCGCGCGCTCAATTGGCTGATGTTTGGATTGAAGAGGACGACGGCATAGTCTTGCACGCAATCTTGCAAGATTATGAAGCGCCGTCGCAGATTAAACTCAATGAAGCGAGGCGGCGTATCAGCCGGCATGTTAACGACAATGCGCGCCTTGAGGTCATTTTTCAGCAGAAGCTCGCCGTCGGCCTTCCCAGAGCAACAGCCGAAGCCAGCTAATCTCCATCGCCGGGCAGGTCTTCAGCCGTCAGCCGCAGAACCTCATCAAGCGCTTTATCGCCAGTTGGCAGCCACTCGGCTTTCACCGCCGAGCCCGCATTGACCAGCAGCTTCACACTGGCGGGGAAATCGCCATCGCTGCGCCAGCTATGCTGTCGTCCGTAAAGGCAGGTGGCCAGCGGAGTTCCGCCGTAGCCATTGAGCCAATCCAGCGGCGGCGCCTCATCTGCGTCCAGCAAAGCGCGGATCACATCGGCAAAGCCATGGAAGGCGGCCGCGTGCAGGGGCGTCATAGCGTCATCATCAACTATATGCAGGTCGAAGCCGAGCGACGCCATCAATTCGACCACATCGGCTTTCCCCGTCCAGGCAGCGTGAATCAGTTGCCGCCGGTCGCGATCAGCCAGCTCAGCAACAATCTCGGGATTCGCCTCCGCGATTTGCCCGGCGGCTTCGCGATTGCCCTGCGCGCAATAAGCCAGCAGCTGAACATCCGGCGGGCTAGAATCGATTAGTTTGGTGAAAATTTCAGCGCGGCCGTATTCCAGCGCAGCTTGATGCGGCGACAAGCCGGCGGCGTTGAAGGTGTAAACGTATTGATGCGAGCCATCGGCTTGCGGCGTCAATGCGTAGCCCGCCTGGTTCACACGCGCGCGAATCGCCTCCGGATGCGCCGCCAATGCCTTATCAACCAAGTCGATATCGCCCAGGATGACAGCGGCGAAGATATCCACCTGCGCGCCCCGTTTCACCAATTCTCGCGCGGCTTCATAATTGCGCGCGCCCAGATGCCACTGGAGCGGCGTCGAGGCGTGGTCCAGGTCACGCGCTTCCAGGTCAGCGCCGCGTTCGAGCAGCCAGTCCATCACCGTCGGATCGGTCGCGTAGTGCAGTGCTGTTTTGCCATCGCCGCCGCGCCGATTGATGATTGAACTGTCGCGCTGAAAGGCCTCATTGAGCCAGTCGAGCCAGCCCTGTTCCGCCGCCGCATGAACAGTGATTTCCGCGCCCCGCTCGATGAGTTGCTCGGCGGCCGCTACCGATGTCGCTTCCAGGATGTGGAAGTCGCCCGCCCACCACTGGGACTTGGCATTGATGTCGGCGCCGTGTTTTAGCAAGACGTCAACGACGTCCATTTTCTCTTTGGCGATGATCAAGGCGGTCGAGCCGAAATAGAAATGCGGATCGTCGATAGTTGACTTCAACTCCGGATGAGCCGTAAAGAATTCGTCAAGTTTCGCCGCGTCTTTGGCATAAACCAGTTGCTTGAACTGTTCCAGCTCATCACCGAAGTCGAGGTCTTCCAGTTTGAACCTGAGGCGCAGCTCGCCCCAGCTTTGGGCGCCGTTTGCGCGCGCGATGACCGTTTGCGCTTCGGGCAAGCTTAGCGGGAAAGTGGCCGCCTCGTCGCGCGCCCCGTACTTGACCTGCGGCAAATGCTGATGGACGCGGTCGATGGCAGCGTCGGCGCCGGCTTGGAATCCGCTCTCAAGTTCTTGAGCCGAGCGGATGAAGTCTTCGAATCTGGCCGTTGAAGGCATTGGCCTTCCCTTCGCATACAAGGCGGCATAAGCCGCAGATCAAAGAACGGTCCGAAGCACACTCAAGTCCACATTGCCGCCGCTGACGACGACCGCCGTCGGCGCCCCATCGCGCGGAACGACATCATGCATCACCGCCGCTACGCCGACCGCCCCGCCGCCTTCGACCACCCAGCCTTGGGTCTCGAGCATGAAGCGCATGGCAGCCGCCATCTGCTCCTCAGACGCCAGCAGCATATCATCAAGATAGCGCTGACAAATCGGCAAGGTTATCGACCCATTTTCGATTTCGCCTGAGAGCGCGTCAGCCAGCGTGTCCCAAACTTGCGGCAGGTCGTCCTTGTGGAAAGCGTTGTACATGGCCGGCGCCGACTTCGCGTTTACGCCGATGACCTCGATTGCGGGACTGATCTCTTTAACGGCGGTGGCAATACCGGCGATCAAACCGCCGCCGCTGACCGGCACAAGGACGCGCCGCAGATCCGGCAACTGCTGCAGCAGCTCGACGCCGATTGTGCCGGCGCCGGCGATAACGCGCGCGTCGTTATAGGGCGAGACCCAGGTCCCTCCGTTGCGAACGCGCCGCAGCGCCTCGGCTTCCGCTTCGTCATAATTGTCGCCGAAGAGCACAGCCTCAGCGCCATAACGCTTGACATTCTCGACTTTCTTTTTTGGCGTTGTCTTGGGCATGAGGATCTGCGCCGACGCGCCCGACAGATGCGCCGCATAAGCGACGGCGCCTGCGTGATTGCCCGACGACGCGGCGATGATGCCACGCGCGCGTTCCTCGTCGCTCAGTGACAGGATGGCATTCAGCGCGCCGCGGATTTTGAAGGAATGGGTCTTGTTGGCGTTTTCCAGCTTGAGCCAGATGTTCTCGCCCAAGTCCGGCGCCGCTTCCAGCGGAGTCGGCGGCAGATGCGGCGCCAAGCGGTGACCAGCGCGAACGACGTCGCCCAGCGTCACCATAACTTACAAGCCGATGCTGCGCAGGTATTCACGGTTGCGCGTCGCCGATTCCAGCGGCGCGCCCAAGCCAGGCAAGACATCCTGCTCGACAACGATCCAACTGTCGTAACCGATCTTGTCGAGTTCTTTCAGGACGCCGGGAAAGTCGACATCACCTCGCCCCAATTCGGGGAAGATTCCCTGCCCCACCGATTGCGGACCATCCCATTCTTGGATCCGCGATTGCTCATGCACCGCCGGGTCGCGATCTTTGAAGTGCACGTACCAGATGCGGTCGGCGAACTGGCGGATGCCGGACAGCGGATCGCCACCGCCGAACGCCCAATGACCGGTGTCGAAGACCAAGCCAACGATATCCTCGTCCGTCATGTCTATGATGCGCTCGGTCTCGGCTGGCGTCTCGATCCAGGTGCCGGTGTGATGATGCAGCACCGAACGAAGACCGGTCTCATCCATGACGCGGCGCGCCGCATGATTCGCGCCTTCCGCGAAGACGCGCCAGCCTTCCTCGTCCAGGCTCATCTCAGCTGTAATGCGCCCCGAATTCAGACTCCGCATGGGATTGGTATAGGGATCGGGTCCCAGCACGACGAGCGCCTTTTGACCGCCAACAGCCGCCAGCAGTTTCGCCGTGCGCGCACAGGCCTCGGTGCTTTCTTCGTGGCGATCTTTATCCTGAAAATTCACATTAACCCAAGAGCCGAGCATCTTTAAGTCGCGCTGGTCAAGCTCATCGCGCAGCTGCGCCGGGTCGGTGGGCATGAAGCCCCAATCGCCGAGCTCAGTGCCGGCGTAGCCGCTGGCGGCGATCTCGTCCAGAACGCGCGAATAATCGTAACGCTCGCCTTCGATATTCTCGATAACACCCCAGGAACAGGGCGCGTTGGCCACCTGCATCATCGTCACCTCCGCCGCTAGCGCGACCGTCGCCAATAGGCGCGAGACCGGGCAATTCCTGCGCCAGAGTATAGCAGTTTTCCCTTAGGTGACAAGAATTTGGACCAGGCGCGCAAGCTGTATTCGCCCTGTGCATCAATTGACGGCGGGACTACAATCCGCCACCACTGACACAAGCAGCAACATGCAGGAGGACCCCGTCTCAATGAGACAATTCGATCACAAGCGCTTGTTCTTGCCCGGCCCAGTTGAGGTGCGCCGGGAGATCCTCGAAGCGCAAACGCAGTGGATGATTGGTCACAGAACGGCGGAATTCGCGGAACTCTTCGCGCGGCTGCAAGCCAAGCTAAGACACGCGTTTTTCACCGAAAGTCGCGTCGTCGTCAGCGGCTCGTCGGGCAGCGGCTTGTGGGAGGGCGCCATCCGCTGTGGCGTGCGTGATGATCGCAAAGTCTTGCATTTGACCGGCGGCGCCTTCAGCGAGCGCTGGGCTGATATCAGCCGCGCCAACGGCAAGCAAGTCGAAACGATTGAGGTGGAATGGGGCTGCGCGCATAGGCCGGACATGGTCGCCGATGCGCTTTCGAAAGCGAGCTATGATGCCGTCTGCGCCGTGCACAACGAGACCAGCACGGGCGTCACCAATCCGATTCCCTCAATAGGCGCGGCAGTCAATCAGCACGACGACACGCTCTTCTTCGTCGATACGGTCAGCGGCTTCCTCGGTACCGAACTGCGGGTGGATGACTGGGGCATCGACATCGCCCTGACATCAAGCCAGAAAGCCTTCGCCTTGCCGCCCGGGATCGCCTTCGCCGCCGTCAGCGACCGCCTGCTGGAGCGAGCGAAATCCATCCCACACCGCGGCTATTATTTTGACCTGCTGACGCTGGAGAAATCCTTGCGCAAGAATAATACGCCTGCGACGCCGCCAATTGCGCTGATGTACGCGGCCGATGCGCAGATGGACGCGATTTTAGCCGAAGGCATTGAAGCGCGCTGGGCGCGGCACCGGGCGATGCGTGACGCAACGCACAGATGGACGCTGGAGCGCGGCTTCGGCTTATACGCGCAAGATGGCTATCGCAGCGACACGGTGACAACGGTATCGAATACGCGCGGCGTCAATGTCAACGACATGGGCGCCTTCATGAAAAACGAAGTCGGCTTCGCCATGGACAAGGGCTACGGAAAAATCAAGGGCGAGACCTTCCGCCTGCCACACATGGGCGATGTGACAATGGAAATGCTGCGCGAAGTGCTCGAGGGCATTGATGCCTTCATGGCGCAGGCTTAATCCCCATCCCCTGCCTCAAAAATGAGGGAAGGGGAGAGGACAAAAGCGGAGAATCACATGTTCCACGTTCTCATTCCGGACAATGTGCACCAGAATGCGATCGATATCCTAGAAGCGAGCGCGGGAATATACGTATCAGCGCCTGGCAAGATGGAGCGCGCGGCGCTTTTGGAAGCGGTCGTTGAGGCTCAGGCGCTGATCATCCGCAGCGGGGTGAAAGCCGATGCCGATTTGATGGCTGCCGCGCCGCAATTGATGGCGATCGCGCGCGCCGGCGTCGGCGTCGATAATGTCGATCTGGCGGCGGCGACTGCTCGCGGCGTCACTGTGATGAACACGCCCGGCGGCAACACCATTTCCACCGCCGAGCACGCCTTCGGCTTGATGATCGCGCTCTCGCGGCATATCGCGCCTGGGCATCAGTCGCTGGCGGAAGGGCGCTGGGACCGAAAAACCTTCACCGGCGTCGAGCTCAAGGGCAAGACGCTCGGCATCATTGGCTTGGGGCGCATCGGGCAGGCGATCGCAAGGCGCGCGCAAGCCTTCGAAATGACCGTCATCGCCCACGACCCCTATCTGCCGCCGGCCATCGCCGAGGCGATCAATGTGCCGCTGCTTGCGCTTGACAAGGTTTTCTCCAGCGCCGATTATCTGACGCTGCACGCCATGGTTACCGACGAAACGCGCGGCATGATCAAGGCCGAAACGATTGCGACGATGAAAGAAGGCGTTCGCATTATCAATGCGGCGCGCGGCGCGCTGATTGATTCAAGCGACTTGGCGGCGGCGCTGAAGAGCGGGAAAGTGGCGGGCGCGGCGCTTGATGTCTATGAGCAAGAACCGCCGCCGGCCGATCATCCGCTTATCGGATTGCCGAATGTCCTGCACACGCCTCACCTGGCGGCGAGCACATCGGACGCGCAGATTACGGTCGCGGTCGAAGCGGCGCAGTTGATCGTCGATTTCTTGCTGGAGGGGAAGGCGGCGAATGTGTGTAATCCGGCGGAAATTTCGGGCTAGGTCTCCTCGAAAGCAATACCGAGATACACTTGGTCAAGCGACAATTCACAGTCTAGCATCGCCAGCGATATCACATCATTCAACTCGGTATAAATCTGCCGCCGCCAGCCGGAATCGCCTCGCGTATACAACTCTGCGCAAACGCGGTGCTGGTCAACAATGAGATAAGCTTCGATTGTAGGCAAATCGAAATAATAGCTGAGTTTGTCAAGGCGGTCACGTTCTTCGCTGGAAGGCGATGTCACCTCGAGCACAACATAGGGGTTGATGAGGTTGTATTCGCTAGCGTCAGCAAAGGCGGGGCGGCCGCAGACTATGGTGAGATCGGGGTAGACATAGCGGCTCGGATTGACTTGCACGCGCATTTCGGCGGTGCGCAAATGAAAGCGCAGCCGGTCGAGACAGCTCATGAAGAGATAGATAATGTTCACGGTAATGGCGTCGTGTGTGTCGCTGACTCCCGGCATCTCGATGACTTCTCCGTCGATGTATTCGTGCTTGCGCTCTTGGAGCTGTTCCCATTCAAAGTATTCGTCCACCGACATGGCAGTTTTTGTCTGGATTGCCATTTTCAACCTCTGCCCAATTCCTATTTCAACATCATACCCCGAAGCCGTCAAATTGTCACCAGCAGCCCAGGCTATCCGATTCACGGGCGCGGCGCTTGATGTCTATGAGCAAGAACCGCCGCCGGCCGATCATCCGCTTATCGGATTGCCGAATGTCCTGCACACGCCTCACCTGGCGGCGAGCACATCGGACGCGCAGATTACGGTCGCGGTCGAAGCGGCGCAGTTGATCGTCGATTTCTTGCTGGAGGGGAAGGCGGCGAATGTGTGTAATCCGGCGGAAATTTCGGGCTAGGTCTCCTCGAAAGCAATACCGAGATACACTTGGTCAAGCGACAATTCACAGTCTAGCATCGCCAGCGATATCACATCATTCAACTCGGTATAAATCTGCCGCTGCCAGCCGGAATCGCCTCGCGTATACAACTCTGCGCAAACGCGGTGCTGGTCTACAATGAGATAAGCTTCGATTGTCGGCAAATCGAAATAATAGCTGAGTTTGTCGACTCGATCGCGATCCATGCTGGAAGGCGATGTCACTTCAAGCACGACATAGGGATTGATGAGGTTGTATTCACTGACGTCAGAAGCAAGAGAGCGACCTCTTACTATGGTGAGGTCGGGGTAGACATAGCGGCTCGGGCTGGCTTGTACGCGTAGTTCGGCGGTATGAAAGCGAAAGCGCGCGCGGTCGAGGCAATTCACAAACATGTAGATTAGATTACTTACGATTATGTCGTGATTGAAACTGACTCCGGGCATCTCGTAGACCGCTCCATCAATGTATTCGTGCTTGCGCTCCTGCTGCAATTCCCATTCGAAATAGTCTTCGACAGTCATGACTGGAGAGCGATTGATAGCCATGCCCAAGCTCCTTGTTCATTCATTGCCATTATAGTCCGCGACATGCGAAATGTCATCAACATAGCTCAGGGCCGCGCCGGACTGCCATCGGGCAGGCGCGTCTGCGTCCATTCCTCGACGATGTCTTCGCAGGGATATTTCGCCGCCAATTTCTCATCAATGTCGATGCCCAACCCCGGCTGCGCATTGGGATAGAGATAGCCGTCCTCGATGACAGGCAAGCCCGGAAAGATCGCGTAATCCAGTTCCGATGGGCGATACCATTCCTGGATACCGAAATTGGGATGCCAGAGGTCAAGCTGCAAGTTTGCGGCGTGGCCCACGGGCGAAGTGTCGCTCGGTCCATGCCAGGCGGTGCGGACGCCATAGATGGAGGCGAAGATGGCGACGTCGCGCGCCGGCGTGATCCCGCCCATCTGGCTGATGTGCATGCGGATGAAGTCGATCAGCCGCTCCTGTATCAGCAGCCGCCACTCATGCGGATTGTTGAAAAGCTCGCCCATTGCCAGCGGCGTCGCGCACTGATTTCGTATATGGCGGAACCAGTGGATGTCCTCGGGCGCCAGCGCGTCTTCGAGGAAGAAGAGCTTGAATTGCTCGACATCTTTGGCGAATTCGACCGCGTGGATGGGCGCGAGCCGCTCGTGGATATCATGCAAAAGCTCGACTTCCTCGCCCACCTGCTCGCGGACATAGGCGATCATATCGAGCATTTGGCGGCAATAGTCGCGCGGGTCGAAGTAGGCGCCGGCCGGGGCGTTCCGCGGCTTGACAATCGGGCTTCCCTGCCCGCCGTAACCGCCCATTTGCACGCGGATGAAACGGAAACCTTGCTCCATATAGACGCGTACATTGTCGGCGACTTCTTCCTTGCCGCCGCCATCGGCGTGCACATAAACATGCGCCGCTTCGCGCGATTTGCCGCCCAGCAGATCACAGACCGACATGCCAGCCCGCTTGCCCTTGATGTCCCACAGCGCCTGATCGACGCCGGAGATGGCGTTGTTCAGCACAGGACCATTGCGCCAATAACCATGCGTCATCGACATAGTCCAGATCTCCTGGATGCGGTCGACATCGCGCCCGAGCAGGAAGGGTTTCAGGTGGCGTTCAATGGCGGTCGCCACCGCGAAAATGCGCTGCGTGAAGGTGGCGCAGCCCAAGCCGTAAAGCCCCGGCTCGGATGTGATGACCTTGACGATGCAGAGGCGCGATTTGCCCGGCTGGGTCAGGATGACGCGGATGTCTTGAATGGTGACTGGTTTTGACATTTGCCGCGCCCCCACCTTTCCCCCCACCCTAAATCCCTCCCCGGCGGGTCTGTGCCTGCGCGACCCCACAAGCATGGAGGGACTTTACTCCGCGCAAATTGGTCTAGAAGCTCCCCTTCCCTCGTTCTGGGGGAAGGGGCCGGGGGATGGGGGGGGTAATTTACATTCCCTCACAGCCCCAGCATGGCGCCGCGCCGCTTGTAGCCATAGAGCGGCAAATCCAACTGCCCGTCGCTCAGCAGACTCTCGACGCTGAAGCCCTGAATGACCGGATAGCTGCCCCAGGCATCGCTGAAGGTCGCTTTGACGCGCTGATTCTCGACCGTGCCCAACTGATCGCCGAAGCAGACCATGACGCCCGCCGTCGCTTCGTAGCGGCGCACGGTTTCATGCAGCGCCTTTACGGAATCCGGGCTAACCTTACCGCCTTTGACCTGGACGATAGCGTATTCGGGCTTGACCTTCACCCCCTCGCGCACGGGGAAGAACTTGAGCACGCCATCAACGCCGCCGTCGGCGCCCTTTTCGCCCGGCTCGCGGAACATGCCCTCGGCGCCGATGTATCCGCAAACCCACTTCTCAAATTCGAAGGGATCCTGCCGCGCCAATACCCGCGCTTCAAAGACTGAACCGGGACTGCCGCGCAGGTCAATATCATCGGCGTTGAGGTACTTGAAATTGTGCAAGATGCGGTCGCGGATGAGCCCGGTCGAGAACTTGGAGATGTCGATGCCGATCCACTTGCGCCCCAGCGACTCGGCGGCGTGGACGGTCGTGCCGCAGCCGCAGAAGGGATCAAGCACGGTGTCGCCTTCGTTGCTGCTGGCTTTGATGATGCGCTCCAGCAGGGCGAGGGGCTTTTGTGTTGGGTAGCCGAGGCGTTCTATTCTCCTTGCTGGAGAGATATCCCACCACATATCGCTAGGTGCTTTACCTTCTGTCTCATTCAAGTATCGCTTACGATAGACAAGACCCGTGGAACTGTAATGCAACCTATTCTGTTTTTCGTATCTAATCATAGTTTGGATTGGACAGAACCAGACTCGGGTATGTCCGTTCCAATCGTATGTATATCCACCACCAGACAACGCAGCCCCTGTTAAATCATCCGCTGCGTACTTTCTTCCGTCTTTCTCTTTGAACTTAAATGTTGAAGCAATGTAATTGTCGTCGTACGGAAGATAAACCTTATTCCATAGAAATTTTTTTGAAACGGAATACAACAAGATTACATCATGTACTCGGCTAAAGCGTTTCGCGTCTCCATGGGCTGTTGTTCTTTTCCAAATTATTTCATTGAGGAAAAACTTATGTCCATAAATCGCATCCATCAACAGCTTGAGATAGTGGCTGGCGGTCGGATCACAATGCAGATAAATGCTGCCCGTGTCCTTCAGCACGCGCCGCAGCGCCCGCAGGCGCAGCGCCATATTCAATAAGTATGAACCTAGACTTGTGCTGCCCCCCCCCCCCGCCTCCTTGGTGTCGATTCTATATCAAGGGAAAACTTAATGATGGTCGCCAGCGGGCGTGTCCGCGGGTCGCGCTGCAATTCGTCGAGCGTCTCGGCATCCTGGTCGCTCCACTTCCAGATGTCGACGAAAGCTTCGACCGGCTTGTGCGTTTTGTCGCGGCCTTTGAAGGGCAGGTTGTACTTCGAGTTGGAGTTGAAGGGCGGGTCGAGGTAGATGAGGTCGATGGAGGCGTCGGGCAGGGCGGCGCTGTCGTTGAGGATGTCGAGGCAATCAGCGGCGAAGAGTGTGCGGTTCATTTGCGTATCCTTGTAGATGCTTGATTCACCACAGAGGCAGAGAAGTAGTTCCAAGTTAGTCATGCGAAAATCTTATGCGCAATGGGTTGTCGATTTCG
>JAPOYT010000100.1 GCA_026706445.1 Chloroflexota bacterium
CTCTTTATGGGGGAGGGGGCCGGGGGTGGGGGTTTGCCGCTCGCAACGTAAACAGGGGCGAGCCGGTGGCTCGCCCTACAGTTTTCCAGACAAGTGATTTATGTAGACACACGCGCGACCATGCCGCCGCCCACGCAAAATACCTTGCACCGCGCCGTGCTTAGCTCCCCCTCCGAAGGTCAGTGTCTACGCGACCCTCTTTATGGGGGAGGGGGCCGGGGGTGGGGGTTTGCCGCTCGCAACGTAAACAGGGGCGATATACCATGTCGCCCGCCCGCGCCTCAAAGGAACTCAAAGCAAGTCGCGCGCGTTTTCTTGTATCTTAAAAATAGCGGCGGCGATTTCGCTCATATCCTCTTCATCGCCCAGGAGCGCGTTCTGCGTGATCCAGACCGTCTCCCAAGCCTCGCGCTCCGAATTGGGAAACGCATCATTGAGGAAGTCGTGGCTTGCTTCCGCCTGCGCGCCGCTCAGCCGATCGCGATAGGCGCCGCTTGTGAACAGTTCCAGTTTATGCAGCGGCGGATAAGGCGCTTGCGTCGGGATGCCCTCCGCTTCCAGCGCCTCGGCAAAGCGCAAAGTTTCGACCCCGCTGAAGGCGCGCTTGTCATAGTGGAAGATATAAGCGTACTGTCCATTGCGCGTGATGCGACTATCGAGAGACTGCGGCGAGATGCCCGGAATCTCGCTCAGCAGGCGATCCAGCATGCGGCCCATTTGATGGCGGCGGCTGGTCTGCTCATCAAGCCGCGTCAGCTGCGCCAGCAAAACCGCGCCCTGCCACTCGCTGAGCCGATAATTTGAGCCATACATGAAGTGGTCATAAAACCATTCGCCCGGCAGGCGGCCGCAATCATGCGTCGACCGCGCCAGCCGCTCGAAATCGTCATCGTCGCTGATGATCATGCCGCCCTCGCCGGCGGTCATCGTCTTGCTCGCCTGGAAACTAAACGTGCCGCCGATGCCAAATGCGCCCACCTTGCGCCCGCGCCACTCGCTGCCATGGGCGTGCGCCGCGTCTTCCAGCAGCAAAATGTCGTGTTTCTCGGCAACCGCCGCCAGCTGATCGAGATCGGCTGGCCGTCCGCCCATGTGCACCGCGATGATCGCCTTCGTATTCTCCGTAATCGCCGCCTCCGCCAGTTCGGGATCAATGCAGTAGCTGTCGGCGCTGACATCGACCAGCACCGGCAGCGCGCCAGCAAAGAGAACTGCGCTCGCCGTCGCGACAAAGGTAGCGTTGGGCACGATGACCTCGTCGCCGCTTCCAACGCCCATCGCCGCCAGCGCAACCTCTAGCGCGTGCGTGCCGTTGGTGACGGCGATGCCGTGCTTCGCCTGATGATAGGCGGCGAACTCCCGCTCAAAAGCCAAGGTCTTGGTGCCGGGCGTCCGCCACCAGACGCCACTCTCCAGCACTTCGTTCAGCGCTTCACGTTCGCGCTCGTCGTAGATGGGCCAGGCGGGGAAGGCTTTGGTTTTTGCCGGCGAACCACCGTGGATGGCGAGTTTTGGCATATTGCAGCTCCTGACTACCGCGCGGTTTGCCCCATAACTTTACCCTTTTAGAGACCCCAGCGTCAGTCCCTTGACGATATACTTCTGCGCGAACACCGCAAAGACCAGCATCGGCGCAATGGCCACAATCGAAGCGGCTGACATTTGCCCCCAGTTGATCGAGGTATAACCGCGGAAAGAGGCGACCGCCACCGTGATCGTCTGCGCGTCGCTGAAGGTCAGCGATAGCGCAATTGTCAATTCATTCCAGATCCAGATCGCGGTCAAAATGGCGGTGGCTGATATGCCCGGCGCCGCCAGCGGGATGTAGACATGGCGCAAGGTCTTGAGATGACCGCAACCGTCAATCCGCGCGGCATCGTCCAATTCGGCGGGAACCTCCTTGAAGAAGCTGCGAATCAGCCAGACGGCGAAGGGCAGCGAATGCACTTGATACACCAGCGCCAAGCCAATATGCGTATCGTACCAGCCGATGCGCTGGTAAAGCACATACATCGGAATGATGAATAAGAACTCGGGCAGCATATAAGCCAGCAGCAGCCAAACGCCAAAGAGCTTCTTGCCGCGGAAGTTGAAGCGATGAATGCCGTAGGCGGCGAAGACCGCGATTGCGATGGCAAAAATGACGCCCAGCGCGGTGACATGAACCGAGTTCATAAAGGCCTCGACGAAGCCGGGCCGCTCAAGCAAGCCGAGAAAATGATCGGCGATCGGCTCGAATATGAGCTTCGGCGGCATGGCGAAGGCGTCGCGCTGCGTCTTCAACGAAACACTGAGCAGCCAGACGATAGGAAAAAGCGTGAGCAGTATCGCCGCTAGCGAAATCAAGTAGGCCAGCAGCCGCTCCATCTGATCGCGCCGAGCGTTAATAACCATGCTCGTCCATGCGCTCTTCAAGGCGCAGGTAAATGAGGCTGATCGCCAACACAATCAGCGAGAAGATGACCATGACCGTCATCGCTTCGCTCATTTTCAGAAAGCTGAAGGCTTTGCGATAAGCCAGCGTCTGCATGACTTCGGTGGCGATCTGCGGTCCGCCGCCGGTGGTGCCGAAGATGATATCAAAAACTTTCAACGTATCGATGGTGCGGAATATCAGAATGGTGAAGAGCACAGGACGCAGCATCGGCAGCTTTACGCGGAAGAAAGTATTCACACTATTGGCGCCATCAACACGCGCCGCTTCGATGGGTTCGATTGGCAAGCTCTGCAGCCCCGCCAGCACTATGATGAAGACAAAAGCGGTTTGCCACCAGGCATCGACCATGATCACGGTGCCCATGGCAGTAGCGGTTGTGCCGAAAAAGGGCGACGGCGGGAATCCCAGCGAAATCAATACGTAATTGACGATGCCCAGCATCGGATCAAGCACGATCTTGGACATCAGCGCCACGATGATACCGGAGACCATCAGCGGCGTCAGCAGCAGGGTGCGTATGATGCCGGCGCCGAATTTAAGACGATCCACAACCACCGCTAGCGCAATGCCCAGCACGAGCTCCAACGCGGTCGCGCATACAGCGAAGAGGAAGGTCTGAACCAGCACCTGCCAAAATTCGGCGCTGCGAAAGAGATCAAGGTAATTGCGAAGGCCGACGAAGTCGAATTGGACGCCCCAATTCCAATTGAAGAAGCTCAGCGCAAGAGACGCAAGCGCCGGATATAGCGAAGTCAGCGCGAGGACGAAAACGGCGGGCGCGATGACCCAGTACGCGACTCGGTTGCTGTGGGGTGAGGGCACGGGCGGATACTTTCCCCAAGTCCAGTGTTATCGTAGGTGTTTACTACCTAAACGGCTATTGGCCATGTGAACCGCAAACAAAAGGAATACAATCGTATGAAGTCAGTTCAACGCAGAGATTTTGGCTGATATGTCTAGCGAACTGCAATGAATGGAACTGCTGAGTAAATTGACAAACAGTTCAATCATGTGCTAAGTTTACGTATGCAATGAAAGGACTGAACGAGCTAAACATAGAATAGGGCCTCAAACATCAATGAGTGAACAGCCACAGTCCAAAGATCTTGGAGAACGCATCGCAGCGATTGAGGGCGAAATGAAGCACCTCGCCACCAAGGATTTCGTGCGCGAACTGATCGTTGAACAGACTAAAGAATTGAACGCGGCAATTCAAGAATCACATCGTGTCCTGAACGAGAAAATTGATGAGCAGACCAAGTCACTTCGGGATGATGTAAAGGGCGTCAAGAATTGGCAGAATCGCATCACTGGCGGTGGGGCAGCGCTTGCTATCCTTGTATCACTCGCCGTCGCTATTGGCAATCTGTTCGTCATTGTGACCAAATTGAATTGAGGGCTCAAATCAATCACGCGTTACTGCGGATATGTCTCAGCGCAACGTCTCTAGCGGACCATAGACTATACTCAAAGCCTCCTCAATCTGGGTGAGGAGGCTTCGTTGTTTTCAGAAACGGGGCATTACCCATCCATGTCCAAGATGCGCTGCTGCGCTTTGGCGGTGGCGTCCGCTGGCGCCATGCCGCCATACATATCTTGGATCGCGTCTACTATGACCAGGGCGTATTCGCTCCAGCCTTCGCGGAAGACGACCGTCGTGCGCGAGGTCTGCATCGCTTCCAGCACCGTCTCGACATAAAGCGGATTCAAGGCGTCGACATACTCGGCTTTGTCCCAGGTGGAGACGCGCGTCGCGCCGCCGTGAAAGGCGCCGATGACCGGCTCAATGTCCGGGCTTGTCATCCACTGGATGAAGTACCAAGCCGCTTCCGGATTCTGGGCGTTGGCGGGGATGCCGATGCCCCACATCCAGTGGCCGGTCCAGGAAGCGCCGCCCGCTTCCACCGGCGGCATGACGGCGTAACCGGTCTTGCCGGCTACCGCGGAAGCATCCGGATCTTCAAAGCCGGGACCAAACAGGCTGGCGTCGATGAAGAAGCCGGCGCGCCCTTGCTGGAAGAGCAAGCTGGCATCGGGCCAATCGAGCGCTTGCACGTTAATCGGACCGGCGGACATCATGCCGGCGTAATGCGACAAGCCGGCGGTGACGCGCTCATCGGTCAGTTGCGGCGCCGACCAGTCGCCATCAAACCAGACGTTGTACGGCAGCGACATTTCGGCTTCGCCCCAATTATTGAAGACCATGCCGGTGACCGTGTCCATGATGGTGTGCGAACGGATGCCACGCATGACCGCGCCCGCGACCGACCCGCCGCTCGCCTCGCTTATGCCTTGCGCCGCCTCAATCAAGCCGCCCATGGTATCGGGAATCTCGCCGTCCAAATACTCATCGACGATGTCCTGATTCCAGAAGAGAGTATAAGCTTCAAAGGAAACAGGAATGGCGTAGTCCTGCGCGTCCATGTCTCCTGGCGGGTATTGCGTCGCCTGGGTGAATCCGCCCGGGAAATCGGCGAAGTCGTAAGCGGTCGCCGTCATGTGATCGTCCTCAATGAATGGCGTCAGCGGATGAATCAAGCCATTGGACCACTGCGTGAAGGCGGTTGAATCCATCGGCACCATGTAGACATCCATCACCCCTTCATCGGCGCGCAAAGCCACTTCCATGCGGTCGAAGTATAGATTTTCAGCCAGCGCCTCCACATTCACGGTGATGCCGGTGGCCGCTTCAAACTCGTCCATCACGCTGCGCATGCCATCAAGCACAGGATGCTCCGGCATCAGAATGGTGATCTCGCTGCCGGCGAATTGCATCCAGTCCAATTCGCCGTTTGCTCGCGCCGCGGGCGCCATACAGACGACCAGAAGCAGAACCAGAACTAGCGTTTTCTTGAACATTGCTATCTCCTCAGGTTAATTGAACGAAATCACTGACCGTCGTCAGAGTGATTCCAAAGATGATCTACAGGCTCAAGCCCGCATAAGCCGCTTCGACATTATCGCGCACTCGCGCGGCGAAGGCTTCGTCGATCTCTGCTTCGTGGAAGATGCCATACCACAAGCCAGCCTGCCGCACGAATTCGCGCATGTTGAGCAGCGCATGGGTCACATCGTCCCAGCCGATGCCCATCGCCTCCGGCCGAATATCGACGCCGGCGCGGACGATTGCGGCGAGCATCTCAGCCGGCTTGTCTTCATGCAGCAGCGAGCCGACGTATATGCCCAGGCAGACCGGCTGCCCATGGATGAACTTCTTGCCGGTGTAATACTCCAGCGCGTAGAACAAGAAGTGATCGGCGCCTTCGATATGCCGCGGATTCCAGCCGGCGTTATGGAAAGCCGCCCCGCCCCAACGGTTCGCCGTCATCAATGTGCGGATGCCCTTCTCATTGACTTCGCGAATATCGTCCAGCGCGTCCATCACGGTCGCCATCACCGCCGCCGCCTCATCAACCAATTCCTGATCGTAGGGCCATTTGTCTTCGGTCTTGCCGCGCGCATGCGCCAGGCGCCAGTCGGCATGACCCGTGTGATAGCAGAGGATTTCACAGATGCCGCTTCGGTTGACCCCCGGCGGCGCGTTTTGGATCACATCGTAATCGACATAAACCGCTTCCGGCACCGCCCAGCCGATGTAACGCACGTTGCCGCTGAAGCGCAAGCCCGTGCGATGCCCAAAGGCGGCGTTGACCGACATTGAAGTTGGCACTTGAAACAGCGGCAGCCGCAGCGACCAAGCGAAATATTTGGCGACATCCAGCGCCTGCCCTCCGCCCAGCCCGATGATGCAATTGCAATGCGGCAAATTGGCGACTTCTCCCTTCAATTCGTCGCCATCTATCGTCGAGACCAGGTAAGGACCAGCCAGATTGTCATCAAAGTGATGCGAAAACAGATCCCAAAGATCCGGCATCGTCACTACCAGGTACGGCTGATGGACGAAGTTCGGCAGTTCGCCGATCAGGTTGCGTCCGAAGATCGTGGTGAAGCCAGCGCTGTTCTGCATGCGTCATCCTCATTTGCCAGTTAGCCTATACATTTCTGCCCGCATTCATTATGTTTCGAGCAGCCGCATAATATACACCGCGGGCTTGGCGCAACACGACCATGCGGAAAACGTGTTCGCTATAGTGTAGCAAAACGATAACAGTCTAGGGTGAAACATGTCAACATATCAATGCGCTTCTTTGCCTTGCCGACTGTGACCATCGCGAGCAAGCCAATTCATATTGCATTGGAGACAAGTCATGAGCCTGAAAATCGCCTTCAGCGGAACGGGACATATCTCGCGAGTGCACGCGCGAGCGGCGCAGCGCATCGACGGCGTCGACCTTGTCGCTGTCGTCAATCACAGATCCCCGTCAATGGCCGATTACGCGGCGCAATTCGACATAAGCCGGCAATACGCGACAGTCGAAGAACTGTTGCGCGCCGGCGATGTTGACATCCTTGTGGTTAGCACGCCCAATTACCTGCACGCGCCCCAAGCGATCGCCGCCCTCGAGGCTCATGTCCACGTCATGGTCGAGAAGCCGATGTCGCTGAACACGCAGGAAGCGGAGCGGATGCTGCGAGCAAGCGAGCGATCAGGCGCGAAATTGATGGTCGCGCATTGCTGGCGCTTTGACGAAGAGGTCAACTGGATTAAGCGGCAAATCGACGAAGGCGGCTTGGGCAAAATTCTGCGCACTAAAGGCTATGGCGTACACGTCAATTGGGGACCCGGCGGCTGGTTCATTGAAGCGCGGTTCGCGGGCGGCGGCGCCTTGGCCGATATGGGCATCCACGCGATTGATGTCGCGCGCTATTTCCTGGGCGATCCGCCGCCATCCAGCGTTTACGCGCGGATTTCGACCGATTATACCGAATACGATGTCGATGACAGCGGCGCCATTTGGATCAACTGGGCGGGCGGCGCCACATCATTCGTCGAATCCGGCTGGTGGTGGCCCCATGCCGACGGACCGGAGGCGAGCACGCAGCTTTATGGAAGCAAAGCCTTTGCCCAACTCTTCCCGACCCGTTTGGAAATCCCCGACCCCGCGGCGGAGACGGTGACGACAGTCGACCCCGGTTACCCGCCCGCGCGCGAAGAGCAGTGCCCGCAAATCATGTACGATCGCCAAATGGCACATTTCATCGACTGTATCCGGGAAGACGAAAGGCCAAATCCCGGCGGCGCTGAGGGCTTGGTCAATATGCGCATCATCGACGCCGCACTGGAAAGCAGCCGCAGCGGCCAAGTCATTCAACTTTAGGAATTATGCCAAACTGAGGAAGTAATGCGTATGACTGCTGTCTATAAGTCACCGGCAAGAAAACAGTAAGGCTGTAGTGGGCGAGCGATCTGCAGTGTCTACGCGCAGCGGTGGCTCGCCCGCGCTTTTGACAAATTTCACATCAGTTTCTACACAACGAACTAGAACCCATTTGACGAAGTAAAGGGACGAAGGTTTTATGCTGGAAGTCTATGATTGGGCGGGCGAGGGCTTCGCGCCCCTCGTGTTCACCGAAGGCTGGCAGGCCGCCCTGCTAAATTGGGAGCCGCTCTTTGATCGGCGCAATCTCGACGAGATCGAAAGACACAACAAGACCGACGAGGTATTTGTCCTGCTGCGCGGACGGGCGCTGCTCTTCACGCGTCCCGATGACGGCGCGCTGCAGGCGGTTGAGATGAAGGCAGGCGCCATCTATAACGTGCCGGCTGGCGTCTGGCACAATCTCCTGGCCACCCGTGACGTGAGCTTCCTCATTGTCGAGAACCGCGATACTCACCTGCATGACACGGAAATCAGACCCATCACCGCCGCTGAGCTCGCTCAACTGGACGCGCAATTGCCCGATTGGGCGCGCCCATAGCCGCATCGCCTGTCACTCGGTTTCTTAACGTTGCTTGCCTCGCCCAAGCCAATATGTTTGAGTTTCAGCCCTTATTCCTCTACACTGAGAAACAGGAGCTAGTCAGCTCGCCAACAGAATTGTAGTCACCGACTGGCTTATGAACCCCGAGGAGGAGTAAAGTGCAGAGTCTTGCTAACCAACGCAAGAGGAGTTTCACCCTTGTCACCTTGTTGACGCTCGCCCTGCTATTGGGCTTGTCCATACCCGCTGGCGCGCAGGCTATGATGGACGATAGCGTCTTCATCAGCATCCGCCAATATGACGGATTGAATCCGGCAGACTTCGTAGAAGGCTTACGAATCGCGCGCGAAGGTTTCGTACCGCTGATTCGCTCGAGCGACGGCTTCATCGCCTACTACGTCGTGCAGACCAGCGAAACCACGATGTCAGCCATTAATGTTTTTGAAACGCGCGAGCAGGCGCTGGCTTCCAATGAGCAAGCGCGCGAATTTGTCGTGGAGAATCTGGCGCCGCTGCTGCCAAACCCCCCGCGTACTTTCGAAGGCGCGGTCAATATTGGTTTCGTCGAGCAGCTCGACGGCATGGCTGATGGCGATGTCAGCAGTTTGCATGCCGGCATTCGCGTCTACGACGGCTTCGAGGCCGATGATCTGGACGAGTTTGTCGCCATCGTTGAAGACGGCTTCCTGCCGATCATGCGGGAGACCGATGGCTTCTTCGGCTACTACCTGATGAACACCGGCGCCGGCGAAGTGGCGGCGGTTAGCATTTTCGATACCGAAGCATCGGCCATGGCCTCCAACGAAAAAGCCAGTGATTTCGTCGCCGAACATCTGACCGCATTCTTGCCAAACGCGCCGCTGGCCGCCAGCGGCCGCGTAAGCATCGCCGTCCTGGCGGACCTCAATGACGGCGCCGACCTTATGGACGACACGAGTGTGGACGCGATGTTCGCCAGCGTCCGCGTTTACGACGGCGTTAATCCGGCCGACCAGGATGAGATCCGGCGCTTGGTAGAAGTCGGCTTTCTACCAATCATGCGCGAGAGTGATGGCTTCGTCGGCTACTATCTGCTGCCGGCGGGGGAGACGCTGGCGGCGATCAGCCTATTCCAATCGGCCGAGCAAGCGGCGGCATCCACCGATAAAGCGCGCGATTTTGTTGCCACAAGTCTGGCGCCACTGCTGCCCAACCCGCCGCTGATCGTCGAGGGCGCGGTTGAGCTGAGCACGCAGCTGATGCTTGATATGGTTGACCCCGGCGACCTTAGCACGCCGCTCCACGCCCTTTTGGCGATCTACGATGGCTTCGACATGGCGCGGCTGGATGAAGCGGTCGCCTTGATGGAGTCTAACTTGCTGCCAGACTTGCGCGAAATCGGCCTCTTCAGCTATCACGGGATCAGCGACGGCCTTGACAAGGCGGTCGCGCTGCGGATCATGGATTCGGCAGAGAGCTTGCGGCGAGGTTCCGACATCGCGGCCGATTTTGTCGCCGAATATATGGCCGACTGGCTGCCCAAAGATCCGCTAGTGGTGGATGGACGTCTGGGCGTGGCATCGGTTGAGGCAATCCTGGAAGGCCTGAACCTGGCGCAGTACGGCGCCGACGAGACCAGCGTATTTGCAAGCGTCCGCCTTTACGACGGCATTGACCCGGCCGACCAGGATGAGATCGCGCGCCTGACCGTTGACGGCTTCTTGCCAATCATCCGCGAGAGCGCTGGTTTCGTCGGCTATTTCTTCCTGCCGGCGGAGGACGGGCTGGCGACGGTCAGCCTGTTCGATTCGGCGCAGCAAGCCTCGGCCTCCAACGACGCGGCGCGTGAATTCATCGTCCAGAACGTGGCGCCCTTGCTGCCCAATCCACCGAAGATATTCGAAGGTTCCCTTTCCATCAACTACGTATCCGCGCGCAGCGAAGCAGCGGAACATGATAGCCCTAGCGACCTATACGCCAGCATTCGCTTCTACGAAGGCTTCGACCTGGCGCATTTTGATGAAGCGAATGACCTGGCTATCGCTCATCTGCTGCCGGCGCTGCAAGAGGCGGGTGGCTTATTCGCGCAATTCGCATTGAATGACGGCGCGGATACGGTTGTGGGTATCAGTGTTTTCGACAGCGAAGAAGGATCATTGGCGGCTAACGATGCCGGCAAAGCCTTCACCACTGAATTCCTGGCCGATTGGGCGCCCAACCCGCCGACCGGAATTGCGGGCAAGCTGGCGATAGCGGCGCTGGCGGAGATCAACATGGGCGAAAACCTCGCCGGCGCGATGATGGAGGGGTAGTTGCGCCGGGTGGCAAGCCGCCACTGAGAATGCAGAAGAGCGTGCCAGGCGGCGCGCTCTTTTCTTGCATTTTGAAAACTGTTTACTCAGTGCCGGTTCGAGTGTTGGCGAAAAAGCCCATCAGAATATCCGTGTTCGGCTTGTAGCCAGTTTCATCGTGACTCAACAACTCCATATCGACCAAAGCATTTAGATCTCGCTGAATCATTCGCTTATTCCTTTCAGCGTAGGCCATATAGAGTGCATTTGACACGTCTCTAATTTCATCCTTACTAACCGCTTCGTCAAATCTGTGAATAGTCAAGTCCAATATCAATCGTTTCTGCCGCTGACGTGACGCTGACAGGTTTTCTGAAAACCTCTTGCGAAACTCAGCATGAATGTAATCGTGCCATATGATTCGTAGCTGCATGGCATGGACCATCATAAACTGTTCATCCAACTCGTCCTTGAATCCTTGTAGTGCATACTCAATGAAGCCGAGAAGGTTACTTTTCTCTGGATAAGAACCGTCTCGATATTCACCATGCGAAGCCTGCAAATGCGCATAATACTGGTCACGAGTCTTATTGTAAAAATTGCTCAGTAAATGAGCAGCAACATCTGGAACTCCCGCCCGCAATAATATCACGAACTCTATGAGCCTGGTCATCCGACCATTCCCGTCACCGTACGGATGAATCCAAGCGAAATACACGTGCGCCACCATAGCTTTTATGATTTGACCAGCAATCTCATATCCATCAGGCGCCGGCATTTCTTGATTGAGCCAGTCGCAATACTTGTCGACAAGCTGTGGGCATTCTTCGGGAGGCGCAGCAAGATAGCGCCCTACCATGACCCGGTGCGAACGCAGCGTACCAATTACAACGCTGTCTGCGAGGCTGTCTTCCAGATTGTTCAATATGATCGCATGATAACTGTTGAGCAATTCCATAGAAAACGGCGTACTTGACCCGCCCAACTGCGTCTTGCCCACAACGTTGAATGCTTCAACCATATTGTCGATCTGTTGCTGTTGATACTCGCGAGACGGCGGCGCTTGCAGTTTTCCTGCGATAATTCTTTCGACTTCTTCTTCGGAGAAGGAATTGCCCTCAATTGCCGTGGTACTGTGTACCCCCTTCGTGAGATACATACGGCGCAATAGGTTGCTTTCATCGCGCGGTATAGGCAGTTTCTTGATATGGTCAATTCTGGCCTGAATTTCACCCAATAGAAGCCAGACGCGAGCCGGAAACTCACCAAGGTCTGGCGGAAACTTTATGAATGGATGGGTAGTCATTCAGACATTATCCTTGATTTTCTGTCCAAGTGCTTGTCAACTATATTGTCCACCAATACATGGCGAGTTTACTGACAAACAATAGGCTTGTCAAGTAAAGCTAAAAGCTAGCTTCAATAAATGACATTGGTTTATGTAGAAAAATCGATTCCTGCTGTCATAAAGCCTGTACTCACCCATGTCACACAAATGCGTTCAAGCCAGTCAACTCCCGCCCCACCAGCAGCAGGTTGACCTCATTCGTGCCTTCGTAAGTGTAAATCACCTCGGCATCAAGCATAAGCCGCGCGATGTGGTTGTCGATGATGATGCCGTTTCCGCCCAGGCATTCGCGCGCCAACTGCGTCACATAACGCGCCTTGCGGGCATTGTTGTACTTCGCCAGCGAGGCCGTGCCTGCTGTGAGCTGTCCGTTGTTGATCAAATGTGACAGCTGCAGGCAAAGCGTCTGCATCAGCGTGATCTCGGTCGCCATTTCCACCAGCTTGTGCTGTATCAACTGAAAACCGGCGATCGGCTTGCCGAATTGTTCGCGTTCCTTTGTGTACTTCAGCGCCAGCTCAAAGGCGCCGGCCGCCACGCCCGCCGCTTCCCAAGCGACGCAATAACGCCCCAAGCCCAGCACCTGCGCCATATCGCTGAAGCGATTCACGTATGCCAGCTTGTTCGCCGCCGGCACATAAACATCCCGCAAGCTAATGTCGGCGTTGAGCACGGCGCGTTTGCCAATCTTTCCCCAGATATCATTGATGCTGAGGCCTTCTTTATCGTTGGGATCCTCGATGACATAGCCGCCAAAGCTGTTTGTCTCTTCATCGCGCGCCCAAATGATCAAGATATCAGCGATGGAAGCATTGCCGATCCAGCGCTTGGCGCCGTTGAGGATGTAGCCATCGCCGTCTTTGCGGGCGCGGGTCTTCACCTGCGAGGCGTTAGAGCCGACATCGGGTTCGGTCAAGGCAAAGGCGCCGATCTTCTCCAGCTTGACCATGTCTGGCAGCCAGCGCGCTTTCTGCTCCGCATCGCCAAGCAAGCCGATCGAGCCCATCGCCAAGCCCGAATGCACGCCATAGAAGGTGCAGACGCTGCCGTCGCCCTTGCTCAACTCGTACATGACCAAGCCCATCTCGACCAGATCGAGCCCGGCCGCGCCATGCTCGTGCAGCGCGCCGCCAATAATTGGCAGATCGACCAGCTTGCGCGCGATCTCCCAGGGGAATTCGGCCCGTTCCCAATACGGGTTGATCGCCGGCAGCACTTCACATTCGACGAAATCGCGCACTTCCTGTCGCAGCGCCTTCTGCTTGTCCGTGAAGTGCATATCGCAATTGTAGAAGTCAAAGCCGGAGAACAGCGTTTCTCCCTGTTTTTCCAATGTCATCAGCTTGTCACCACAATAGACTCTTCGTTAAATTCAGCATAGCATTTATGCTATAGCGATTCAATTCGGGCTGGTTTCGGCGCTGTCGCTATAGTTCCTGCCCTTCACAGCGTCCTAGCGAGATAACAGCCCGCCGCAATTTGCCGAGCCGAGGAAGAATGTCAGCACTGCTAGCCCTGCGCAATCACTTCGGCTCTATGCGCCTGGTCGCCTTGCAATTATTCAGCACGGCCGGGTTGGGCATGGTCTACCCTTATATCAATCTCTATCTCACAGAACTCGAGTTTTCCGGCGCCTTGATCGGCACGCTCGCTAGCGCGGGCGCGATATTGACGCTGGTGCTTACGCCGCTGCTCAATCAAATCGCCGACCGCTTCATGCTGCATCGCAGCCTCTTGATGCTCTATTTTGGCGGATTCGCCCTTGCCAGCATTATTTTCGCCACGACCCGCAATCACTGGCTGGTGATCCTTGGCGTATTGCTGTTCCGGATCACAACTGGTCCAAGCATGACGCTCGGCGCGCAATTGACGCTGACGCAACTGCTGCGCAGCGGCAGGACGATATTTGGCCAGATGCGCTCGTTCTCCGCCCTGGGTTTCGCCGCTTCCAGCGCGCTGGCTGGGCAAGTCTTCGCCCTCGGCGGTTATTCGCTGACCTTCACCGCTGGCGCAGTTTTGTCATTGATCAGCATTCAGCTTGCGACCATCTTCCCCGCCAAGCCAAAAGAAAAGGCAAAACCGGATACCGGACCCAAACAGCCGCGAAACCGCGGCATCTATGTCCTGGCCGCCAGCCAATTCTTCGTCGCCATGTGCACGCACAACGCATTCGCCTTTCTGTTCATCCACCTCAGCCAGAACCTGGGCGTCAACGTTTCGCATATCGGCGTGTGGGCGGCGCTGCTCGCCGTCGTGGAGTTCCCCTTCTATTATTTGACCGACGCCCTGCTGCCTCGTGTGCGGCTGCGCGTCACTTACATTTTTGGCATCGTCGGCATTTGCCTGACGACCTTCTGCATTGGCATCGTGCCAAGCTTGCCTTTGCTGCTGCTCATCTTCGTCTTCCGTGGCTTGTCCTGGCCCGCTTACCAATTGTCATGCTACCGCCTGATGAACGAGATCAGTCATCCGCGCAATGTCGCCACCAACCAAGCCATCGTGCAGGTGACCATGCCGGGGCTCGCGCTGCTGCTCACCGGCTCGCTTTACGGCTATGCCTATGATCAATTGGGCGCCGGCGCTTTCTATGCCTTATGCGCGCTGGCCGCCACTTTCGGCGTAGTCATCGTGATCGCCGGCTTCCGCCTTTTTGACGCCCGTCAATAGACTCAGCGCGCCTGATCGTCCGCCAAGGCGGCGAGACAAACGTAGGTTTTCGCTGACTCGCGGCGTATAATGTGAATCATCAGTCACACAGGCAAGCCCGCTGGAAACAGGCCGCCCCGTGTCGAAGCTCTTCATCGTTCGCAATCGATTCGGCTCCGTCCGCCTGGTCGCGCTTCAGTTTTTGAGCTTGGGCGGAATCGGCATCGTCTGGCCCTATGTCAACGTATTCCTTACCGACCAAGGCTTCTCTGGCACGCTGATTGGCACGCTAGGGAGCGCAGGCGCCTTGCTTTCGCTGGCGCTTACGCCGCTTTTCAATCAAATCGCCGACCGGCTCATGCTGCATCGCCGCCTGTTCATAATCTATATGGGCGGCTTCGCGCTGGCGAATATCACCTTCGCATTGGCGCCGCATCACTTGCTGCTTGTGCTTGCCGTGCTGCTTTCCCGCCTCACGATCAGCCCGAGCCTGACGCTCGGCATGCAACTGACGATCACCTTTCTGCTGAGCCGCGGCAAAGCCGTCCTCGGGCAATTGCGCTCCTTCGCCTCGCTGGGTTTCACATTGGCAAGCCTGCTGGCTGGGCAGCTATTCGCAATGGGCGGTTATCCCCTGCTGTTCTGGGTGGCGGCTGCCATCGCGCTGCTCACCATGCTGTCGTCAACCATCTTCCCTGAGGGTTCTAAAGACAAGGCCAAAGTCGAGGAAGACGGCAAACAGCCACGCAATCGCGGCTTCTATGTCATGGCGGCCAGCCAATTCTTCGTGTCCATGGGCACATACAATATGTACAGTTTCATATTCATCCACTTCAATCAGAACCTGGACGTGGCATCGGCGCATATCGGCTTATGGGCGGCGCTGATGGGCGCGGTCGAGTTTCCCTTCTTCTTTCTGATGGACGCCATTTTGCCGCGATTTCGTATACGCGTCGCCTATATTATTGGCATGCTTGGCACGGCGCTCTTCGCCTTCTTGCTCGGCGTCGTGCAAAGCACCTTGCTGCTGGCGCCGCTGCTGATATTGCGCGGCGTGGTTTGGCCCTGCTATCAGTTGTCTTCCTTCACGCTGGTCAACGCCATCAGCCATCCGCGCAACGCCGCCACCAACCAAGCCATCCTGCAGGTGACGATGCCGAGCATCGCGCTGCTCTTGACCGGTTCACTCTTCGGCTGGGCTTACGACAACCTGGGTCCGGCGCCATTCTTCAGCCTGAACGCGCTCATGTGCGCAATCGGCGCCTGCATCGTCATCGCCGGTTTCCGCTTGTTCGACGCGCGGCAAATCACCGCCTCGGCCTGATTGGATGCCGCGCCGCCACTAAGGCAACCGATTCCCTCTTAGACAACAGTTGTGGCGCGTGTTATACTTCCGCCTGCTGCGCGCCCGTCCTGCCGTCTTTCAGGTCCAATCCAAAAACGAGAAATCATGCAGATTGAGCCTACATCAGATTTTACGCCCGCGTCAGACGCGCTGGGAGTTCGGCTTGCGCATTGGCTGCGCCTCCCCAATCAAGAGCAGCGCGCCAAGCTTTGGCTGCGCATCCGCCGCAACTGGCAGCTCTATGCGCTGCTGTTTTTGCCAATCGTTTGGCTGATCGTATTCCGTTATGCCCCGATGTACGGCGCGCAGATCGCCTTTCGTGATTACTCGCCGGCTTTCGGCATCGAGGGCAGCCCCTGGGTCGGCTTGGCAAACTTCGTACGCTTCTTCAATTCGCCCAAGTTTGAGCCGGTCATCATCAATACGCTCGTCCTTAGCTTCTATTCCCTGATCGCCGGCTTCCCCATCCCGATCATCCTGGCGCTCAGCCTGAACCAAGTCAAAACGCGCCTGTTTCGCAGCAGCGTCCAGATGATCACTTACGCGCCCCACTTCATCTCCACCGTCGTTATCGTCGGCATGCTCTTCCAGTTTCTGCATCCGCGCGTCGGCTTCACCGCTGTGCTGGCGAATGCCCTGGGCTTGAACGCGCCAAATTGGATGGGTGACCCGGGCGCCTTCCGTCATATCTTCGTCTGGTCCGGCATCTGGCAAGACATGGGCTTCAGCGCCATCATCTATCTCGCCGTGCTCTCCACCATCGACCCGGCTTTGCACGAAGCCGCCGTCGTCGATGGCGCCAGCCGCCTGCAGCGCATTCGCTATATTGATATCCCGGGCTTGATGCCGGTAGCCATGGTCCTGCTGGTCCTGTCCACCGGGCGCGTGCTGGAAGTCGCCTTCGAAAAAGTCTATTTGATGCAAAGCCCCCTCAACCTCAGCGTCGCCGAAGTTATCAACACCTACGTCTACAAGGTGGGCTTGCTGTCGCCGATCCTCGATTTCTCTTATTCGACCGCCATCGGTCTGTTGAAAGGCGTCGTCGGGCTGCTGCTAATTATCGCCGTCAATCACGCCGCGCGCCGCTTGTCCGGAAGCGGCCTCTGGTAAAGGATCGTGACATGGCGTCCCTAAAGAGTTACGAAAGCAACATCAACAATGTCAACGAATCTTATGTCGACCGCATATTCTTGTTGGGCAACACGACCTTCCTGGTCATCGTCACCATCATCGTTTTACTGCCCCTGATTTACATCGTCGCCGCGTCCTTCAGCTCCGCCGAAGCGGTGATCGCCGGTAAGGTCACCTTGTGGCCCGTCGATTTCAGCCTGCTCGGCTATGAGACCATCTTCGAGCACAAAAAGGTTTGGACTGGCTTTGCCAATTCGATCTTTTATACCTTCTTCGGCACCATATTCAACGTGGTCATGACCATCATTGCCGCCTATCCCCTGTCACGGCAGGACTTGGTCGGGCGGCGCTTCATCACCTTCGCCTTCATCTTCACCATGCTCTTCAGCGGCGGCTTGATCCCCACATATATGGTCGTGCGCGACCTGGGCTTGCTCAACACGCGCTGGGCGATGATCCTGCCGACCGGCATCGGACCCTTCAACCTGCTGATCACCATCACCTTCTTCCGCACGACGATCCCGCCTGAGTTAATCGAAGCCGCGCGCATCGACGGCGCCAGCGACTTCCGCATCTTTCGCAGCGTCATACTGCCCCTGGCGCGCCCCATCATCGCTGTCCTGGCGCTCTTCTACGCCGTCAACACGCACTGGAACACGTATTTTCAGGCGCTCATTTATTTGAAAGATCAGGACCTGTTCCCACTGCAAATCGTCCTGCGCGAAATCTTGATCGAGAATTCGATTGACGCCTCAATGCTGATCGATATTGAAGACCTGGTGGCGCGCGAGGGCCTGCGCGATCTCCTGAAGTTTTCGTTGATCGTTGTGGCCAGCGTCCCAGTCATGATCCTCTATCCCTTTGTGCAGCAGCACTTCATCAAAGGCATGACGATTGGCTCAGTAAAGTAGCCATTTGCGACATACCGAAAGGAGCCCGGCTATCGATTTTTTCGTCCACTGTTAATCATTCGTTTGCAATCGAAAGGAACTGACATGACTAAGAAAATTCTCGCATTGGCGCTGCTCGTTCTGGTTCTGGCGCTTCCGCTCACGGCTGGCGCCCAAGAGATGGTTTCGGGACCAGGCGAATTCCCCATCGTTGAAGAACCGATCACGCTTGATATCCTGATGCTGGGCCACGCAATCGTCGAGGACTTCAGCACCAATACCTTTACCGACTGGTATAGCGAACGCACCGGCATCAATCTCAACTTTGATATTGCGCCGCCAAACGAGGCGCAGGAAGTGCTCAACCTGACCATCGCCAGCGGCGACCTGCCCGATATCATCGTCGGCTTCACCGTCGATCCGTCGACGCTTGCGCTCTTCGGTCCGCAGGGATTGTTCCTGCCGCTAAGCGACTTGATCGAAGAGCAGGGCCACTTCATCCACGATGTACTCGCCGGCTCGCCCCAAGTGCGCCCGCTCGTGACCTCGCCCGACGGCGAGATCTACGGTCTTCCCCAAGTCAACGAATGCTATCACTGCTTCTACTCCCAGCGCGCCTGGATCAATTCCGATTGGCTGGCAAACGTGGGCATGGATGTGCCTACAACCACCGAAGAGTTTGTTGACGTTTTGACCGCCTTCAAAGAGCGGGACGCCAACGGCAATGGCGACCCGAACGACGAGATTCCGCTGGCGGCCGCCACCACTGGCTGGAACGGCAATATCGATGGTTTCTTGATGAATCCCTTCGTATTCAGCGAATTCGCCGGGCAGAACCGCTTCTTCGAGCAGAATGACGGCGTGATTACGCAGAACGTCACCAGCGAAGGCTACCGCGAAGGCTTGCGTTACCTGAACCGGCTGTTCAGCGCCGGTCTGTTTGGCGAAGAGAGCTTCACTCAGCCGATGCCCCAGGTCAAGCAGCAGGTCGAAGGCGGCGACGCGCCCACTATCGGCGTTGTCGTTGCTGGCGCGCATTCCAACTTCGCCAATATCGGCGGCGATCGCTGGATCAAGTACGTCGCCGTTCCCTCGCTGGAGGGACCGACCGGCTTGCGTCAGGCGCCCTTCAATCCCTGGGGCGTTGGCTCCGGGCAATGCACCATCAATAGCCAGACCGAACATCCGGTGGCGGCTTTCAAATGGTGCGATGGCTTGTACGACCGCGAGACGACCCTGCGCTCGGTCTTCGGCATCCCGCAGTGGGAAGCGGCTGAAGGCGAAGAAGGGCAATGGCGTTGGGCGGAAGAGGGCGAAGGCGCGCTGGGCGGCGATGAATTCGAGGCAATCTGGCGCCGCCTCTCAACTTTCGGCACGTTGCAAAATGTCCACTGGGCGCAGCGCGGACCAAGCTACCGTCCCAATCACCTGCGTTTGGGCGAGGTGCGCCGCGATGACGCCGCTGGCTTGGAAGTCGTGCTCCTGGAGGAGACCCGAGTCGCTTACGAGCCGTACGCGCGCAGCATCGACGATCTGATCCCGCCGCTGGCATTAACCAGGGCGCAGGCGGCTGAAGTCACCGAGCTTCGTCTGTCCATCACCGACTTCGTGGCGCAGATGACCGCCGAGTTCGTCCTCGGACGACAGGACCTGGACGCCGGCTGGGATAACTTCGTCGCTACGCTGGAGAGCCTGGGCATCAACCGCCTGGCGGAGATCTACCAAAGCGCCTACGACGCGCAATACGGCGGGTAGAATTACAACCATTAGCGAGCTGTAGGGGCGACACTGTGTGTCGCCCTAAAATATGGTTCGTCTATGCCGTAGGGCGATGCGCAGCACCGCCCCTACAATGTTGCGCCGGGAGGACGACTTGGTAGGGCGCCCCTACACCCGCCAGCGGAATCTGTAGCGACGACTGACGCGCAGTGTCTACGCGGCGCATAAACAGGGAGGGATTTCAGTTACTGTGATTGGACTCCCCTTCCCTCATTTTGGGGGGAAGGGGCCGGGGGATGGGGGCGACATGACCCAACCCAACATCCTGTTCATCGTCGCCGATCAGCACAACGCCAAGGCGCTTGGCCACCAGGGTCATCCGGACGCGCAGACGCCTCACCTGGACCGGATGGCGCGCGAAGGCTGCCGCTTCGAAAACGCCATCACCCAGAACCCCATCTGCACGCCCAGCCGCGTTTCCTTCCTCAGTGGGCAATACCCCCACAATCACGGCTATTACAGCTTGAGCGGACCGAATCCCGCTGGGCTGCCCAATATCTTCGGGCATTTTCGCCGCTCCGGATACTTCACCGCCGCCATGGGCAAGATTCACTGCCCGGAATACTGGGTAGAAGACGAGTGCGAGGTCTTCCACGAGAGTAATTCCTGGCAGGCGGGCAGCATCGTCGGGCGTTCGAAAGAGTATTCGCGCTTCCTGCAAGAGCGGGGTGTGGAAGAACTTGAAGACCACATCCTTCTGCCGGAATTTGGCGACCGCGGTCGGCAGAGCGTAGAGGGGCGCCCCAGCCCCCTGGCATTCGACGAGTCGCAGGAAGGCTGGCTGTCGAATACCGCGATTGACACGATGAACCAAGCGGCACAGAGAAAGCAACCCTTCTTGCTGCACCTCAGCTTTCCCCGTCCACATCAATGCACGGCGCCCTGCCAAGAATTCTGGGACTTGTACGATCAAGCGGAACTAAGCCTGCCGCCCAACGCCGACTACGACTTGGCGGCGGCAAAAAAGGCGCCGCACATGATCGCGTCAGCGCGGCGCTGGCACGAGGGTGATTGGCAGCTATTCGAGCCGAAGACTTTCGAAGCAGGCCGCCGGCGCAAGCTGCACGGTTACCTCGGCGCCGTAAGCCAGGTGGACGCCGCCGTCGGTATGCTGCTCGATTATCTGCGAGACACCGGCTTGGCCGAGAGCACCATCGTTGTATACACATCCGACCACGGCGATTACGCGACTGAACACGGCATCATGGAGAAAGCGCCCGGCATCTGCAGCGACGCCATCACGCGCGTTCCGCTGATCTGGTGGGCGCCAAGCCGCATCAAGGCCGGCGGCGCAGTCGCTGATGTCGTCGAACTGGTCGATATCGCCAATACGCTCTGCTCGCTCGCAGACATCGACCTGATGGAGACCAGCGACGGGCGGGACATTTCGCGCTTGTTGAACGGTAAAGGCGCCAGCGAAGATCGCATCGGCGTGACCGAATTCGCCTGGAGCAAGAGCATCCGCAAAGGACAGTATCGGCTCGTGCATTATCCGCGGGCGTTTTTCCCCGATGAATTTCCCGGCGGCTTCGGCGAGCTTTATGATCTGGCGGCTGATCCCTGGGAGATGCGCAATCTGTATTTTGAGGCGGACTATCAGAAGGTAATCGACGAGCTGCGGAGCGAGCTGCTCGAATGGCTGATCGCGTCAACGCGTCCGCGCACCGTCAGCGGCGTCAATTCCTCACGCTTCGATACGCCCCACTTGAATCCGCAGCGCCTACAACGCTATCAGACGGTGGTCAACATGGACGGCAAGATTAACCCCGCGCTCTTGCATTCGGCGAAGAACAAGAACTATCTTTAGGCGCCGGCGCCGCCAAGGTTTCGTTACCTTCCGCCGGCGCATGACGAGTCGGCTTCGGCTTACTCGCCGCCAAAGGCCCGTTCCAACTCGGCGATATCCAGCTTCTTCATCTGCATAAAGGCTCTGGTGACGCGTTCCACCGCCGCCGCGTCATCGCTGGCCAGCATCTCATGCAATTGCGTCGACGAAACTTGCCAGGAGACGCCAAAGCGATCAGTCAGCCAGCCAGCGACGCTTTCAGCGCCGCCATCAGTGGTCATCATCTCCCAGAGTCGGTCAATCTCGGCTTGACTGTCGCAGTTGATGCAAAGCGACATGGCGGCATTGGGTTTGAAGAAGGTGTTGCCATTGACGATGGTGAATCGCTGACTCGCCAACTCGAAGACCGCGAACATGATTTCGTCGGGGGTGCCCGGTCCAACCTCGCTGTAATGGATAAGCTCGAGCACGCGCGAATCGGGCAACAGCGAAGTATAAAATTCCAGCGCCTCTTCAATCCGACCATCAAACCACAGATAGGTGACGATTTTCTGCATGAGCTAGTTCTCCGTCTTAATTTCGACCGTGTACGACTTCATCGACTCTATCAAATTACCACCTGCCGGCGCGAATTGGCGGACGTCGCAGAAGGCGACCGAACCGCGCTGCTCTGTTGTGATCACGCCGTTGATGCCGCAATCGGCGTTCACGGTGATCGTGGGCATACCGGTTTCGCTACCGGGACGGCGCGCCAGCGTCGAGGTTCATCGGACCGAAGCCATGTGGCAGCAGCTCGCGCAGCGTCGTGACCAGGCGCGCCTTCCCATCCAGATCCGCGAGGATGACGCGCAAATCGGGCGCGAATTCGTACATCATCTGGCGACAGACGCCGCAAGGCGAGCCGGCGTCGCGCGTGACCACGGCGATCGCGCTGAACTCGCGCTGCCCTTCGCTGACCGCCTTAAAGACGGCTGTGCGCTCGGCGCAGACCGTCGGCGTGAAGCTGACGCTTTCGATGTTGCAGCCGCCATAAACTGCGCCGTCCGCCGTCAACAGCGCCGCGCCCACCCGATAATTGCTGTAGGGCATATAGGCGTGCTGGCTGGCGGCGATGGCGGCATCAATCAATTGCTGGTCGCTGGAGATGGGCATGGCAGCTTCCTATTTGGAATGGGCGGGCGAGACTTTGCCACCCTCGATGACTTCCGTCGGCAACGGGCGCACGCCTGAGACCGACTCGCTCTGAATCTTGCGCACCTTGACCTTGCGGATGCGGTGGCCGTCAATGGACTGGACCCTCATGCGCAGGATATCCGTTTCGATCGTCTCATCCGCCTGCGGCACCCGCCCCAGCGCCAAATAAATGTAACCGCCCAATGTGTCGGCGGCGCTGGTATCGATGGAGCAGCCGAGCAGCGCGTTGATGTCATCAAGGTCCATGCTCGCTTCGATCAAATAAGCGCCATCGCCAACTTCGACATAATCTTCTTCTTCAGCGAAATCATGCTCGTCACGGATATCGCCCACTATCTCTTCAATCAGGTTCTCGATTGTAACCAAGCCCGAAGTGCCGCCGTATTCATCGACCACGATCGCCAGGTGCACGTTCTTCTCTTGCAACTCTTTCAGCAGCGCGTCAGCCGGCTTCGTCTCCGGCACAAAATAGGCTGTTCGGGCGAGATCGCCTATCTGGCGCCGAGCAAAGTCCTCGCCATTCTTGACCACGGTCAGGATGTCTTTGGCGTAAAGCAAGCCCTTGATGCTATCGATGCTCTCTTCATAGACGGGTATGCGCGAAAATCCGGATTCGGCAAAAGCGGAAAGCGCTTCTCCCAAAGTCGCCTTAGACTCAAGCGCGACGATGTCTATCCGCGGCGTCATCAATTCGCGGGCGCTGCTTTCATCCAGTTGCAGCACCGAAGCAATCATGTCCTTTTCATCTTCCTCGATTGCGCCGCCGCTGTGACCCGCATGGACCAGACTCATGATCTCCTCTTCCGTCACCAGATTGACCATCGCCAGGGCATCGCCGCCGAACACCCGTGACAGCAAGCGGCTGACCAGCAGCACGAAGGCGGTTAAAGGCGAGATGACCCCATGCAAGACGCGCATCGGCGTGATTGACCGAGCAAAAATGGAGTCGGCATGGGCGCTGCCGATCGCCTCCGGCGCCAAGTCGCCCACGATCAGGGTCAAGCCGGCGCCAAGGAAAACGGTCGCAACCGCCAAAGCGAGGCGAGCGCCCGCGCCGCCGCTTGCGAAGGGTTCGATCACCAACAGAACGAGCAATACGGCGAAGGCGAAGCGCGTCAGGATATGGGTGATGCTGACGGTCATGCTCAGCCTGAGCGAGTCTTCGGTCAATGCCAGATAACGCCTCGCCGTCGCGTCGCCATCTTGCGCCCGCTCGCGCATGGCAGCGTCCGACACAGTCTGCAAAGCCGCGTTCATCAGGCTTACAGCCGCGTGGATGGCCAGCGCCAAACAGAGCAGCAGCAACTGCGCGCTTCGTTCATCCATCAGCCGCCACCCAAACCGCGTCCGCGGTCAACGCAAAAACGACCGGCCACAAATACTCATGCACGGCTGACGCGTTTACTATGTGCACGGGACTCCGAGAAGGAGGCTCGACAGGGTCGTCCACTAGCTTTTAAGCACTAATTTGACACAGTGGCGACAGTGTACCACAGCGAATCCGCTTTATGCAAATCAAGGGCATGTTAAGACAATGGCGACCGGTCCCAGTTATAACGCGCCCGCCAGCCCAGCAGCCGCGCCGCCTTGCTGACATCGACCGGGCTTGCGCCCCCGCGCACAGAATCGGCAACAGAATAATCGCCGGGGAAGTGCTTCGCCATCAAATCCCGAATGTCATCGGGCCGGTATATGATCGGCGCGCAGATGTAAAAGGCTTCGTGCCCCGGCGTCTCATATTCAAGCGCCAAGCGGCACGCGCTCGCGGCATCGCGCACATCGACGAAAGTCCAGAAGGCGCCATAAGTGGACACATCGTCCGTCGCTTGCTGACGTGCCGCTGGCAGCCATGATTGCGCTGACTCGTCCAGTACCGCCGTAAACCGCAAGCTCGCCAGCGACATTTCCGGATTCCGCCGAAAAAATCCTTCCGCCAATTCCTCGCCGATCATTTTCGACAGCCCGTAACAATCCTGCGAAAGCAGCGGATGCGCTTCATCAATCGGCAGATAAAGCGGATTGAAAGGACGATGACGAAAGGCGTAACCCAGCGCCGAAATGCTGCTGGCCATCGTGACGTTGGTAATGCCGAGAATCGCCGCCGCCTCCAGCACGTTGAAAGTCGACAGTACATTGCTGCGGAAGACGACTTCAGCGGTATGCGCGCTCGGCGATGGGATGGCGGCCAAGTGGACGACGGCGTCGTGCCCCTGCATGGCGCCAATGACCTGACCCAAGTCAGTGAAATCGATGATCTGCGTGTCCCATGGCTGGGTCGCATTCAGATCCGCCGGCGTTACATCGTAGCCGTGAGCCTGCAGCTCCACGACCGTGGCGCGCCCAATTCGCCCGTCCGAACCGCTAACGAGAACTTTCGCCATGGACATTCTGCGCTCCCCTAGCCCGCATACCACTGTATTCCACCGCAAATGAGATACACTATAGCCCACAATCGGCGAACAGAAAACGCGAGAGGGACGCAGCATGACACAGGAAATGCGGGTAGCGCTCGGGCAGCATTCAGCGGCGACGCACGAATACTTAACCTTCGCCAAGCAATTAGGCGTCGGCGGCGTGCAATTCAATATGATCGGCAAAGGCATTGACCTAATCCCCGAAGACATTGAACTGCCCGATGACAAAGGCTATTGGGAGGTTGACGATCTCAAGCGCCTGAAGCAGCGGGTCAACGATTACGACTTAGAGTTGGAGGCGATCGAAAATGTGCCGCGGCATTTCTACGCCGAAGCCATATTGAACGGTCCGCGCTGCGCCGAGCAAACCGCCAATTATCAGACGATCGTACGCAATATGGGCGAAGCGGGCATCCCCATTTTGGGAATCGCCTGGATGCCCAATCTGGTCTGGCGAACGCCGATGGCGGTCGGACGCGGAGGCGTCAAAGTGACAGCCTTCGACTTGGAGCGGGCGCTGGCGGGCGAGGTCGTCTCCGGCATCACCCAAGTCCCGGAAGCGGAAGACCGCGAGTACAGCGAAGGCGAAATCTTCGATAATTACGTAAATTTCATGGAGGCGGTGATCCCAGTCGCTGAAGAAGCGGGCGTCAAGATCGCGCTGCATCCCGATGACCCGCCGGCGCCCGCGCTCGGCGGCATCGCGCGCGTCTTCTACCAGCCGGAGAATTTCAAGCGGGCGC
>JAPOYT010000123.1 GCA_026706445.1 Chloroflexota bacterium
TGCAGTGTCGGCGGTCAGTGTCTACGCGACCTACGCGCAGCGGTGGCTCGCCCCTGCAGAATCCTGTTTCAATTTCCGTTGATTTGAATTGACACAGTAGCGGACAAGCCTTGTAGGGGCGACTGACCCGCAGTGTCCACGCGCGGTATCAAGTCGCCCGCCTGCGCCAATATTGATTGCTCTGTGCGAGGCCACTAGTATCCACTTAGCAGAGAGGTCTATCTACAAGTGAGCTACATACCACACACCGCTATCGAAACGCAGCGGATGCTGGCGGAAATTGGCGTTGACACGATTGAAGAGCTATTCCGCGCGGTGCCGCCGACTCACCGATTTCCCAAGCTGGATTTGCCGCCGCCCATGAGCGAGATGGAAGTGGCCGCTGAAATGTTAGCCATCAGCGAGGCGAATGATCATGCGCAAGACTTCGCCATCTTTCGCGGCGCCGGCGCCTATCATCACTTCATTCCCTCGGCGGTGAATCACATGCTGCTGCGCGGCGAATTCTATACCGCCTACACGCCCTATCAGCCGGAGATTTCACAGGGTACGCTGCAGGCGACTTACGAATACCAGTCTATGATGTGCGCGCTTACCGGCATGGACGCCGCCAACGCCAGCCACTATGACGGCGCCACCAGCCTCGCTGAAGCGGTCACCGTCGCCCTTGAAGTCGCCCGCCACCGCCGCAAGAAAGTCATCCTCAGCCATGCCATCCACCCGCAATACCGCGAAGTCCTGCGCACTTATCATCGGGGCCGCGACATCCGCATCATTGGCGACCGCGGACGCGGCGAAATTGTCGACCTGATGGAAATGCTTGATGAGAATACCGCCATGCTCGCGGTGCAGTACCCCGACTTCTTCGGCCAGATTGATGACTTGACGGCGCTGGCTGATGCGGCGCATGAGGCCGGCGCGCTTCTGGTGATGGTCGCAAACCCGATGGCGCTTTCGATCTTCAAGAGCCCGGGCGAGCTGGGCGCCGACATCGTCGTTGGCGAAGGGCAGCCGATGGGCGTGCCGCTCGGCTTCGGCGGACCCTACCTCGGATATTTCGCCATCCGTCAGAAATATGTGCGCCGCATCGCGGGCCGCATAATCGGCGAGACGCGCGATGCCGACGGCAAACGCGCCTTCGTCATGACCTTGCGCCCGCGCGAGCAAGACATAAAGCGCGAGCGCGCCAGCAGCAATATCTGCACCAACCAGGGGCTGATGGCGCTCTCGGCATCGGTCTACATGGCGCTGATGGGCAAGAATGGCTTGCGGAAAGTTGGCGAGCTCAATTATCACAAGGCGCATTACGCCGCCAACGAGATCAGTCGGCTGGATGGTTACAACGTGGACATGAGCAAACCCTTCTTCAACGAATTCGTGGTCGCCTGCCCACGCCCGATCGCCGAGATCAATGAGGCGCTGCTGGCGCAGGGCATCATCGGCGGTTATGACCTGGGGCAGCATTACTTCCACCTGGAAAACCGCATGCTGCTCTGCGTAACGGAGATGAACGCCAAAGACGAGATTGACCGACTGGTCGAGATCCTGGGGGCTGTGAACTGATGACAACGGAACTGCAACCCGTAATCTACGACATCGGCTCGCCGGGGCGCATAGGCGTCAATTTGCCGGAATGCGATGTGCCCAAGGTTGAGCTGCCGGCCGCGCTGATGCGCGACGAGCTGCCCTTGCCCGAGGTCGGCGAAGTGCAGGTTGTGCGCCACTTCGTCAAGCTGAGCAAGCTCAATTATTCGATCGACCAGGGCTTGTACCCGCTCGGTTCCTGCACGATGAAATACAATCCCAAAATCAACGAAGACGCGGCGCGCTTGCCCGGTTTCGCGCAGCTGCACCCGCTCACCGACGAGAGCGGCTCGCAAGGCGCGCTCTTTTTGATGCATGAATTGCAGCAGTGGCTGGGCGAGATCAGCGGCTTCGAGGCGGTCAGCCTGACGCCGGCGGCGGGCGCGCAAGGCGAATTTGCCGGCATCCTGATGATCCGACAGTATCATATCGACCGCGGCGAGGGCCAGCGCGATCTCATCTTGGTGCCGAACAGCGCCCACGGCACCAACCCGGCCACCGTGACCATGGCGGGCATGGAAGTGCTGGAATTGCCCTCCAACAATAAGGGCAATGTCGATATGGACGCCTTGCACGCCGCTTGCGAAGGCGAGCTGCGCGATCGCATCGCCGGTATGATGATCACCGTGCCGAGCACACTGGGGCTTTTTGAAGAGACAATCCTTGAGGTGATCGCGACCGTGCACGACGCTGGCGGCTTGATGTACATGGACGGCGCCAATATGAACGCGCTGATGGCGGCAGTAAAGCCGGGCGCCCTCGGCTTTGATGTCATGCACTACAATCTGCACAAGACGTTCTCCACGCCCCACGGCGGCGGCGGACCGGGCAGCGGCGCGGTCGGTGTCAATGAGAAGCTCGCGCCTTATCTGCCGGGACCAATTGTGGAGATTGTCGAGGAACCCGGAGACCCACCCCGCCCAACCCCATCCCCCGGCCCCTTCCCCAGTGAACTAGGGAAGGGGAGTCCGCCTAATATTTCCCTCCCTAGTTCACTGGGGGGGGATACAGGAGGAGGTGAAACCACCGATCCTCCCCTCTACGGCTTCGTCATGCCGGAGAAGAGCATCGGGCGGATGAAAGCCTTCCACGGCAACTTCGGCATGCATCTGCGCGCCTACGCCTACATCCGTGTTTACGGCGACAGCGGCATCCGCGATGTGACGCGCTACGCCGTGCTCAACGCCAATTACCTGCGCGCCAAGCTGATGAAGACCTACAAGGTGCCCTTTCCCCGCTACTGCGGGCATGAGTTCGTGCTGGAAGGGCACTTCGAGGATGCCGAGGACGTACATGCCCTGGATATATCGAAACGACTGATGGATTATGGCTTCCACCCGCCCACCAACTACTTCCCGCTGATCGTGCCCGAAGCGCTGCTGATCGAGCCGACCGAGACCGAGACCAAAGCCGATCTCGACGAATTTGTCGAGGCGATGGAGCGTATCGCGGAAGAAGCGCGCGCCGACCCGGAGTTGCTGCGCAACGCGCCTCACACAGCGCCCGTACGCCGTCTGGACGAGGTGCGCGCGGCGAAGGAACTGGTGCTCTGCTGCGCGCCGGCGAAAGCGGCCGGAGGCGCGTGACCGCAGGAATCGCCTCATCAGTAATGCGTGAAGGTCCACCCACGGCTGCGCGCGGGCTCAATAGTCTGGTCGCAGCTATGCTTTCGACATCGTCGCGTCAGGAGCTAATCGAGAGTCTGATATGCTCGCGCTCCTGAACATCTTCGTCGACAACATGATCCCGGTGCTGGCGATTGCGGCGGTTGGCGTCGTCTTGCGTCGCCGTCTGAACGTCGATCCGGCGATGATTTCCCGCATGATGTTCTACGTCTTTGCGCCGGCGCTGGCTTTTGACGCCGTATTCACCAGCGACATCAGCGGCGGTGATTTCCTGCGCGTCTATTTTGGCACGCTGGCGCTGATGGCCGCGGTGGGCGCGCTTGCCTTTTTCGTCCTTCGCTGCCTGCAGCTGGTGGCGTCGACGCGCCAACTAATCAGTTCGCGCGAATTTGCAACGACTTTGGTGGCTGCCTTTGTCTTCAATGGCGCCAACTTCGGCCTTTCAATCGTGAGTTTCGCCTTTGGCGACGAAACGCTAACTCATGCGGTCATCATCTACATCGCCGGCTCGACAGTCGCCTGGACGCTGGGACCTTACGTTTCTTCGAGCGGTGCGGCGTCCATGCTGAGTTCATTTCGCAGCGTGCTGCGTACGCCGGTGGTGTATGCGCTGGCGCTGGCGCTAGCGCTAAAGGCAGCCGGATTCAGCGAATTGCCGCCGGCGCTCAGCCGCACATCGCAGCTGCTGGCTGATGCGTCGATCCCCTTGATGTTGGCGCTGCTCGGTTTGCAGTTGGGCCGATTCCACAAGCCCGACCGCTGGCAGCTGCTGCTAACGGGCACGGCGATACGTTTGCTGCTAGCGCCACTGGTCGCGATTGTCTTCGCCTCCCTCGTGAGCCTGGATGGCGCCTCGCGCTCCGCCTTCATCCTGCAAGCGGGCATGCCAACCGCCGTGCTGACGCTCATCCTGGCTTATGAATTTGACACCGACCGCGACCTGGCGCTCAACCTTATCATGACGACAACGCTGCTAAGCCCAATATCGCTTACGGTGCTGATCTATCTACTGCAGAATGGCATCATCTAGGCAACGGCATTCCAGCGAGATCGCGCTTTTCAGGCTTGCGGCGCCCGCCTATAATCCGCGCAGTTTCGCCGGGAGATACTCGTGACGGGTAATCAACTAGTTGAAATTGTCTCGCTGAAGAAGCAAAGACGGCATGTGCATATTTTACGGGTGGGATGGCACGATACGCGCGCCCTGCTCAACGAATTCCGCAAGCCGCTCTTTGTATTCTTCTTTGCCCTCTTTGTTGGTGGCTTCGTTTATTGGTATCTCAACAATACGTTCTCGGACAACGAGGCGCTCGACCTTATTGACATGCCCTATTACATGCTGGCATTCATGGTATTGGAATCGCCATTAGAGGTGCCGGAAGAGCCCTATCTGATTGTCTTCTGGTATGTAATGCCTTTGGTGACGGTCTATGTGGTAGGCCGGGGCGCGGCCGATTTTCTGAGACTATTTATTGACCGCGAGCAAAGGGGCGGCGCCTGGGAGGTGGCAGTGGCATCAACATTTCGGCGGCATATCATCGTCGTTGGCATCGGGCATACCGGCATGCGGATCGTGCGCGAGCTCAGGCAGATGGGTTTCGAAGTGGTGGCGGTTGACAGCGATATTAACAAAGATGCGCATGACCGCCTGCACGACCTTGATGTGCCATTGATTGCCGGCGATGCCCGCAACGAGCAGGTGCTGCAAAGCGCCCGTTTGGATCACGCTATGGCGGCCATCATCTGCACATCGGATGACTATGTCAATCTCGAGGTCGCGATGCGGATGCGTGCTATGAACGAAAACACGCGCCTGGTAACGCGCATGTCGGACAAGCGCTTGCCCAAGAAGTTTGAGTGTCATCTGAAGGTTGAGGTGTTGAGCACCTCAGACCTGGCGGCGTCCGCCTTCGCCGGCGCGGCTGTCGGCGCCGAAATCATGGAAACCTTACATATAGCCGGCTTGGAATACAGCATGATCCGCTTCATCGTGCGCCAAGGATCCTTTATGGACGGCGCGACGGTAAGTAGGATCCAGGAAAAGGAAGGCGTCGATATTGTGCTCCTCCATCGCGAAAACGGCGGTGCGCCCGATGTGCATCCCGATGGCCAGCGAATCCTGAAGGCGGGCGATACCATCGTGCTATTCGCACATCACGACCGCATCACCGAGATTCTGGGCCGCAACGAAAAGGGGCGCTGCTAGGGCTTCGCCCCGCGTCATTTGCGCTTTGGGAAGCGCGAGAGGATTGTCAGCGGCTGTGGCAATGTTACCCGCTTGCCAAGGCGCAGGCACCCGATATCAACCGGTTTTGCCCGTCCAGCGCTGGCGAAGACCGCCAACTGTGTGCCCGGCTTGCGGAAGCCGCGCTCGAGCAGCGCCTGCCCAAGCTGGTAGCCATCGGAATCGATATTGCAGCTGGTCACCGTGCCAACCACGCGGCCGCGCGCGTTGACAATCGGATCGCCATAATGCGCTGGGCGCGCGCCCTTCGCGTCCAATCGAAATCGGCTGACCTGGGTCTTGCGACGCGCCTCATGCGCGATAAAGGCGCGCTTGCCGACGAAGAAGGGCTTATAGAGCTTGACGTAAGCGCCGAAGCCAGCCTCGGCCGGATTCAAGTTGAGATCGCCGGCCAACTCAAAGCCGTAGAGGGGCAAGCCGGCTTCGGTGCGCAGGCTGTCGCGCGCCGCCAATCCACAAGGCGTCACGCCCATGTCCACCAGCCGGCGGAAGAGCTCGGACGCACGCTCAGGATGTACGAAGAGTTCGTAGGCGATACGCTCGCCGGTATAGCCGGTGCGGGAGACGATCAGGTCAAATTCGCCGAGTGTCACACGCGCGACGCCCGCCCATTTCAGTCGCTTGATGGTGTTTTTGTCGCCGTCGCTCCCGCCGAGCTGCAGCAGGTAATCGATGCCTTTCGGTCCCTGCAGCGCGATATCGACCCGGCGGTCGGCACGCCATTGTTCCAGCCGCAGATCGCGCAGCTCGAACCGATCCGTTCCTTCGATGCGGCGCGCGGGTTGCTCGGGAGCAATCATGACTTCACCCGCAATCACGGCATTAAGCCATGCCCAGTTCTTGTCGTTATTGGAGGCATTGACCACGGCCAGAAAATGCTCATCGGCGAGGCGGTAGATCATCAGATCATCTAGCGGGATGCCGTCCACATCCAGCAGATAGGAATAGTGCGAAGCGCCGACCTTTAGGCGTCGGACATCGTTTGTCGCGACTTGGTCCAGGAATGCTTCGGCGCCTCGCCCGCGCAGATCAAAGACGCCCATGTGCGCCACATCAAAGACGCCGGCGTCATTGCGTACAGCCGCGTGTTCTTCGCTGACCGATTTGTACCAGAGCGGCATATCGTAACCGGCGAAAGGCGCCATTTTCGCGCCCAACCCCAAATGCAGGCTGTGCAACGGCGTTTCTTTGAGGGGTCGCGTAGGGGCGCCTAGAGACTGCCCCGCCGACACTGACCCGTCCATATCCACCGCCGCGATATCGGGGACGAACTTTGGCAAATCATCCGCTTGCAGGGCATGGAAATTCTCGCCGTTGATGCCAATGTGATAGGCTTTGCGGTCATAGCCGGCGGCCGGAGTTTCACCCCCCCCCAGCGAGCTAAGGGGGGACTTGCTACTCCCCTTCCCTAGTTCACTGGGGAAGGGTCGCGCCGCGTAGACACTGGCGGTCGGGGATGGGGTTAGTTCCGCCTCGCCGAGCGCCTTTATGGCGACCGGTCCGGGCAGTTTGGCGTGCAGGTCCTCGTCGTCGAATAGGACGAATCCATCGCTTAGCGCGCGCAGCCAGGCGACGGCGCGGTCGCTCCGTCCTGCGATATTCAGGCGATATTCGCTTGACGAGACACGTGTGACTTCTCCGCTCGCCATCACCGAGCCGTCTTTCTCAAGGAGGCGCGTCGGCTGGCTTTCGCCATCCTCTAGCGCTGCCACATCGCTCGTTGCCGCGATCTGCAGGAAGTCGCCCGCGGCGGCCCCCTCGACGCTCACTTGCAATGCCGCCCCTGCATTCTCTTCGCCGGCGTAAAAGTGCGGATAGCCGTCGGCTCGGACATCGGTGTCGATACCAATGTTCGCCGACAATTGGCGCGCGCGTTTGCGGGCGCTCTGGAGCGCGTCAAAATCCACCTTGGCGCGCGGCAGCGGTCTGATACGGCCAGTTAGATTGAAAGGCGCGCAAGCCTGCAGCAGGTCTGCGATGATATCGCCGAGCGTGTCAATCTCTGACGCGCCCATTCCTCGCTGGCTGACCCAGGTTATGCCCAGGCGAATGCCGCTCGGCCGCAGCGCCGACGCGTCGCCGGGGATCGTCTGCCGATTGACGACGATGCCGGCCAGATCAAGGATGCGCGCCGCCATGTCGCCGCTAAGCACAGCGCCGTCTCGCCCCGTGATCGACTTGCAATCGACCAGCAGCAGGTGCGTATCGGTGCCGCCGTAGGGCAGGCGCAAGCCGCGCGATTCGAGCTTGGCGGCCAGGCGCAGCGCGTTGTCCAGCGTCCGCTTTTGCAGCTGCCCGAATCGCTCGCCGCTGGCGATGCGCAGGGCGACCGCCAGCCCAGCCATCGTATTGATGTGTGGTCCGCCTTGTTCACCGGGGAATACGGCGCGATCAAGCTTGCGCGAAAGGTCTCTGCGGTGGGAGATGAGGACGGCGCCGCGCGGCCCGTTGAGCGTCTTGTGCGTCGTAAAGCTGACGACATCGGCGATGCCGACCGGGTTGGGGTACAAGCCGGCCGCGATCAAGCCGGCGACGTGGGCGACATCGGCCAGCAGGTAGGCGCCGGCCTCGTCAGCGATGCTGCGGAATGCATGCCAGTCAGCGGCGAAGGGATAGCTGCTGAAACCGCCGATGATCAGGCGCGGCCTGTGCTCGCGGGCGAGGTCGCGGATCTGGTCGTAGTCCAGACGCTCGCTTTCGGGATCGATAGAGTAGCTGACGATGTTGTAATTGATGCCGCTGCGGTTTACCGGGCTGCCATGGGTGAGATGCCCGCCCATGATCAATTCCATGCCCATGACAGTGTCGCCTACGTTGAGCAAGGCGCTGTAGACGGCGTTATTGGCGGGCGCGCCCGATAGCGGCTGAACATTCACGTATAGATCGTCCGCGCCCAGACCATTGCTGGCAAAGAGCTCGGCCGTCCGCCGCCGCGCAAGCGACTCCAGGATGTTGGCGTATTCGGCGCCTTTGTAATACCGCTGGTCGGCATTGCGGCGGAATTCAGGCAGCCGCTGCTCGTAGTCCAAGATTTGGCTCTGCGTCATCTTTCGCGAATTGTCGAGCGGATAGCCCTCGGCGTAAATGTTGTGGAAAGGCGAACTGATCGCATTGCGGACGGCATACGGAACGGTGCTTTCTGAAGGAATCAGTATCAGTTTTTCTTGCTGCCGCGCTGTTTCATGACGGATCAATTCGGCGACCTCAGAGTCCAATTCTTCGACACTGCCGCGAAAGAGGAAGTCCTTGCTTGTCATGGGTGAAACTGGCTCCTGTTGCTTGCGATGCGCGATTCGATTGTATCACGACGGTTGAACCAGAACTATGCGGAGTAGCGCGGTCGCTACTTCTCAGATGCCGGTATCGCCATCATGATCGGGGAGAGATCTTCAAAGCGCGGCAGGGCGCAATTGCCGTCCACAATACAGTCGACGAGATCGTCGGCGACGACTGAGGCCAGGAGCTCATGCAAGGAGGGTCCATAATGTTTGGTCGGGCTCCAATGCGCGTCATCCCTGTGCCTGGGCGCTAGATGTTCCTCAAACGCGATGTAGTGATAAGATTCGCGACTATGTTCTAGCAGGAAATCGTATACCGGGCGTGGACGCGGCAAGTTGCTGAAATAGCGAATCAGATGACTTTGCAGCGGCAGATGCAGGACGACGAATTCGGCGCCATTGCCCAAAACGTCTTGGCCAAAGTCTTCGACAATCGCCTTGCCCAACTCCCCGCCTTCGCTTCCCGGCGTATAGATTTCCGGTTCTTCATCGGCATTGCGCAGCGCTTCGAAGGCGATGCTCAAGAGCCGGCTGGCTGACCACCAACGCGCCGCCCGAGTCCGACTTCGATAATAAAATTCGTAAGGCGCCAGCGGATGATCGTGGAAATTCTCAAATACGTCGATCAGCTGCTCGGGCGGGATCGCGGGTGAATTCAGTAGCTGCAGCTCATCCTCAATCAAGGCGAATCTGGGCTTTGAGAATGCCGGACCGCTCGGATGCAGCAACTGTCTGAATACGTTCACATTTCGCTTCAGATTCTCTGGCTGCAAACCGAAGATGACGATATCGGGCTCGAAATGCTTCCCCTGCTCGCGCCAGCGTAGATATGCCTGACCCATTCCGTATGCGCCCGCGCCAAAGTTGAGGACTTCGGCTCGGATGCCGCCTGCCTTCAGCTTGCGCTCCAGGAGATAGCCCCATACTTCTTCGTCGCTTACGTCATCGCCCGCGGTGAATGAGTCGCCAAAGAGGGCGATGCGCACTGTATCGGCGGGCGGGCTTTTGCTGAAATTTCGCCGTGAACGAAATCCCGCGCTGTTAATCGTGAATGTCCCGGCTTGCCGGGTGGAATTTGGGCGATAGGTCCAGCCGAGGGCGTCATCATAGATTACGACGGCGATATCCTTGTTTGCCAGATAACCCTCGACTTGTCCTCTAAGCAGGTCAACCTGCAATGCTTGTGCTTCCAAAGTGAAGTGCAGAAAGGTGAAACGTCCATATTCGTCAGTGCTGCCGGCTGCGCGAATGACGATCTCCAGCAGGAGCAGCGTAAGTGATACAGCGACGGGCGCAATAGTTGCAGTTGCAAGGGCTTTTCGATGCACTGGGTTTACCCCCCGCAACATTGCCGACGGAAAAATGTTGGTCCACAGCGACATTTGTCAATCGCGTACATTGATGTCTTGTTACTGCGAATGACCAAGCAATTGACGCTCAGTCTAGGAATCAATTCGTGAAGACATCTGCCTTGGCTTGGCATAGCATGGTCCGTCCAGCCTGCGCTGTTGGCGGCCGAATAGCGACCAACGCGGTATTCATGCTTCATCGGCTGAACCTATCCGAAAGGCTGGTTCGGTTGCGTCGAATCGTGGCAGAGGACAGGCGCCGTCGTCAATGCAAGCTTCAATTTTGCTTGCCAGCGCCTCGCCAACAATCTGATTAATCTCTGGCCCATAGTGACCGGTGCCGCCCCAATAGCGGGGTTTGATGTATTCGGGACCAAGCAGAGCTTCTGCCGGCAGGTATGGGTATGCGGCATCAAAGTGTTCGAGCAAGAAAGTATACGACGGTCGCCCGCCATTGTGGTGGGAAGCAAGTTCGTATTGAGCTGGCAGGTGCGCGACAATAAAGCTGGCGCCTGATATGGCAACGTCTTCGGCAAAGGCGTCGGCAAGCGCTTTGCCAAGCTGGCCGCGCTCGCCATCAGGACCGAGATCGTCGCTCGGCTTTGGCGGTTCGGCAATTGCCTGATTGATCAAGTTCGCTAGCCTGGGAAAGGGCCACCAATCCGGGATTGGACTGGCGCCGGAATAATAGAACTCGAATGCGGAAAGCGGATGGCGGTCGAATTCCTCGTAAACCTCCATAAGTTTGGCCGGTGGCAGGGCGGGGTAGTTAATCAGTTTCAGTTCATCGCCGCGCAACAGATACCTGGGTTTCGATAAAGGTATCCCGGTATGGCGAGCGTATATCGGACGGAATACGCTCACATTTCTATGCAGGTTTTCCGGCTGGAAACCAAAGATGACGATGTCGGCTGAAAATCCCTCGCCGACATGCTGCCAGCGGAGAAATGCCTGGTCCATGCCATATCCGCCGACTCCGAAATTGAGAACCTCCGCCCGAATATCGCGAAGGCCAAGCGCTGACTCCAGCACTTGCGTCCATACCTCATCGTCCTCCACATCGGGGTTTGCCGTGAAGGAGTCGCCGTATGCCGCTATGCGAATCGTGTCGGCAGCCGGCGCCTCGCTGTATTCACGCGCGGATCGCATTCCAATGCTGTTTGTAGTCAGCCTTCCGTCGAATAGAATCGCATTGGGTTGAAATGTCCAGCCTGTGCTGGCGTCGCTGATATAGTTTGCCGAATCGGCATTGGTCAGGTAGGTTTCCAGCCTGGTTCGAAGTTCGTCTACCCGAATCGAGCCGGCTTCCAGGCTAAATCCCAGAGTTGCAAATGGGTTTAAGGCGTCAGACTTAGCCATTATGAAAAGCGCGGATTCAATTAGCGCCAAGGTGACAAGGACAGCGCCCACGCTTACTAGAATGTTGACAAGAATTCTTTTGCCCACGCCGCACTCGCTAATCTGACCAACACACGCTGGCTGTCTCTTTAGCGGGACCTCTGATATAGAGACTCTCCAATCAGTTTAGCATGCGCATTAGACGGTATCGCGTCAATGTTCTTGTTGCAAGGTCGGTCACGGCGTCAGTTTCGCTTTGATGACAAGCCTGCCCGCTGGCGCAGGGCTTGGGAATCGTTTCGCGTCCCATAACCGTTCCCGAAGTGGAGTCGCGGCAAATTTGTGTCTTTGACATTGTTCATTCGCGCCTATACAATTCATGACCACTGCGGCTCGGCACAGGTCATTTTCGGTCAGGAAATCAGCGGGCGCAAATTGCCCCTCGGGAGGATATCCCTATATGAATGAATATCAGACGGGAGACATCAGAAATGTCGCACTCGTAGGGCATCAGAGTTGTGGCAAGACGTCGCTGGTCGAAGCGCTCTTGTACAGCACCGGCGCCACAACGCGGATGGGACATATCTCCGAATCAAATATGGTTTCGGATTGGGATGATGAGGAGAAGGAGCGCGGGCTTTCGCTCTCCACATCTTTGGCGCCGATTGAATTCAACGATGTCAAGATAAATGTACTGGACACACCCGGTTTCACCGATTTTCAAGGCGAGCTCAAGAATGCGATTCTGGCCGCCGACGCGGTGATTGTGGTCGTCGACGCGGTGGCCGGCGTGGAGGTGGGTACGGAACTAGCATGGGAGTATGCGCGGATCTGCGAACAGCCGATCATCGCTGTCATCAACAAAATGGATCGCGAAAACGCCGATTATGAAGGTGTTCTTGACCAACTGCGCGTTCAATTTGACGACTACAAGTTCATTCCCGTCATACTGCCCTTAGGTCAGCAGGCTGACTTTAGGGGCGTGGCCAATGCGCTGACGCAGAAAGCGTATCTGGGCGCCGGCGCCGAACGTTCTGATCTTCCCGATGAATACGCCGATTCGCTGGAAGAAGCGAATATGGAACTGATGGAGGCGGCTGCCGAAGCGGACGACGAACTGTTGGAGAAGTACTTTGAGGAAGAGACCCTGTCCTTTGACGAGATCCGGGATGGCATGCGCAAGGCATCACGCTCGCCGGAATTGAAGACAGTGCCCGTCTTCACCATGTCGGCTACCGAAAATATCGGTACCATCCCGCTTCTGGAGGCTCTGATCGCCTATACGACGCCGCCGAGCGAGCGGCGTGTGAACATCGCGCGTGGCGAGGATGCTGAAATCTTGCCGGCGCCACATGCCGATGGCGATCCATTGGCAGCTTACGTCTTCAAAACCTTGAACGACCGCTTCGTCGGCACGCTCAATTACATTCGCGTCTTTTCCGGCGCAATTTCCAGCGACGGGCGTTATACCAATGCTAACAGCGGCGAGGACGAGCGCTTCAATTCGCTTTTCGTCATGCGCGGCAAGGAGCAGCTCCCCGTCAAGACATTGCATGCGGGCGATATCGGGGTGGTGGCGAAACTCGCCAACACCAAGACGGGCGATACCTTTGTCGATGACGACTCCAATCTCCGCGTAATCGCGCCCGATTTCCCGGCGCCGCTGTATATGCTGGCGGTGAATCCGCGGACGCAAGCCGATAGCGCCAAAATGGGTCCGACCTTAAGCAGTCTTTGCGATGCCGATCCAACTTTGCGCTGGCGCCAGGATGGTGATACGCGGCAGACGGTTCTCGAAGGCATGGGGCAGATTCACCTTGACGTCACGCTGAAGCGCGCCGAATCGCTTGGTGTTGGCATAGATACGGATATGCCGAAAGTTCCGTATCGCGAAACGATCACGAGCAATGCGGAATCGAGTTATACGCACAAGAAACAGACGGGCGGCGCCGGGCAATATGGTCGAGTTGACCTCAAAGTCGAGCCGGCGCCTGAAGGCTTCGAGTTTGAATCGTCGGTATTTGGCGGCGCGATATCGCAGCAATTTGTCGCGTCGACCGAGAAGGGTATTCGGGCGGTGCTGCCGGATGGGGTCATCGCCGGCTACCCGGTCGAACGGCTAAAGGTCAACGTTTTTGACGGGAAGGAACATCCTGTCGATTCGAAAGACATCGCCTTCCAGATAGCGGGACGCGAGGCCTTTCGCGAAGCATTCCGCAAAGCCAAGCCAGTGCTGCTCGAACCGATCATGGACGTCAATATCACAGTGCCCGAGTCAATGATGGGCGATATCATGGGCGATCTCAACACGCGCCGCGGTCGGGTTCAGGGCATGGATACGATCGGCATTAAGAGCGTTGTCACGGCTGAGGTGCCTTTGGCGGAGATGCTCCGTTATGGCAACGACCTGCGCTCAATGACCGGCGGACGCGGCATCTACACAATGGATTTCAATCGCTACGATCGTGTGCCGACTCATATTCAAGATGAGATCATCCGAGAAGTCGAACTGGAAGCGGCGCAATAACAACAGTCAGGGGCATTCGACATAGAAAAGGGCGAGAACCAATGCTCTCGCCCTTTTTCATTTGCTGTTGCGCAGCTCGCGCGTGAATATCCTTAGCCTGGTTCGCCCTCTACCTCGGCCGTCTCCTTTTCATCAGAGTCAGAGCCGTTTTGTTCGGCTGATTGCGGCTCACGCAGGTGCTTGGCGACCGACTCCGGCACGATATCTTCCGCATCGTCTTCCAAGTCTAGGATGCGCAGTATCTCTTCGCGCTCGACAGTCTCTTTTTCAAGCAGCGCCGCTGCCAGCGCGTCCAACTCGTCTCGGTGGTCTTCCAGCAGCTCGCGCGTCTCTTGATAGGCGACATCAATAATGCGCTTGATTTCGGCGTCGAGTTTAGAAGCGGTGTCGTCGCTGTAATCACGTCCGCTGGCGATTGCGTAGCCGAGGAAAGGCTGCTCCGAATCGTCGCCATAATTGACCATGCCCACGGAATCACTCATGCCGAACATCTTCACCATGCGGCGGGCGATCTGCGTCACTTGCTGAATGTCATTGGCGGCGCCGGTAGTGACATCGTCAAAGACGATCTCTTCGGCGATGCGCCCGGCCAAGCCCACGCGAACGAAGGCTTCCAACTGCTTGCGCGATTGGTGCAGCGAATCGTCCTTGGGCATGTAAAAGGCGACGCCTAAAGCGCGCCCGCGCGGAATTATGGTTGTTTTCAGCAGCGCCATCGCTTCGGGAATCAGGAAGGACACGACTGCGTGACCGGCTTCGTGATATGCGGTGATGCGGCGGTCCTTGTCGTTGGAAAGCGGCGGCCGTTTGGTGCCGAGCCGAATCCGCTCATAGGCGGTTGTGAAGTCCGACATGGTTATCAAGCGTCGGTCAAAGCGCGCAGCGTGCATAGCGGCTTCGTTGGCGAGGTTGGCGATGTCCGCGCCGGAGAAGCCAATCGTGGCGCGCGCCAGCGATTCCAATTCCACGTTGTTGCCGAGGGGCTTGTTCTTGGTGTGGATCTTCAGTATGTCGTGACGCCCTTTGACATCGGGCAAGTCGACGGTGATTTGCCGGTCAAATCGACCCGGGCGCAGCAGGGCAGGGTCAAGCACATCAGGCCGGTTAGTGGCGGCGATCATCACGATATTGGTATCGTTGTCGAAGCCATCCATCTCCGATAGCAGTTGATTCAGCGTCTGTTCGCGCTCATCGTGTCCGCCGCCCAAACCGGTGCCGCGGCGGCGGCCGACCGCGTCGATCTCGTCGACAAAGATAATGGCGGGCGCGTTTTCCTTGGCGCGCTTGAAAAGGTCACGAACGCGCGAGGCGCCAACGCCAACGAACATCTCAACAAATTCGGAGGCGGCGATGCTGAAAAACGCTACGTTTGCTTCACCGGCGACAGCGCGCGCCATCAAGGTTTTTCCAGTGCCGGGCGGTCCGATCAACAGGACGCCGCGCGGCACCTTTGCGCCGACCTTGACGTATTTCTCCGGCTGTTTGAGGAAATCGACGACTTCCTCGAGTTCCATCTTGGCGGCATCTTGCCCGGCGACATCATCGAACTTTAGGGCAGGCATCTCCGGCGTTTTTTCGCGCGCTTGCGACTGACCGAAGGAGAATATGCCGTTCATCTGCCCCTGCGCTCGGCGCCCCATCCAGACGAAGAAAGCGATGATGAGGACAAGCGGCAAGAAGTTCAAAATGAGGGGCCAAATGGACGGCTGCGTCCACCTGGCGTCTACCGTCTCGACGCCGCGTTCCTGCGCAATGCGCAAAAGCTCGGCGCCAGCGTAAGGCGGAAGCTCCGCCGAAAAGCGCGACACATTCTGCATGCGCCCTGAGGTCGTTGGCACGATGATGCCACTCTTGAAGGTTCCGCTGACGGCGACGTTGTCCTGAAAGCGCAACAGGCTGACGTTATTCATCGTCAACTGTTCGTAGACATCGGAGTAGGCGATTTCCGGTGTGGAGGAGAACCCCCCAAGAAGCCCCGGCGACGAAATCAGCGCAAGCAGCATCACCAGAACGAGCAGACCCGGCGAAACCCACTTGCGCCAATTGGGCGGCGGTTGAGGCGGGGGCGGGCTGTCTCCGCCATCACGACTTTCGTCGTTGTCGTTGTTTTCCCAAAACTGCATGGCGTGATAGTACCCTCGAAAAACGGTTTGTATACCCTGATTATACCGTATCAGCTGGCTGGATTACGCAAGTATTGTCTTAGAACCGGCGCCCAGACCTCGATTGGCAACTCGCATCGCCCTATGATAACACGATATGCGGCGGTTTTCGCCAGTTGTTCGCAGCATCGCCTGAAGGCGAGACTGGGAAGGCGCAAACGGCGCCTATGTTGTGACCGCAACGTGAAACACAATTTCACTTCGGGCGAATCTCCGTTATGCTTCAGGGGAGCGTCGGGGCGGCCCGCGAGCTTGGCAGTTGGTTCGCTACCTGCTTGAAGATCGCGTTCCGCATTTGTGGTTTGCGCTTTCCTGAATTTGGTCGAGGTCGAGAATGAATCGATTGAGAGACGAAACCAGCCCATATCTCTTGCAGCACGCGGACAATCCGGTCGACTGGTATCCCTGGGGCGGCGAGGCCTTTCGCATCGCGCGGGAGCAGGACAAACCGGTGCTGCTAAGCGTCGGTTACAGCGCCTGCCACTGGTGCCACGTGATGGCGCATGAGAGCTTTGAAGACGATGCCACTGCCGAAATGATGAACGCGCTATTCGTCAACGTCAAAGTCGATCGGGAAGAGCGGCCCGATGTTGATGATATCTATATGGGGGCGGTGCAAGCGATCGCCGGGCAGGGCGGTTGGCCCATGACTGTCTTTCTGTTGCCGGACGGGCGTCCGTTTTATGGCGGCACGTATTATCCTAAAGAGCGCCGCCTTGGCATGCCATCCTTCATGCAATTGATGGGCGCTGTGCATGACGCCTACCGCAATCAACGGGAAAACCTGGAACAGCAAGCCGATAATCTGCATGAGGCGCTGAAGCGCGATGTGCTGGCAATCGGCCGTGATGACGACAGCGGGCTGACTGCCGACATGCTGGATGAAGCGGCGAAATCGCTGATCGCTGGTATGGACCGGGAGAACGGCGGCTTCGGGACGCAACCCAAGTTCCCAAATCCCATCAGCCTGGAATTTCTTCTGCGGCATCATGCGCGGACGCGAGATCAGGAGGCGCTCAATCTCGTGACGTACACGCTGCGTCGGATGGCGAGCGGCGGGATTTACGATCAGATCGGCGGGGGATTTGCCCGATACAGCGTTGATGCCTTTTGGCTGGCGCCGCACTTTGAGAAAATGCTCTACGACAATGCGCAATTGAGCCGGCTTTATCTGCATGCCTGGCAGATCACGAACGACAGCGCGTTCAAGTCGGTTGCCGAAGACATTTATGATTACATTTTGCGCGAGATGACTTCGCCAGAGGGCGGATTCTATAGCGCGACCGATGCCGACAGCGAAGGCGAAGAGGGAAAATTCTTCATTTGGTCGATAGAAGAGGTGGCGGAAGCGCTTATTCCGATTGGCGACCGCTTGCCGCGCGCGCTGGAAATCGCTATCGAAGCCTTTGGCATGACGCCGCAAGGCAACTTCGAGGGCTCAAATATCTTGCGCCTTCCGCGCCCCATGGACGAGACCGCCGAAGTCCTCGGTATGACTCGCGATGAGCTGAATACCGCTATCCAGATGATAAAGGATCAGTTGTACCGAGTTCGCGCGGAGCGGACGCCGCCTGGCTTGGACGACAAGATTCTGACGTCTTGGAACGGCATGATGCTGGCGAGCTTGGCCGAGGCCGCGCGCGTGCTGAAGCGTGACGATTATTTGGCCGCGGCCAAGCGCGCTGGGCGATTCCTGCTCGATCAAATACTGGATGAGAGCGATCGACTTTATCGTACTCACAAGGATGGGCGCAGCAAGCTCAACGGTTTTCTGGAAGATTACGCCAATTTGATCGACGCGCTGCTCGAACTGTACATGTCGACCTTCGAGGAGGCATGGTTTGCCAGGGCGCGACAACTGGCGGACGTGGCGCTTTCGCGTTTTCGCTCGGACGATGGAGGCTTCTACGACACCAGCGATGACCACGAAGTCTTGATTGTGCGACCGCGCAACTTGCAGGACAACGTCACGCCGTCTGGCAACGCCATGATGGCGAAGCAGCTTCTGCGCCTGGCGGCATACACCGGCGAGGACCGTTATCATGAGGCGGCGCAGGAAGTGCTAAGGAAATTGTCGGACGCGATGCGCCAATATCCGCAGGCTTTTGCCGAGTCACTGAATGCCGCCGATATGCGGATTCAGGGCATTGCCGAAGTGGCGTTAATCGGAGACCCGGGCGACGCCTCGATGGCGGATATTGTCGACGCGCTGCGGCGGCCATATAGACCCAATGTCGTTGTCGCCCACGCGCGCGATGATGTTGACGAGCATGAATCTATTCCCTTGCTGAACGCGCGCATCCGAATCGACGGGATGACAACGGTCTATGTCTGCCGCAACTTCGCATGTCAACTGCCAGTGAAGACAGCTGCTGAAACTGAGGCTTTGCTAGCCCAATGGTAAGCATCCTGGAGCGCTGTTGATGGCGCAGGAGCGCCAAGCCCGCCAAGACTATTTTCAGACCTTGCTGCGGACGGTAGTGGGACAGGCTTTTGACGCCGCGGGATACGAATTTGAAACGGCGCCTTTACAGTGGGCTGGCGGGAAGTATCGTTATGCAAAAGCTTTGCCGAATGGCTTCTTCGGCTTGATCGATTTTCAAGTGCTGGTAGCCAGCGATACGATGTGGTCAGTTGGCGCGGCTTCACGTTTCACTGTACAGCTCACACGATCGCATGATCGTCACGGTCAGGCGCGCGAAGAGGCGGGATATGTTACGCGCGGGCTGAGCCAATTGGTCGTCGAAGATTTCTCCGTAGCAATCTTGCCGGCCGCCGATCATTGGTGGACATTCGTGGACACAGAATCGCTGGGGAAGGCGCTGGCGGAAGCGGGACATTTGATCGTTGGTTATGGCATGCCATGGCTAGCCGGAGACTTGACCCCGCCGCCGCGCAAGGGCGCCGGCGACCTTGCTTGACAGCCCCGCGTCGCCTTCGTACCATGACGGATAGCGCTCAACTTGGCGGACCATCATCCATGCATCGTTCTCTTGTAATGCTTCTGACGCTGTGTCTCTTCGCGAGCGCTTGCAACGTTCGCAGCTTTGAGTCGCCGCTGCCAACGCCGGATGAAGACAACATCATCTACGTGACGGCGACGCCATTGCCGGCTGAGATTCAGATAGCGCCTAGCGAAATCCCGTCTATAGTCCCGCCAACTCCTTCACTGACTGCGACAATAGATCCGACGCAGCTTCTTCAGCAGGGCAAGAGCTTGACCCATAACGGCTACCTGGAAGACGCGGCCGGCATTTATCGCAGGTTGCTGAATTACGGCGATGCGATTGCGCCACAATACCGTGCCGAAGCGGGATTCCGATATGGGCAAGTCGCTTTGCGCGCCGGCTATTTTGAGCAGGCTCACGATGCCTTCAGCTTGTTTATCAGCGAGTTCCCGACTGATACGCTGGTCGCGCAAGCCTATTTCCTGCGCGCCGACGCCAGATTGGGGCTGTCTCAATGGAGCGAGGCGATCGTCGATCTTCAGCAATATCTGGCGCTTCGCCCCGGATTGATCGACAGCTACGTCCATGAGCGGATCGCCGATGCGCGGATCGCACTGAGGCAGACGGACGCGGCGCTGGAAAGCTATGAGCTTGCGATCAAGGCCAAGCGGTCAAAGGTGCCGCTGCTGATACTGCGCGAGAAGCTGGCGCAAATATATATTAACCTGGAACGGCACAGCGAGGCGGTCGCGCAATATGACGCCATTTTGGCGGTAGCGCGCAATATCCCCTATCGCGCCGATATATCGTTTTCCGCGGCAAAAGTCGCGCTCAACGACGTAAATGCAGAGACCGGCTTGGCGCGCATGCGCGCGGTCGTCGAGAATTACCCGGGCACAGCCGCGGCCTGGGGCGCGCAAGATCAGTTGAGTCGGCACGGGGCGGAATTTGATGGTTTCCGCCGCGGGCAAGCTGCATTTGTCGCCGGCGATAATCAGGCGGCTATCGAAGCATTCAACCAGTACACAACTGCGCAGGATTCGACGGCGGTCCCAGCCGAGCTATTCCTTCTGCTTGGCCGCGCTTATCGGCGGATCGGCAATTTTGACGCGGCCTCGGTCGCGTTTCAGACGCTGATCGACCGCTATCCGCAGGATCCGCTGTTTGGCGAGGCGCTGTTGGAAAGGGGGCGGACGCGTTTTCTCAGCGGCGACATCCCCGCGGCGATCAGCATTTATTTGTCGGTCGCCGAGGACTATGAAGAGTTGGAGAGCGCGGCCGGCGAAGCGCTCTGGCGAGCGGGTTATCTCTACGGCGCCAATGGCGATACCGCTTTGTCGCGTCAGGAGTTCACGCGCCTGGCCGACGCCTACCCCGACCATGAGTTGACCACAAATGGCTTATTCATAGCTGCGTCTGCGACGGTGCGCGCAGAAGAGTGGGCAGTAGCTGAAAGTTTGTACGGCCGGATAGCCGCCCTGACGCAGGGAGTCGATCGAGCGGCCGCCTATTTGTGGATCGGAAGAATTGCCCTGGCGCAAGAGAAAAGCGCAGCGGCGAATGAGGCTTTTGACCAGGCGATCGCGGCGGCGCCCGACAGTTATTTTGCAGCGCGCGCCGGTGATATCCGCATCGGCCGTCAGCCATTTCAAGCGCCCGCGGCTTTGCGTTTCGATTTCGATGAGGCAGCCGATATAACCGCTGCCGAAGAGTGGCTGCGGAGCGCGTTTGGCATTGAGGATTCTGGCGCGCTGTGGCGATTGTCCGAAGCGCTGGATGCTGATCCGCGGATGATTCGCGGCCGTGAGTTGCTGGCGGTGGGCGCCTTCGACGAAGCCTTCATCGAATTCGAGGACTTGGTCGATGAGGCGCGCGACAATGGCGATGTACTGAGCAGTTATCGCCTGGCGGCGCATCTGCGCGGGCTGGGCGTTTATCGGGAGAGCATCATCGCCGCGGCCGATGTGATCATTGCCTCGCGGCAGGGCACATTGCAAGTGCCGCGCTTCATAGCCCGTATGCGCTTTCCGGCATATTATATTGACGTGATTCGACCGGAAGCGGACGAACGCGCCATTGATCCTTTGCTGATGCTGTCGCTGATTCGGCAGGAGAGCTTGTTCAACACCTTTGCCAGGGCTGGCGCCGGCGAAAAGGGTTTGATGCAAGTAATTCCTTCGACCGCGCAGTATATCGCTGATCAACTGGAATGGCTGGATTACCGGCATACGGACCTGTTCCGTCCATACGCCGGTCTTGCTTTTGGCGCCTTTTACATTGATGAGCAATTGCAGCGCTTTGAAAGGAATGCCGTCGTTGCGCTCGCCGCGTATAATGCGGGACCGGGCCGGGCATACGACTGGAATGCCTTATCCGGCGGCGATCCCGATCTGTTTATGACGACGATAACGATTGATTCAACACGGCATTACATACAGTTCATCTATCGCAACTACAATGTTTATCGTGAACTCTACGGGGCGCCAGCGTAGTCCGCTGCCCGTATTGCGCGCGCAAAGGGTTGACCGCGCAAATGACGCGCTTCCGGCAAATCTCATTATCGCTTTTGGTGTTATCAATGGTGATGCTAAAGGTAATTTTGATTGCCTTGATGTGCTACACTGAATTCACGAAATCGCTTCGCTAGATAAGGTGGACATGCAAGCGCAGCGCCTGTTAGAAAATCTACATGCTCAGCACGATAGGGAGCTGGACGCCTTTTTCGGCAGCCCGCGTCTGGTTGACGACTCGCATTCGGTGATTCCCTTTGCCAAGGTGAAACGGGTAGCCGTATTGACGGAATCTTTCCTGCCGAAAGTGGACGGCGTCGTCAAAACGGCATTCTTGACGGTTCGCTATTTGCAAGAGACCGGCAGAGAGGTATTGGTCTTTGCGCCCGATATCGCCGTCGATCAGGTTGGTAATACGCCGGTCATCCCGCTGCCCTCCATCAGCGTGCCGCAAGCGCCGGAGACGCGAATGGCGCTGCCGAATCCGCTGGTTGCGCGACATATAGAAGATTTTAATCCGGATCTGATTCACCTTTTCAGTCCGGCGGCGATGGCGGTAAACGGCATGGCGGTGGGCCGTCATCTGAATCGTCCGGTAATCGCAAACTACCAGACCGACTTGCCCGGTTACACCGAACACTACGGCTTCCCACTGCTTTCGGGACCCGTCAATCGTTGGCTGCGCTATATCCACAATGGCTGCCATCTGACACTGGCGCCGACCCGCACCATCATTCGTCAGCTGCGCGCGGTGGGGTATCGCCGCGTGCGTCACTGGGGGCGGGGCGTGAACACCGATCGGTTCAATCCTCGACATTCACGGCTGGAGATGCGCCAGCGCCTGCTGAATGGACGCGATTCGGAGTCGATGCTTTGTATATTTGTTGGGCGGCTGGCGCAAGAAAAGCGGATCGACTTGCTGCGGGAGGTTGCGCGGACGCCGGGCGTGGCGCTGACCATAATCGGCGATGGCGCCCTGCGTGAAGAACTTGAGATGGCGTTTGCCGATACGGATGTCTATTTCACAGGATATCTTATCGGCGATGAGCTCGCGCAAGCCTATGCCAGCGCGGACGTATTTGTATTCCCCGGCGAATGCGAGACCTTTGGCCAGGTAATACAGGAGGCGATGGCGTCAGGTTTGCCAGCAGTCGTGGTGGACGCCGGCGGGGCGCCCGATGTGATTGCGGACGGCGCGGGCGGAATCGCGGTGGAGCCGACCCCAGGCGCCTTCGCCTCCGTGATTCGTCAAATACGAGACGATCGGGCGTCGAGGGAGAATATGAGCATAAAAGCGCGCCAGATGGCCGAGCAGCGTCCATGGTCGGCGCTGATGGCGCAACTTGAAGGCTATTATGAAGAGGCCTACACGATGAATCAACGCTTCAAGAGCCTTTTCGGATTCACCCGATATCACATGCCGCTTTCAATACCGGTCCAGTTGGCGCGTCGCCCGCGGAATCTATCCTAGTTTGGAACGCGCCATGACCCACTGGATGAGAATGCTTCAGCATGGCGATACGACCTAAACGTAAGACGCTGGCGCTCATCTCGCATGACGGCAAGAAAGCCGACATGGTCGCTTTTGTGATGGATCACAAAGAGCGGTTGCGCGAGTTTGATTTGGTGGCGACCGGGACGACCGGTACATTGATCAAGGACAAGACAGGCTTGGATGTGCGTTGTGTCCTTTCAGGACCCTATGGCGGCGATGCGCAAATTGCCGGGCTGGTAGCCGAAGAACGGGTAAATGCCGTCTTCTTTTTCCTTGACCCGCTCGGGAAACATCCGCATGATCCCGATATCCAGGGGCTGCTTCGAATCTGCAATGTGCATAACGTGCCGCTTGCTACCAACATTGCGACAGCTGTGTTGCTTATCAATGCCTGATGCGCTAGCGGTCTTACGGATTTCTTGCTTACTCTCGTGGCGGTCCTCCGGCATAATGTATGCTGAGTAGCTGCCGCCCTTGCGCGGTTTCGTGCGGCGCTGTTGGCGTGAGTTCGCTGCTTTATCGACCAATCGGGGATAGCGTGTGCCGGAAATCGACCCCGTCATACTCGAATGGGTAACGCTGGCAAAGTCCGGTGACCATAATGCCTTCGCGGAACTGGTGTACCTATTCCAGGATCCTGTGTACAACTTATGCTTTCGCATGTTGGGGGAAAGTGGCGAGGCTGAGGATGCGACACAGGAGACCTTCCTGCGCGTATATAGGAACCTGAGCCGTTATGACACGACGCGCCCGTTAAAGACCTGGATTCTGTCAATCGCATCCAATCATTCAATTGACCGTCTGCGGAAGCGTCGGATGCAATTGGTTTCGCTTGATGATGAGCCAACTGCCGCCGCCTTGGCTCTTCGCAGCAAAGATCCCACACCAGAGCAAGCGGCCGTTGCCGGCGAGCTAAGCGGCTACATACAGAGCCTTCTGCTGCAATTGGATGAACATTATCGGCTCGCCGTAATTTATCGTTATTGGTATCAGTACTCTTACGCGGAGATTGCGGAACTGATGGATACGACAGAAAGCGCCATCAAGAGCCGGCTTCATCGCGCGCGAAAGAAACTGGCAGAGTTGATGGATCAGGCAGATGACATTGACATCGCAGGCGCCGACCGCCTGGCAGATCCCCTACCGAAAGGAAGTTGAGATGTCCGATGAGCGAAGCCAGCGGCAGGCGATGATGCAAGAAGCGATTGATGGACAGCTCACTGAGGAGACGGCGCGAAAACTGGTCGAGATTCTCGGAAGCGATCAGGCGGCCGCGCGCGAGTACGATCAACTGCAGCGGGTGGACAGCTTGCTCAAGCGGGCGCCACAGCAGCGTGCCCCAGCCCGACTCGCGGCCACCATCATGGCGCGCCTGGCGCAGCGTGTTCAAGCGGAAACCGCGCTGTCAGATTTGCCGGCCGAAACGCAGCAGATCATGATGCTCTGTCTGTCCGCCTCGATGATGGCAATGATGCCGATGATGGAAGCGGCATCTTGGCTTGTGCTGAATGCTCGGCGCGATCCTGAGCTGCTCAGCACTGTGATGATCGAAACCATAGGCTGGATGACCCTGGTCACCGATGCCTTGATTCAGCTGCTGGAGGACGCGGAGAATCGGGCGCGCAGCGAGCCCGAAATCGCGGCGGCAACGCTCGCGCTTACGCCGTATTTGTTGCGAACAATGCTGGACTACCTAGACGAGCTGCCGTTGATGGCATAGATTCGACAATTCGAATGCCCTGCCCCGAATGTTGACGGCGGCGGGCGTAAAAGCAAAAGGGATGCCGTCCAGCAGCATCCCTGGTTCATCCACCGCGCGATTCGATCTCAGCTGAGGTCGTTGGGGATCATCTCAATACTGCGCACCTTGTAGGTGACCAGCCCGTCAGGCACTTCCACTTTTACGCGAGCGCCGACTTTCTGGCCCAGCAGCGCTTTGCCAACAGGCGAGTCGAGAGAGACGCCGCGTCTGCCATGGGTGATCTCTTCGTGATCGAGCAGATCAAGCGTGAATTCTTCTTTTTCCGCCGTGTCATAAACCGTCACGCGATTGCCGGGTGTGATGGTGTTCGGATCTTCATCCGCATCAATGATTTCGGCGCGAGCCAGCACATTCTGCAGGTGGGATACGCGTTCATCCAGGCGTTCCTTTGATACCATCGCATCAAAGAACACCGCCTCTTCGCCCTGGTCGTCTTCCCGCGCTTCCGCTAGCATCTCGGCGACTTTCGAATTCTCCTCGCTGGTGAGAATATTGAGTTCACGCTGCAGTTTCTGATAGCCCTGCTGCGTCAATTGGATGCGTCGTTCGGCCATGGCATCTTCCTTTCGAGTTTCAATCACCCATCTATACGGTGACCAGTGCAAAAAGTCGTATCTATTTCGAGATCTGACCTCGTGTGCTTTCAGTAGATGAAACGCCCTGCCCGCCGGACAGGACGCATAAAAAGGCTTCCGCAACCAAAGATAATCGTATTCTATAAGAAATCCATTAATTTGGCAACATCAAAGAAATTGTGGAAGTGTATCCTTTTCGGTTGAAATAGGTAAATTGCATCCACCTGACAGTCTGTAGACCCTCGCGCTGCATGGCAGCGGCTCACGCAAAAGGCTTTGCCTGCTT
>JAPOYT010000259.1 GCA_026706445.1 Chloroflexota bacterium
CCCGGAAGTCTTTCATCATAAACCACACCATCTCACTACGGGACTATACACCTAGGCGCCAAGATCAATGCGCTGAACGAAGTAGAGGAACATGATGGCGATGTCGCGCGCGTGAGCGAATTTCTGGAGATTCCGACGCGCACCCTTCAAGGATGGCTGGGTGTCGAGGACGACCTGCGGCGGCGTTATCGCCAGAAACAGAAACGCCAGCGCGACCGCCTGACGCTCGACTTGCAATACGAGATGCTGTTGCGAGGCAAGGCTATTCTGGCGCTGATGGATGCCGAGACGCTGGCGAAAGCGCCTTTGAATCAATTGGCCACGGCGCTCGGCAGCCTGGTCAATCACGCATTGAAACTGGAGGAGGCAGTTGAAGAAATCGATGAGGGCGAAGAACAAGTCATCCGCTTCGAATACTACTATGACGGTCAGGTTCAGGAAGCCCCACCATGGGCAGGCGCTAGTGCTGGATCACCCGGCGCGCTTCAAAGTGGTGGCATGCGGGCGGCGCTGGGGCAAGACCGAGCTCGGGAAAACGGCGCTGCTGCTGAATTCGGTATGGGACAAGAAACGCGGCTGGTGGCTGGCGCCAACGGCAATCATGGCGAGCCAGGTCTGGCGCGATCTGAAGGCGAGCGTGCGGCAGTTGCCGGGCATCAGCGTCAGCGAGAGCGAGCGGCGGATTGACATCGCCGGCGGCGGCATGATCGCCGCGCGCAGCACACACCATCCGGACAATCTGCGCGGCGAAGGGCTGGACCTGGCGGTGCTGGATGAAGCCGCGTTTATGGAGCCGCGCGTCTGGCCCGAGATTGTGCGCCCGATGCTGACGACCACTCGCGGCGGCGCCCTGTTCCTGAGCACGCCCTTCGGCCGCAACTGGTTCTGGGAACAGTTCAAGACTGGCATGGACGGCGAAGAGAGCGAATGGATGTCCTTCCATTTCTCAACTGCAAACAGCCCTTTCATCGCGCCGGAAGAGCTGGAAGGCATCCGCCGCCAAACGAGCGAGCATGTCTGGCGGACCGAATATCTGGCTGAATTCAGCGATGATAGCGGGCAAGTCTTCCGCGGCATTCGCGCCGCAGTGCTGCCCTTCGCGCCTGGCGCGCCGGAAGCGAGCCATATCTACATCGCCGGGGTCGATTGGGGGCGTCACCACGATTACACCGTCATCGCCGTCATTGACGCCACGGCGCGGCGGATGGTGGCGCTGGATCGCTTCAACAATATCGGCTGGCGTTTGCAACGCGGGCGGCTGAAGGCGCTGGCGGCGCATTGGCGTCCGCAGTTGATCTGGGCGGAAGCCAACAGCATCGGCGCGCCCAATATCGAAGCGCTGCAGGACGAGGGCTTGCCCATGCGCAGCTTCCTCACCACCTCGAAGAGCAAGTCGCCGCTGATCGAATCGCTGGCGCTCGCCATCGAACGCGGCTACCTGGGATTGCTGGATGATCCGGTGCTGCTGGGCGAGTTGGCCGGCTATTCGCTGGAGCGCCTGCCTGGCGGCGGGTATCGCTACGGCGCGCCGCCCGGCAGTCATGATGACACGGTGATTGCGACAGCGCTGGCCTGGCACGGCGTGGAGCACTGTGGCGCCGGCTTTGACTTTGCCTAGCGCCCCTCACCCCTACAAGGCTTGTCCGCGACTCGTTGGCTGGGTACTGTCTCCTTATAATGCAATCGATGTCAATGGTTTCACCACCGAGGAAATGAGGCAACACAGAGGGTCGCGTAGACGGAAGGGTCCGCGGACTAAGTCTCAAATCCAGCGTGTGTACGGGCGAGCCGGCGGGTCGCCCCTTTAGCACCATCTATTGGCCGCCATTGATCTGTTGTGATCCAAAATCGGGCAAGCCGTAAAATTCGTAGGCGGAGGTTGGGAAACCCTAGGGCGGTTGGGCGGCGGAGGGGATATCAGCGATGAGCGGGTTGTTTTGGTCGCGGCGGGAGAGCGCGGGCTCCGCGATGCCCCAGTCGATAGCCGCTTGGGGGTCGTCCCAGGCGATGCCGTATTCATCGGCGCCGCCATCGTAATAATTGTTGACGATATACCCCAGCGTGCAGTCGGTCAGGGCGGCGAAGCCATGGGCGACGCCTTCGGGAATGAACAAGCCCAGCAGCGCCTCCTCGCCCATGTCAAGGGAAGCGGAGGCCAGATAGGTGGGTGACGAGCGGCGCAAATCGACCAAGCCGACGCGGATGCGTCCGCGCATAGCCAGCCAGTAATCGACCTGTTTGAAGTGATAATGCAAGCCGCGCAGGACGCCGGCGGCGCTGTCGCTGCGGTTGGATTGCAGGCGATCCCAGTTTGTCTGGGGGAACCATTCCTTACGGAAGGTTTCCATGAAGCGGCCGCGGTCGTCGCCGAAGGGTTGGAGCGGCACGGTCTGGACGCCTTGGATGGGGGCGAAGGGCTGGGCGGGGGATTGGGTCATGGGCGAACCTCAAGTGTGGTCACATCGTCAGGATTGTAGACGTCGGCGGCGTGGCGGACTAGTATCCGTATCGGTTAGTATGCCAGCACACGATAAGCGAAGTGAAGCATCAACTCCTGCTGAGCGATCTGCCGGACGACCCACGAGTAAAGCCTTTCGCCAAGGTGGGAACGCGCGCAATCATAGGCGCAGATTTGGGCTGGCGCAATGCTGCGCGGCGACACTGCAGGTCGGTCGTCCCGGCAGTTTCGTATAGGCGGGTGGGTGACTCACAGAGTCGCCCCTACAAGGCTTGTCCGCTACTGTGTCAGTTTAACGCAACAGAAATTGAATCAGGGTTCT
>JAPOYT010000247.1 GCA_026706445.1 Chloroflexota bacterium
GCAGATCGCTGATGCCGGGTTTTCACAGATTCATTGGTGCCATCACTTTGGTTCAGACTATATATATTCTGACGATGAGATCGACCAGATCACACGCTGGCTGCGATCTTGCCAGCTCACCGTCAACGATCTGCATGCCTCAGCCGGCGAGAAGAATCATTACTACTCGGAGAACGATGATATCCGCTTGGCCGGACTGGAACTGGTCAAGAATCGCATTCAAATGGCGCACCGGCTTGGCACAGATGTAATCGTGCTGCATCTGCCAAAGCCTGACGAAGCTGATAAAAGCATCGCCTTTTGGGAAGCGGTCCATCGCTCAATGGATGAGCTGCTACCTTTTGCCAGGGAGAGGGGCATTCGCATCGCATTTGAAAATTTGCTGGACAACCACAGGACACTGCATAACGTAATGGCCACTTACGACCCTTCAGATGTGGGCATCTGCTACGATCCCGGTCATGGCAATATGGCCGGTGACGGCTTGGATTTCGCTGAAGCGGTGAAGGATCGCTTGATCGCTTTTCATCTGAACGACAACGACAGCACCGGCGATCAACACGGACTGATTTTTTCCGGCACGGTCGACTGGGATCGGCTAGCCCGTATTATTGCCGCATCCACTTACGACAAGGAATATATGACGATAGAGCTCAGCATGCCGAAGGAACCGGGGAATATCTACGCCGGCGATGAAGCGGAGTTCCTCGCAAATGCGATGGGGAGCGGGCTGAAATTCCACAAAATGGTGGCCGATGCGCGGCTTGACTCATAATGCCCTAATACGCCATATCCAGGTGAAAGCATGCGAAAGCGGTTGAGAGATTTAGGCATTGTCATCGGACGTTTGCCCGCGGGAAAACACAACGCCATCACTGATGTGCCTGGTGTACTCGTTGGCCACAGCACGTTGGTATTCGATGAGCCGCGAGTCGCTCGCACGGGCGTGACCGTCATACTGCCGCGCGAAGGCGCGATCTGGAAAGACCATGCCTTTGCCGCCACCCACACCCTCAATGGCAGCGGCGAGATGACCGGCGTCCATTGGATCGCGGAATCCGGGATGCTCACTGCGCCCATCGCCATTAGCAACACCGCGCAGGTGGGCACGGTGCATGAAGCCTTGAACCGCTACGCATACGAATTTGGCTGGACGGATGTTTGGGATCTTCCCGTCGTCGCCGAAACCTGGGACGGCTGGCTGAATGATATGGCTGCCTTTCACGTCACGAAAGACCATGTGTACCAAGCCATAGAATCCGCGCGAAGCGGACCGGTGGCGGAAGGCAACGTCGGTGGTGGAACCGGGATGATCTGTCACGAATTCAAAGGCGGGATTGGAACGGCTTCGCGGACGGTCAGCTGTCCCAGCGGGACATACACCGTCGGCGCTTTGGCGCAGGCCAATTACGGAGAGCGGGAAGACCTGCGGGTGGATGGCGTTCCAGTCGGGCGGGAGATCACAATCGAAAAAGTCCCGTCAGGTCGGGCGGAAGCGCCGCATGGGAGCTCGATCATCGTCATCATCGCTACCGATGCGCCACTGGTGCATGCTCAGTGCAAACGCCTGGCGCAGCGCGCTACCATCGGCTTGGCGCGCGTCGGCGGGATTGGGCAACACGGCAGCGGTGACATCTTCCTGGCTTTCGCCACGGGCAACCAACTGGCGAGTGGCGCGCAGAAGCCGTATTCGCTTCGAATGCTGCCACAGGACCAGCTCAACCCATTCTTCTTGGGCGTGACGGAAGCGGTCGAAGAAGCGATCTTGAACGCCCTAACGACGGCGGAGACTATGACAGGTTTCAAGGGGCGGACCGCCTACGAACTACCGCTCGACGAATTGCAGCGGATTATGGCGCGGGGTCATCAATGAACAAAACAATTCCAAGTCAGGCTCAGGTCGTGATTATTGGCGGCGGAGTCATAGGCTGCAGCGTGGCTTATCACCTGGCTAAATTGGGCATGAACGATGTTGTTTTGCTGGAAAGGAAAGTGCTTACCAGCGGAACCACATGGCACGCGGCTGGTTTGGTGGGGCAATTGCGGGCGACGCAGAATATGACCAAATTAGCCCAGTACACTACTGAGTTATTTCGCGACCTGGGAGAAGAAACTGGCCAGAACACGGGCTTCAAACAAACCGGTTCGATTTCAATCGCTACTAATCAGGAGCGTTATGAGGAGTTGCTGCGCGGGGCTTCAATGGCAAAGGTATTTGGGCTCGACGTTGAAGTTATCTCAATCAAAGAAGTAGCGGAAATGTGGCCGATGATGCGAGTTGACGACCTGGTGGGGGCGGTCTTTCTGCCAGGCGATGGCCAAACAAACCCGATCGATACCACGCGCGCCTTTGCCAAAGGGGCGGAGATGCACGGCGCCTCGATTTTCGAAAACATAAGGGTAACAGCGATACATCAGGAGGACGGGCGGGTAACTGGCGTGGCCACAGACCAAGGCGATATTCAGGCTGAATACGTCGTCAACTGCGCCGGGATGTGGAGCAGGGAAGTAGGGAAAATGGCGGGGGTTAATATACCTTTGCATGCCGCCGAGCATTTTTACCTTGTCACTGAACCCGTACCGGGCCTTGAGCCAAATCGACCGGTATTAAGAGACACGGGCGGCAGCGCCTATTACAAAGAAGAGGTGGGCGCGATCTTGGCCGGTTTTTTTGAACCCAAAGCCAAGCCTTGGGGCATGGATGGCATTCCGCCCGATTTTGAG
>JAPOYT010000071.1 GCA_026706445.1 Chloroflexota bacterium
CCCGGAAGTCTTTCATCATAAACCACACCATCTCACTACGGGACTATACACCTAGCCCTATACCTGCTCTGACTATTCGTGGGCGACCCACCGGGCCGCCCCTACAGATTATTAGCTGAATGCGGTAAAGTATGCCGAAAGCGTTAAACAGTAGATTACAAAGGGAGATCCATAGATGAAGCTCGAAACCCAGGCGATTCACGCCGGCTATGAAAGCGAAGCAACGACCAAAGCGGTAGCGGTGCCGATTTACCAGACCGTCGCCTACGAATTTGATGACGCCCAACACGGCGCCGATCTTTTCAACCTGGCTGTGCCCGGCAATATCTACACCCGCATCATGAACCCGACCAATGATGTGCTGGAACAGCGGGTGGCGGCGATGGAAGGCGGCGTGGCTTCATTGGCGCTGGCTTCGGGTCAGGCGGCGATCACTTATTCGATCCTCAACCTGGCGGAGGCGGGCAATAATATCGTTACCGTACCGCAGCTCTACGGCGGCACCTGGACGCTTTTCCGCCACATGCTGCCCAAGCTGGGGATTGATGTTCGATTCGCCGATGGCGACAGCCCCGATGACCTGGCGAAGCACATCGACGACAAGACTTCCGGCGTCTTCCTCGAATCAATTGGCAACCCGGCCGGCAACCTTCCCGATATGGAAGCGATCGCCGATATGGCGCACGCGCATGGTGTTCCCGTCATCGTCGATAACACCGTGCCAACGCCGGCTCTCTGCCGCCCGGTTGAGCATGGCTGCGACATTGTGCTTCATTCAATGACGAAATACATGGGCGGCCACGGCAACAGCATCGCCGGTATCCTGGTCGATGGCGGCATCTTCGATTGGGCGAAGCACAATGAGCGCTTCTACATGTTCAGCACGCCGGAGCCGAGCTATCACGGCGTCGTCTTCACCGATGCGATGGGTCCGGCGGCTTATATCGCCCGCGCCCGCGTTGTCGCCCTGCGCAACACTGGCTCGGCGCTAAGCCCCTTCAACGCCTTCTTGGTGATTCAAGGCTTGCAGACGCTCTCGCTGCGCATGGAGCGTCATGTTGACAACGCCATGACGGTCGCCAAATACCTGGAAAGCCATGAGCAAGTCGAGTGGGTCACCTACGCTGGCCTGGAAAGTTCGCCATATTACGACCTCGCGCAGAAATACACCGGCGGCAAGCCCGCGGCGCTGCTCACCTTCGGCATCAAGGGCGGCTTCGATGCGGGCGTCAAGTTTTACGACGCGCTGAAGATCTTCAAACGGCTGGTCAATATCGGCGATACCAAGTCACTGGCGGCGCATCCAGCCTCAACTACCCACCGTCAGTTGACGCCGGAAGAGCAATTGGCGTCAGGCGTCACGCCGGACACGATCCGTCTCTGCATCGGCATCGAGCATATCGATGATATCATCGAAGACATTGAACAGGCGATGGCGGCGACGCGCTAAGCTGATTCCAGCCCCAACTGCACAATCAACGGGCGATCTAATAGATCGCCCCTACAATTCTTGGAATTGGGCTTCGTCCGCGGCGCATACCAATTCGGTCAAGACGACATCCATTAGGACAAATTTCAGCGGACGCGCAAGACTGGGTTATGCGCGGCAATCACGCCGACTTTGCTTAAGGCAGCCGAGACAATATCTCGTCGAGCTTTATGTTTTCCAAATACGTCAATATGATTATCATAACTGTCGCTACGGCAAGAATGAATCTCTGCAAGCGCTTTTCTGCGCGCTCAATATCAGCTTTGGTAGCAAGATGTTGATAAGCGCCCTTTTGCTCGGCGATGTTTGCGGCGTTTTCGTCTATCCTGTTTTCCATTCGGTTAAGACGACCGTCAATCGCATCTGTTGCCATTCTGCCCTATCCTTTCACATCTTCCAAAGTGTAGCGGATTTGGATCAGATTCCAAAAGCCCCTGACACCTCAGCAGTGAGCAGCCGCTTCATTCATCCGCCACATACTGTAAACCCGCCATGCCGATTGCCAGCAGTGCTTTCTTCACTCGCTCGACGTCTTCGCGGTCGTCGGCGTCGTATGTCCGCACACAGAGCAGCCGCTGATCCGGCTCCGCTTGACCGGCAGCCGGGCGCGTGGAGATCTTGGATTTGTAGCCCAGCTTGCCTTCCACCGTCATCGCTTTGACGCGCTCCCAAGCCGCGTCAGCCGTCTCGGCCGTCAAGGGGACACGCCATTCGCCAGCGTTCGCCGTCGGCGCGGCATAGTCTCCGTCCTTCCGCTTCGCCTCTATCCAATAGACCGCCGCAAGGTCCGAGGGGCGCGCTTCCGCATCGTGCCGCATGCGCGCGCTCTGCACCATTTCTATCAAATTCAGATTAAGATCGCTCGGCAGTTTTTCTTTTGCCATTTGCTGACTTCCTGACTTCGTCGCGACTACATCCGGGGATTGTCAAATGATCTGCCGCTGATTGCCGATGTCACCGTCGAAGCCATAACGACCGATAAGCGGAACGAAGCGGCAGCGCAGCAGCGTACGGGAGGTAAATCGCTCGCCACGGCGGGTAACGAGGGTCAGCTCCTGCAATTCTTCATCACCGATCGGCAAGATCATCTGGCCGCCATGCTTGTCCAGTTGCGTACAAAGCACATTTGGCAAACGCGGCACCGCCGCTGTCACCATGATGCGATCGAAGGTCGCTTGATCGGGCAGACCTTGGCTGCCGTCGCCGACATAAATCTCAATATTGTTATAGCCTAAATCGCCGATGCGCCCGCCCGCCTGATCCGCCAGCCGACCAACGCGCTCGATGCTGTAGACGTAGTGACTGAGGTGGCACAGAATTGCCGTCTGGTAACCCGAACCAGTGCCGATTTCGAGAACAATGTGGTGGGGCTTTAGCCGCAGCCGCTCCGTCATAAAGGCAACAATATACGGTTGGGAGATAGTCTGTCCCTCGCCGATGGGAACGGGGCGATCTTCGTATGCTTGAGGCTTGAATTCTTCCGGGACGAAGACATGCCGCGGCATCACTCGCATGGCGTCCAAAACGCGGCGATCGTTGATTCCGCGCTTCACCAACTGTTCGTCTACCATGCGGTTTCGCCACCGCGCATACTCCCGTGAAGTAGGCATTTATGAATCCAAACTTACAGACACAACGTCGCATTAAAGCTAGCACAAAGGGACAATACGAGCAAATCCTTTTCGAGTGCCAACGCGCGCCGTTCGGGCGATCAGCGCTTCCGACGGCGGACATCACGATGTTAAGAAATCTGGAATTGCTCGAAATGAAAAGCGCGCTGGATTATAGTTGACGCGCGGACAGCAACGACGGTGGATTCGCATGACCAATGCAACGGCAAAAGCCCCGACACCGCTGTCTACACGGCGGGTTGCGCCGATATTCATCCTAGTCTTCGTCGATGTGCTCGGCTTGACGGTCATTCTGCCATTGCTGCATCTTTACGCAGCCGCGTTTGGCGCCGACCCGCTTCGCATTGCTTTGGTGATCGCCGCCTTCCCGCTGGCGCAGCTTATTGGCCTGCCGCTGATGGGCGCGCTGTCGGATCGTTATGGACGCAAACCATTGCTGCTCTTCAGCCAGGCGACCACTTGCCTCAGCTTCATCATGCTGGGCTTGGCGACTTCGCTCGAGTGGCTCATTCTGTCGCGAATCATAGATGGCGTATTTGGCGCCAATCTCTCGACGGCGCAAGCGGCGCTCAGCGACATCACCGATGAAACGAACCGAACGCGCGGCTTGGGCATCACCGGCGCCGCTTTCGGTCTCGGCTTCATTTTTGGACCCCTCATCGCGCTGCTCTCGCTTGAGTTGGCGAACTCGCTCGCCGTGCCGGCATTCACCGCCGCGATCTATTCATTCGCCTCCGTCCTCCTCACCGCATTTCTCTTCAAAGAGACGCGCCCGCCTCAGTTGCGCGGGCGCGGCGAACGACTGTGGCTCAGTCCCGCGCTCGTCCTGCGCTATTTGCTGAAGCCCGCGCTGGGCATCCTGCTGCTGCTGATGTTCGCTCAACAAATGATTTTCTTCGGTTACGAGAGTTTGCTCGGGTTATTCACGCTGACGCGACTGGGCTTCCTCGGGCGCGGGAACGCCGTACTCTTTCTACTTATCGGCCTCATCTTGGTGATGGTGCAGCTGCGTTACATCGGTCGCTGGAGCGCGAGGCTGGGCGATCGTCGTCTGGCTTCGCTCGCTTTGGGCTTGTTGGCGCTGGGCTTGATCCTGACCGCCACCACGCCAGAATCACCGCATCCGCTTTACCTGCGTGAGAAGGTCGAGCGGGATCTGCTAAGCGCGCTACCGTCGAAGACCGAAGCTCTGATCGGCGAGCTAGGCTTAAAGTTGCCAGCGGACGAGAATCGCGGCTTTGGAGGCGTGCTTTGGCTGTTCGTGGCTATCGCGCCGGTTTCGATCGGCGCCGGCTTGATCCGCCCGGCATTGAACAGTCTGATCACGCAGCGCGTACCGGCGCTTGAGTACGGGCGCGTCTTGGGCGTCAGTTCGGCGCTGGTCAGCGCGGCCAACGCCTCGGCGCCGCTCCTTGCTGGGTTGATCTTTCAGCAGGCGGGGTCGAGCGCGCCATTTCTGCTCGGTGGCGTATTGATGGCGCTCATCTGTGGCCTATGCGCGCTATCGTGGCGCGGTCATGGCAAGTCATATTGAGTTTGCCGGCCGCAGGTGCTATACTACTTGTCGGTTACTAAGGAGGTTTCAAAATGAAGGGTGTACTGGAACAGTCATCACAGGCTTTGGTGTTGCGGGGAAGCGTCGCCATTGTTTTCGCGCTTTTGCTGCTTGTTATGCCCGGCATGACTTTGGCCGCCGGCGCGTTTAGCTTCGTAATGCTCTTCGGCGTTTACGCGCTGGTCGACGGACTTTCATCGATTTGGGCTTCCGTCAGGAAGCGTGAGGGACATTGGGTTTTGATGCTGCTGGTGGGCGTCATCAGCGTCATCGCCGGTTTGCTTGCGCTGGGCAATCCTATCGTTTTCGGCACCTTGACTTTGGCGATCATGGTAAACTTGTTCGCCTTCAAGGCGATCATCGGCGGCGGCTTAGAGATAGTCAGCGCCTATCGCCTGCGCGAAGAGATTGACAATGAGTGGCTCTTGGGCATCAATGGGTTTGTTGCTTTGGTGTTTGGTTTGATGCTGCTATTAAACACCTTCGAGACTGTGGCAACGCTGCTGCTGATCGTCCCGTTTTATTTGATGGTTGCCGGCGCGATGCAGATTGCGCTGGGCTTCAAAGTGCGTTCATGGCAGCGTGATCTGGCGAACGACTAAGCAGCCGACTCAACCCGCATCTAAGCGTGCGCCCAGCCTTCCCAGCCGCGCGCGCTCCAGGCGGAATAAAGCGCGATGGCGCCCGCCGTCGCCACATTCAGACTGCCAACCTCGCCGCGCATCGGCAAGGTTAAGAGCAGGTCGCAAGTATCGCGCACGAGACGGCGCAAGCCTTCTCCTTCGCTGCCCATCACCAGACCAAGCGACATATTGAGGTTGGTCTTATCCAGCGGCGGGATATTAGGACCAACATCCAGCCCAACCAGCCAGACATCCTGCTCTTTAAGCTCTCTCATCGCGTTGACCAAATTGGGCGCCTGCGCCACATAAGTGTGCTCAACCGCGCCCGAAGAAGCGTTGACCACCGCCGGTGTCACCGCCACGCTGCGCCGCTCCTGGATAACGATGCCATGAACCCCGACTGCGTCGCTGACGCGAATCAGCGAGCCGACATTCTGCGGATCTTTCAGCAAGTCGAGCAGCAAGATGAAAGGCTTCTCGCGTCGGCGCGCGGCCTGTGTGAGGATATCTTCGAGATCGCAGTAGGGATAGGCGCCAACGCGAAGCACCAAGCCCTGATGATTGCCATTATTCGCCAGATCATCGAGTATGCGCCGCTGCACTCGCTGCACGGGGACGCCGAGTTCTTCCGCCATGCTCATGGCATCGCCGACCGAACCGCGTTTCTCGGCGCGCTCGTGGATCATCAGCGCATCCACCTGGCGCCGTCCGGAGCGCATCGCTTCAATTACCGCCCAGTGTCCAAAAAGGAATTCAGGCATTACCAAAACCCTGATGTGACTTGTAGGGGCGAGCCGGCGGCTCGCCCGTGCGCATTATTCCAGTTTGCGGGCGAACCAAGAGCCTCCCCTACAGTTTCCTCCATTGCCGTGTAAGTCTCGTCAATTCAACTTCCAAATTGTGCCATCGACCCGATCTTCCAGGACGATTCCGAGCGCCGCCAAATGATGGCGAATCTGATCGCTGCGGGCATAATCGCGATCGGCGCGAGCCCGCGCGCGCATCTCGATCAGCAGTTCAATCAGCGCCGCCTCGCGCTGTCCGTCACCGCCCTGTCGCGCTTCAGCCGTCGGCACTAAGCCCAGCACATCGCCGCCAAGAGCCGTATAGGCATCGTCTATTGCCCTAAGCGTTTCGGCGCCGACTTCAATATCGCTGTTCAACAGCGTGTTTACATCGCGCGTCAAATCTTGCAGCACGGCGATGCCGCGTGGCGAGTTAAAGTCATCATCCATCACGCTGGCGAATTCGCCTTTAGCGGTATCCAGGCGAGCCAGGAAACCATTGCCGGCCTCGCTCTCTGGCGCGCTGCTCATCTGTTGACGAACGAGCCGAACCGCGTTCATCAGCCGCTCCCAACCGGATTTCGCCGACGCCAGCGCCTCGTCGCTGAAGACAACCGGATTGCTGTAATGCGAAGTCAGGATGAAATATCGCAGCTCCTGCGGGCGGTACATCCGCAACGCCTCTTTGATCGTGATGTAGTTGCCTAGCGATTTACTCATCTTAACCGGAATGCCCTCATCGGGATCCAGCACGTTCAGACTGCCGGTTAACATCCAATAATTGGCGAAACCGACGTGGTTTGCGCATTCACTCTGCGCGATTTCGTTTTCGTTATGCGGGTAGATATTGTCGATGCCGCCCCCATGGATATCAAAGTTGGCGCCCAAATATTTTTTCGCCATCGCCGAACACTCGATATGCCAGCCGGGGAAGCCGACGCCCCAGGGGCTATTCCAGCGCAGGATATGCTCGGGTTCAGCTTTTTTCCACAAAGCGAAATCAGCCGGATGCCGTTTGTCGCCACCGACCAGCTCGCGCGATTCATCTTGCTGCTCCTCGACTCGCCGGTTTGACAGCTTGCCGTAATCCGCATCACTGAGCACATCAAAATACACATTGCCATCTACGGCGTAGGCGTGCCCGTTGGCGATGAGCGTTTCGATCATCTCTATCTGCTCCGGCACATGGCCGCTCGCCCGCGGCGAAATGTCGGGCCGTTGTACGCCCAGGGCATCCATGTCTTCAAAATAACTGCGCGTATAGGTCTCGACAATCTGCATCGGCTTGGCGTTGAGCTGGGCGGCGCGGCGTAGAATGCGGTCTTCCTCGTTCGCTAGCAGATGGCCGACATCGGTGATGTTCTGCACATAGAGCAAGTCGTCGCCGCGATATCGCAGGTAACGCGCCACTACATCAAAAGAAACGTATGTCTTGGCGTGACCCAGATGCGAATGTTCGTAAACGGTTGGACCACAGACGTACATGCCGACTCGCCCCTCGTGGATTGGCGTGAATGGCTGTTTCTGCCGTCCCAAAACATTGAAGATCTGCAATGTCATTATTTGCCTAGTCCCTCGGTAGATGCAGGCTCAATGCGGCGTATTGTAACAGAAAGGATGCCATTGTGAACAAGGCGAGCTTCTCGCCAACAAGTGTGGCGCTCGTTATGCGACCGGCTTGGCGTATTCGTAAATGTCATGCAGCTGCTCAAAGCCGACCGAGGCGTAGAGCGCGGCCGCGGCCGGATTCTCCTTTGCTGGCGCGTGGCAAACATAAGCGCGTTTTATGCCATGTTCCGCTTGCATCCGCTTCAAAACATGCGCCATCATCGCTTTAGCGATGCCGCGCCGGCGAAAGTCTGAATGGGCGCCTACCGGCTCGAAGAGCAGCGAGCGATTGAGGTCATCAATCCAGACGTTGGTGAAGGCGGCGAAGCAGCCGTCCGGCGCTTCTACGACAATCTCGTATTCCATGTGCGGCGAGCGAAAAACTTTCCCGTAAGATTCGGCATTCCACTTGCTGGTGAAGCTGTGATTATGCACATCAGCCAGCCGCTCCGCTTCCTCCGCAGTCGCTTGCTGAAAGCGGAAACCGGGCGGCAATTCGGCGGCTGGAAAACTGCTGAGATCGTGCCGCGTTAGGCTGAAGCCGTGCTTTGCATGCGTATATCCGCGTTCTTCTGCAAAGGCTATGTAAGCCGGGTCGCAATCGAAGACATCAAAAGCGATCTTGTTCATGCTGATGCCGAACCGTTCGGCGAGGCGCAGGGTTTCGCTTTCGCAGAATCTGACAAGCCGCGCATGATCCGCGCTGAGCCATAGCGCCGGCGCCACCTGCAGATCGAAGGCCTCCCAATGCGGGTAAAGAATCGCAAAGGCGCAGATTTCGCTGGCTTCGTCCCGCCAATAACGCATCATATCGGCGGGATCGTATCCGAAGCAGCCGTTGAACAAGCGATGACCGATATCGCCTTTGTGCAAGTAATTGCAGTGGCCGCGCTCGCGCGCCCAAGCCATCAGCGCCGCTTGCGCGCGGTAGAGATCTTCCGGTCCTTGATAAGGGCAAGCCTTCATTATTTCGCCCTCTCCGCGGCTAGATCTATCGACCTGTCGTACATCGCTTCCATTTTAGCGACCTGCTGCTCAAGCGAGAAACACCTTCGAACACGTTCGCGTCCACGCCAGCCCATCTCTCGCCGTAATCCCGAATCGCGCAACAGACGCTCCAGCCCTTCGGCAAAAGCATCGGTATCAAAAGGATTCACGATATAGCCCGTTTCGCCATCGACCACAGCTTCCCGCGCGCCGCCGAAACCGGTCGCCACCACCGCTTTGCCCGCAGCCATCGCTTCCAATACCACCGTCGGAAAGGGGTCAACATAGATCGAGGGTACTGCCACTACATCCGCCAATTGATAAGCGGCTCGCAGCTCATCGCCGTTCAACCAGCCGCCCATACAGATTGCGTGGCGCAATTGCGCGAATTCCTGCGAGACCTGCCCATCCAAATCACGCGAGGTCAAAAGCAGCAGACGCAACTGCGGAAACTGCTGGTGAAGGACAGCTAGCGCCGCCAGCATTTGCCGCAAGCCCTTCTCCGCAGTCAAACGTCCCGCGATCAGTATCACTTGCTTTTCTTCCAGATCAAGCCGCCGCCGCAAATCCGCCACGATCGTATCTTCGACCGAGAGCCATTCATTCACATCAATACCGTTGTGAACCACTGAGACTGGGGGCATGTCGTTGGCGGCAAAAGCATCAGCCAAAGCCTGACTTGGCGCCGTACGGAAATGTGAATTGCGCTCCAGGCAGCGTTTGATAATCCTGTTGCGGAAAGGGTTATAGCGGAAGCGATTCTGGCGCAGATTGTAGCCTAGTGGCACGCGAATATCAGCGGAGCCAATATGCTCGGGACGGCCCCCTGCAAACGAAGATGGCAGCTTGCCATAGGCGAAGGTCATCGCATCGTGAGCGCTGAACACGACGCCGCAGCCAGCATCGCGCGCCATTTTCAGCGTATGATACGAAAGGAAAGAATGAATATTGTGCGCATTGACGACATCAGGTTGGATCCGGCGCAGCAGCTGGCCAAAGGCGCCGACCGTCTGCGGATTCCAAAGGGAAAGCCAGGCGCGGAAACGCTCCGGGTAACGCGCGCGCAGGTGGTAGGTGGGGATGCCAGCGCGAATCTCTTCGCAGGCGTCGCCGTCTGTCGTCGTTGCGACATGCAATTCGTGGCCAGCTTCCGCCAATCCCTGCGCCAGCCGCCAGACAACAGCTTCCGCCCCGCCCTTGCCCTCCGGCGGAATCCGGTCATTGAGGAGTAGAATCTTCATGTCTTGATTTAACCACAGTCCCTCGCAAGTTACGACTCGCCTCAAACAAAAGAAGAACTCGATAAGTTGCGCAATGTGTAAGGCTTGCCCGCTACTCGTAGGCGCGTTTCTCATATTGCAATATATGTTGAATGTTTAAGGCTTTACCACAGAGTAAACGAGGCAACACAGTGGGCACAGAGGGAAGTCTTCTCATACCTCAAACGAGTCTGTAGGGGCGTTTCGCTGAAACGCCCGCCTGCACCGTCGAATGCCCGTAGTATTTGTCCAAAATATGGTGCATGTACGGGCGAGCCGGCGGCTCGCCCCGTCAGTAGCTCAACGCAACCCCCATTTCGTTTCCTGGCACTTAGTAGCGGACAAGCCTTGTAGGGGCTCCCCTTGGGGAAATCCGTCGTTAGCACACTCCGCAGTTTTGCATTGCAACGCAAGCGAAGCAAAATCGTATAGGTAATGAATCAACCATTCGGGAGAGCATGATGTCGAAAACTTTACAGGATGCCGACCGCGAAGCGCGTAAACTGGTGGCGAATTGGACGACAGGCGCCGCCTTGACCGGCTGGATCCCCGGCAGCGCTTTCTTTCTCACGGCGGCCGACACCGCCATGATCCACCAGGTGGCAGGCGCTTATGAAGTCAGCGCCTTTGATATGGATCACCTGAGCGGGACCTTGGGCGGCGTGGTGGGAAGCGCCATAGCCGGCGGCGTCATTGCCGAGGTCGTCGGCATAATTCCGCTGGTGGGATGGGCGGTCAAAAGCGCCGCGATGGCAGCTAAAGCCAAAGTGATTGGCGACGCCGTCATCAGCTACTTTCGCGAACGCTCCGATCTGCCCGACGCCAAAGTTGTCATCCCGATGGAAGATCCGGATGAAGAAAAGCCCAAGATCGCGCCCAAACGGAAAACAGATATCGCCGTCGAACAAGACGACGACTGAGCGCCAAGCGCAATCCTTGTATATCATTTGTCCCATCGCCGCTTATGCGTTAGGCTTATCGGCGTGCCACAATCACGAGCAAAGGCTGCGCCATGGGTTCCACTCCGCGACAAAAAGTGCTGACGCTATACTTGTCCAACTCCGCCCTCGACAGCATTGTCGTCGGCTGGTCGATGTATGACGGCACTGGCAAAGATTCACACACCACCGGCGACAGCATTGAACCGCCTTACGAAACCGGTCTGGATGCGCTCAAGGATGGCTGGCGGCTGATTCAGCAGCCGGTGCTCATCCCGCCTTACCCGGGCGAGGAATACACCACCTCGTTCATGAAGTACGGATTTCTCTTTGAAAAACTGGAGGACATATAGATATGGTCGACAAACAATACTTGCTTTCCTCGACGCAAATGGCGGAATTCGTCGCCCGCGGATTCCTCCGTTTTGATGAGTTGGTACCGGACGAGATCAATCGGGAAGTGATGCAGGCTATCGACACCCAGGTGATCAAAGGTCACCGGTCTGGCACGCCTCTGTCACAGTGCTATCACGGCACGCCCATCCGCAAGCTGCTGGATTTGCCGCAAATCCATGGCTTAATCCAGAGTTTGGTCGGCGAAGATCCGCTATTCGATCATGACGCCATCCACGTGCGCGAGGCGAACGAGGGCAGCGCCCAAGGGTTGCATGCCGATTCGATCATCGATTGCCGCAGTCATTTCGACATTCAGCTGATGTATTTCCCGCACGATGTGCCGCTGGAGATGGGCGGGACGCTGCTGCTGCCCGGCAGCCACTTCCGCCGCGTCAACGAAAGCGATGTCGCCGCCTATCAGAACATGCGCGGGCAGATACCCATGGTTTGCAAAGCCGGTTCGGTGCTGGCGCTGCATCATGGCATCTGGCATTGCGGCCGCCAAAACAAGACGAACCGCCGCCGCTATATGTTCAAGCTGCGCCTGAATCCGGTTGTGCGGCAGCTGCTCCTTTGGAACACCGACGACCTCGTTGACGGCTACTATACGCCAAAAGCGATTCACAGCGCCTTCCCCAAGGGCGATGATGTGCCGGGCATTTTGTCGCGGCGCGAGCCCTGGTTCGAGTGGGCTTCAGGCCGGCTGGAGATTGTCAATCGGATCAAGCTCTGGCGCTTCTTGACTGGCGATGACGAATTCGATGTGCATTATTGGCTGGGTCGTCTGGAGAATATGCCAGCGTAGATTCGCCCTTTAGTGTCGGCGCAGGGGCGATCCCGCGGCCCGCCCAACGGGATGCTGCATTGACGGACGGACGTCACGATTGTCGCCGTTGCATGACCGCCCCGGGTGTGGCGCGCCGGCAAACTCACCCTAGCAATGCCAAGGCAATCGGCTACACTGTAGCGTCGATTTCGCTGATGTAGCGGGCGCCAGTTGCCCCGCCAAAGAGGAACAGTCCATATATGGCATCGTATCACGGACCCAAAGCCAAACCGCAGCGCCGCTTCGGCGAATTGCTTGTGCCGCGCCCGAAGTATTCCAAGATTCTGGAAGACCGCGCGTATCCGCCGGGCGAGCATGGGCGGGAGAAATCTTTCCGCTCCGGCCGGCGCAGCAATTACGCGATCCAGTTGGATGAAAAGCAGAAGCTGGCATTCATCTATAACATACGCGAAAAGCAGATGCGCAACTACTACAAAAAAGCGGCGCTGATGTCTGGACCAACCGGCGTCAATATGTTGAGCCTGCTGGAGCGCCGGCTGGATAATGTCGTCTATCGCTCGGGTTTGGGCGCGACCATTTGGGCGGCGCGTCAAATCGTGGGCCACGGTCACATTCTGGTCAACGGCAGCCGCGTCAACCTGCCCTCCTATCAGGTGCGCGCCGGCGATGAGATCGAAGTCACCGACAAGATGAAGAAGAATGTACACATCCAGGAATGGGTGCAGCAGTCGGCTTACTTCCCGCCATATATGACCGTAGACAAGGACAACTTCCGCGTCACGCTCGATCGCGCGCCGGACGAAGGCGAAGTGCAGACGCCGGTCGATATCCAGCAAGTGGTCGAGTTCTACAACCGCTTGACCTAAACACCGTCAAACTTTCCCGCAAACAGAAAACCGCCGCTGATGACGGCGATCATAGTGTCGCGGCCTGTGGATTTAAGTCAGGAATCACTCCGCGCTGGAGGCGTCTCGTCATCGCTCGTGGCGCGCTCATAAACCGCCGGAGTCTTGAGCAAGCGGCGCGGCGAGATTTCGATCCGATCGAAGGCGACAGGCATTGAAGAGCTATTAGGGGGCCTCCGCTTTGCTGCCTCTTCCTTCGTCAGGCATAGCCTGTGTGTCCCGATCCAAGACATGACTACGGGAAGGTCAATTCCACCGGATTTCATCTCTTCCGGATCTTTTGCCATCGTCTATTCTCCTGGCGTAAGCCGCAGCCGAAGCGAACCGTAACGCTGATATGGCAACCCACGACTGAAATAAGCTAATGTGAGTATAGAAACAGTCTTCAGTGTACCATTATTGTAGCACGATATTATCTCCTACGGCAGTTTACGAATAAGCTCAATTAGCCGCGTGGTACTGTGCCCGGACAAGAATTCAATCAACTCAACCCGTCCGCCGTAAGCCTCGACTGTGGCGCGCTCGGGCAGCGGCTTGTTTGCATAGTCGCCGCCTTTGACGTAGATTTCCGGCTTCAGCGCCATCAACAAATCATCGGCCGTATCTGCGTCAAAGATGATCACCGCGCTCACCGCTTCCAATGCCGCCAGCAGCCGCGCCCGCTGACCCGCCGGCACGAGGGGACGTCCGGCGCCTTTGAGCCGCCGAGTCGAAGCGTCGCCATTGACGCCGACGAAAAGCGCGTCGCCCAGTTGGCTGGCCTTCTCCAGATAATCCAGATGGCCGATATGCAGCAAGTCAAAGTGGCCGTTGGTGAATACCAGTGTTTTGCCTTCTCGCCGGAGCTCATCGCGCAGCGTCAGCGCCTGTTCGAGTGTGACGACTTCGCCCATCCCAATCGCCTCAGCGATCAACCAGCCGATACACCAGCTTTAAGCCCGACCACTGCGCATCAATCGCGGCGACCTTCACATCAACCAGCCCGCCCGCCAGCGCAACCTCGCGCACGATGTCTTCGCTGATGTCAGTCGGCATCTTGGCTGCCTTCTTGTACCAGGAAATCCAGATCATGCCGTGCTTGTGGATCGCTGACTTGATGCTGGCGAATTCAGCCGCGTAATCGACGCGCCACTGGAAAAATGCCTGGACGAAGTCATAGTCGCCGCCGCCAAGCTCAAAGTCGATCGCGACATCAGGCGGCAAATCGCCCAGAAGCTCGAGATATTGAGCGGGCGCCCGCAATAGCGCAACGCGATTCCCACTCTTGATGCCGAGCTTCTTAATGAGCGGCCTGCCGGAATATCCCGCGGTCATTTGCCCGCTCGGGCGAACTTCTCGGGATAGAGTTGGCGCGAAAGCCTCTCCGCCTGCGTCACCCACTCTTCGATGACATCAATGCCTTTCCGCCAGAAGTCGGGATCATTGATATCGACGCCGACCCGCGCCAGCAGTCGGTCGGGATAATCCGAATCGCCGGCCGCCAGCAAGTCGATGTACTTCGGCACGAAGCTTTCGCCCTCTTCCTGATATAGGCGGTAGAGCGCCAGCACCAGCAATTCGCCGAAGGAATAGGCGTAGACGTAACCCGGCGTGTGCAGGAAGTGCGGCACATAACTCCACCAGCAGCCGTATTCCTCGGTGATGGTGACGCTGTCGCCGAACATTTCGCGCTGCGTCTCCAGCCAGAGCTCGTTGAAACGCTCGGCGGTCAACTCGCCTTCTTCGCGCCGCGCCTTGTGCATCTTGTCTTCGAAGCGGTTCATCGAGATCTGCCGGAAAACCGTGGCGAAAGTATCTTCGATCTTTTCCGTTAGCATGGACAGTTTCACTTCGTCATCTTCTTCAGCCGCCATCAGATCCTGGAAGACGAGCATCTCGGCGAAGGTCGAGGCCATCTCGGCGGTCGTCAGCGGCGTGTAAAGCGCGAACAGGCCCTTTTCTTCGCCCGAGAGATACATGTGAATGCCATGCCCCAATTCATGCGCCAGCGTGGTCACATCGCGCGTATCGCCCAGGTAGTTCAGGAAGACGTAAGGATTCGCCGATGCGACTGTCGATGCGGCGAAAGCCCCGCCGCGTTTGTTCGGCAGCACCGGCGCGTGAATCCAATTCTCATCGAAGAAGCGCTGCGCCACCGTCTTCATTCGCGGGGTGAAATTCTCGAAGGCAGCCAGCACGACATCACGCGCCTGCTCCCAGACGTAAAAGGCTTCGCTCTCTTTCAGATTGAGCGGCGCATAGCGGTCATAATCGTAAAGTTCATCATATTCCAGCAGCGCGCGCTTCAACCGGTAGTGACGCGCCACCAATTCGTAATTGCCAGTCACGGTTTCAATCAGCGCTTCGACCACTTCATCGCTCGACTTGTTGCTGAGGTTGCGCGATGAGATCCAGCTAGCGTATCCGCGCCGCTGATCGCTATTGGCTTTGTCGAGCGCCAAGGTATTGAAGATGAAGGTCAACTCCATCGACTTTTCCTGGAGCTTGTCGGTGAGCTTACGCCATGCCATCTCGCGCGCATCGCGGTCGGCGTCGCGCATTTTGTTGAGCACGAAGGTCATATTGACCTCGTCGCCCAGCCAGTCGAAGCGAAATGCGCTGGTCAACTGCGTGAAGAAGCGCGTCCAGGCGCCGCTGCCGGTGACGCCCTTTTCGATGATGATCTGTTCTTCCGCCTCGCTGAGATTGTATGGACGGTAGCGCCGCTCCGCCTCCAGGTAGTAGCGATATTGCGCCACAGCCGGGTCATTCAAAATAGCGTTTGCCCGCTCGTCATCCAGCGCATTCCATTCCAAATCGAAGAAGACCATCTTCTGGCTTAATGCCGACTCCAACTCTTCAACGCGCGCGACCGCCGCCTGAAAATCCGTGTTGCCGGTATCGGTCGAAAAGTTGAGAAAGGCGAAGGCGCCCAGCCGCCCGCGCAGGTCATAGATCGCTTCCATCGCTGCGTAAGCGCTGACAAAATCGACCGCGCTCATCGCCGCGACTTTACCGCGCCAGCGCGCCTGAAAAGCGTCGACCATCTCAGAAAGCTTGCCAATATCGGCTTCTATCTGGGGATCGTCAAGGCTCTTATAGAATACGGACAAATCCCAGACGACATCTTCAGCGCCGGTCAGGCGTTCTTGCGCCGCTTCGCTCATCGCGACCTCTCTAGTTGCTGTGTGGATAGCAGTGGTTCAATCGTAGCAGAAGCGATTGAATCGTATAGGGGCGACGCCAAGGTGACTTGTCCTTGCGCCGAATGATGTGCGGGCGATCCAGCGGGTCGCCCTTTGATCAATTTGCGGAGCGGATCGATCGAGCTGAAAGGTCGCCGCCACATCGTCTTTAAGTAAGGATAGGGCTGGTCCTACCGTCCCGCCGCTTGTGGCACGGCGAAGATCATACGTCCTGTTGGACGGTTGATCAGCTTGGTCACCTCAACGCCGACATCGCGATTCATATACTTCTGGCCCGATTCCACAACGACCATGGTGCCGTCATCCAGGTAGCCGACGCCCTGGTTGGGATCGCGCCCGGCTTGAATGATGCGAATATCGAAGGTCTCGCCCGGGATATATACCGAGCGCACCGCGTTGGAAAGCGCGTTGATATTGAGCACATCAACGCCTTGCGCATCCGCCACCTGGTTGAGGTTGAAATCATTGGTCACCAACGAGGCGTTCATTTGGATCGACAGCGCCACCAGCTTGGCGTCGACTTCGCCAAAATCTTCCGGATCGTCATCGACTATCTTGACCGGGAGATCATTGTTGCGCTGCAGTTCGTTGAGCTTGGCCAGCCCGCGCCGACCGCGGTTGCGGCGCAGCGAATCTGACGAATCCGCGACGCGGTGCAGCTCGCTCAGGACAAAGCGCGGGATGATCAAGGTCCCGCCAATGAAGCCGGTCTCGGCGATTTCAACAATCCGCCCATCGATCAGCACGCTCGTATCCAGCAAGAGCTGTCGTGAAGCGTATGGCTGCAAACGGCGTCCCCGCCCGAAAATCCTCTCGTTAATCACGTCAAGCATTTCGCGCGAGCGCAGGCTAAAGATATTCAATCCGAGATAGCCGAACATGACCGAGACGATAGCCGGCGCCAATTTCCCAAGGGGATCGCCCAGCAGCGACAATGGAAAAGCCAGCATCAGCCCAATTGTCAGCCCGATTAAACCACCGAAGATCCCCACCATCAGTTGCGGAACGGTGATCTCACTGGCGGCGCGGCGCCAGTGACGCAAGGGAATGATGGTGATCCAAGGCGTGGCGATGAGACCGGTCAAGGCGCCAAGTCCGAATAAAATTACCGAAGTTTGATCTGAAGGTATTGCTGTATGCGGGGCGAGCGCTTGGCCGATACGAATGCCGATGATGGAAAAAACCGCCATGCCGATGAAACGGCAAATCACAAAAGAGCTCATGGCCTCCTTTTCTCCCGTGCTTAGCCCAATCTGAATCCGGTATGTATCGGCTGCTGGCGTGCGGGGTCCGCGGCTGCAGATGAGGATAAACAACTTAATCTATTCTATTGAGTTCACATGGTTGCCGCCCTCGCTGCCCATCGACCGTCGTACGGGTTCGACAGCGTAAGACTAGCCTTTCAGATTTCATTATATATGGGGAATGCAGCGCCTACAAAGGGTTCAGGCGTCAATCGCGGCGCATTTCCGGTATATCGGCTATGGGCAATGCCAGCCGCCATGCAGTTAACTAACCGGCGCCCGTTTCCAGGCCAACTGTATCAAGCCGTTTACTTGCGCTGCAGCGGCGCAGGAGCCTCCGGCGCGGCGAATCCAAAACCGTTGACGGCAGCGACAGGCTCAGCAACAGCATGGGAATCGCGCAATGCCATGCGATCGGCGCGAAGGCGGCGGCCAAAATTGCCGGTCAAGTAACCCTGCGCCGGGAAGAACAATACGGGCGCGATCGGCAGCAAGGCTAACAGTATTATGCTCGCTGCCAGCGAATAAACCAGCCACTGCGAGGTCAACGCGCCGTGGTTGCCCAAGCTGCGCAGCAACCTGTTGAATTGATAAAAGGCGCTGGAATCCCAAGATTCCGCATAAATCGCCAAGGCAATCGCCAGCAGCGCCCAGGCGAGAATCAGGTAAATCAGCAGGAATGGCATGATGGCGGCCAGAACGCCAGTAAAGATAATGCTGCCAAAAAGACTGACCGCCAGCGATTCTCGCAAGACGTACAGCAACCCGATGACCATCATGGGTGGCAGATGATAAAGGACAATCGCCAAAAGCACATGAGCGCCTTTGCTGATATCTTCCCCGATGTGATCCCATTCGGGCAGCGGACGCGGATAATCGCTGCTGACGTTGTGGACAATCTCCGCCAAGTAACCCAGCAAGGCGCAGAGGCAGAGCAAGCCGATCACTGGAACCGGGCAAAGCGCCACCAGCAGAGCGGTCTCCGCCAACTTGATCAGCCAGCGCTGATCGCTGAACATATAAGTGAACGCGCGCAGGAATTCCATAATGCGCTTCCAATTAGATTTCACATTGGCTTTAAGCTATCTTCGTATGGTTAACAAATCTGTCAAGAAGCATTTTCTTGAATCGATTTACGCTGTTCAGCGCATCGAGGCGCAATAATGTATTGAAGCCGAATTGCACTAGCCCTGCGTAAGTGTATGCATTACATTCTGCGTAAATGCCCTTTTCAAGCGCCTTCCGAGTGATGATCTATTCGATCTTGCGCCGAACTTTCCCCACATCCGCGTCAACGCCGAATCCGCGGCGCATCGTTCTGGCGCGTCCCTGCTGCATCGGCGATGTCGTGATGGCGACGGCGGCGCTTTCGGCGCTGCGAAATGCCTTTCCTGACGCGCAAATCACCTGGGCGGTTGGTCCCTGGTCGGCGCGGGCGATCGCCCATCATCCGGCGATTGACTCCATACTCGACGCGGGCGCGGACATGCCCTTGCGGTCGCCGGGGTCGATGCTGCGCTTCGTCAGCCGCCTGCGCGCCGGGCAATTCGACCTGGCGGTCTCGCTCGTGCGCTCGCCACTGATGAGCCTGGCGATTTACCTTTCGGGCATTCCCGTTCGCGCCGGCTTGGACAGCGGCGGGCGTGGTTTTGGCTACAACTTGCGCGTGCCAATCGACCCCGCAGCCCGTGAGCGCGAGAGCGAAATCTACCTCAAAGTCGTCAGCGCCATCGCTGGCCGCGAGGTTCACTCCTACGCCAATTTGCCGGTGGCGGACGCTGCGCGGAGGGCAGTACGAGCCCGTCTCGCGGCGGCCGATATCGCATCGCCATTCATCGTGGCGCATCCGGGCGGCGGCGACAACCCCGGGGCGCGCTTGGCCAGCAAGCGCTATCCGCCGGCGCAATTCGCCGAGCTTCTCAATCGCTTGTCGGAGGCCAGCGAAGCGGAAGTGATCCTGCTCGCTGGACCTGGCGACGGCGAACTGGTCAGCGAGGTGGCGAGCCGCTTGACCGCGCCCGCCAGTCAGTGGGTTGGCGCGCTCGACTTTCAGGAGATCGGCGCGCTGGCGGCGGATGCGCTGGTGTACATCGGCAACGACACCGGCTTGACGCACCTGGCGGCCGCCAGTGGCGCGCGCGCGGTCATGCTGATGGGACCGACCGATCCGCAGCGATACGCGCCCTTTACGCCCGATCACCTGGCGCTTTGGAAGCCGGTCGAGCTCCAGGCAGGCGGCGCTGCCCAGGCAGGGGGCGCCGACTGGAATTGGGCGCGGGATGGCATCTCTGTCGACGATGCGGTGGAGCGGATCCTGGCCTACCTGCTCCGCTAGCTCAGACTAGCTCACAGGCGAAAACGGGATTTGTAGATGCGACTTAATAAGTCTCCCGATCGCGAATCGTGATGAATGCGGGCGACTCACTACTGCGCGTAGGTCGCGTAGACACTGACCGCCGATACTGATCGCCGACACTGCCGGTTCAGTCCTGCCTACATATCGCCAGCGCCGCCGGTGTCACGTGTTTCCCGGCTTTGTGCTAGGATATCGCCATTTGAATACAGGATCGCGCGAAAGGATCATCCCATGAGCTATCAATACATCCTCGTTGACCGACCGGCCGATGGCCTTGGCCGGGTGCGGCTGAATCGGCCCAAGGCGCTGAACGCCTTGAATTCGGCGCTGATGGACGAAGTGAACGAGGCCATGCTCGCCTTCAATGGCGACAAGAGCGTCGGCGCGATGATTCTGACCGGAAACGACAAAGCTTTCGCCGCCGGCGCCGATATCAAGGAGATGGATGGCAAGACGCAAATTGATATGCTGATGACGGTTTCCCTGGTCGACCGCTTTGATTTCAAGAAGCTGGGCAAGCCGGTCATCGCGGCTGTATCGGGATATGCGCTGGGCGGCGGCTGCGAGATCGCGATGGCTTGCGACATGATCGTCGCTTCCGAGAGCGCCGTCTTTGGGCAGCCGGAGATCAACCTGGGCATCATCCCCGGCGCGGGCGGCACGCAGCGGCTGACGCGCGCAGTGGGCAAGGCGCTGGCGATGGAGATCATGCTGACCGATCGCAAGCTGAGCGCGGAAGAAGCGCTGCAATACGGATTGGTCAACCGCGTGGCGCCGCTGGACGAATACATGGATGTCGCCATTGGCATCGCCCAGAAAGTGGCGCGCCGCTCGCAGGTCGCCATTCGCCTGACCAAAGAAGCGGTGAATAAGGCATACGAGATGTCGCTGGAAGAGGGCTTGGCTTACGAACGGCGCAACTTCCTGGTCGCATTCGGCTCGGAGGACAAGGTCGAAGGCATGCGCGCCTTCATCGAAAAGCGGCGGGCGGAATGGAAAAACCGCTGAGCCTGACCTTGCTCTACACCGCGAATATCGCTGGCGACCTGGCGCTGCTGCCGCGCCTATTCACATTTCTACAGCAATTGAAAGCGGATTCGCGTCAGCCGGCGCTGCTGCTTGATCTCTGCGGGTCCTGCGCCGATGACGTGTGGCACTGCCGCGAAACCGGCGCGCGCTCGACCCTGATGGCGCTCGATGCCATGGGTTATCACGCGGCGAATGTCGCCGGGACGCTCGATGACAGGAATCACGAGAAGCTGGCGGACCAGGTCACGCTGGGGCTGGTGGATGCAGGGCGAGATTGGCTGTATCGCGCGCCACCCGTGTCCGACGGTAGCATAAGCGTCAGGCTGCGAGCGCGGGCTGACGCAGCGCGCTTGCAAATTGTCCTTTCGTCGGCGGAGCGTACAGCCATTGAAGGAAACGCCGTCTATCTGGGCGCCGTCGGCGCCGGGCAAGTGGGCGAGGCACTGGTGGATCTTCAGGAAGCGCCGACGCTGATTACGGCGCGCGTTCATGTGATGCCGCCGGATACGCCGCCGAATCCGAGCATGGCCGGGACGGTGGAGTTCATTGAGCAAGAGGCGCGGCTGCTGGCGCGGAAGCGGGGCTAGGCGCGGTCTTGCTGGCGCTCGCTTTGCTTGACAAATCGCGCCGCCGACAGTATATTTTGGGCATACTAAGCGAAGAGGCATTTATTGTGGAGAACATGGCCGACGTTCGTCTCGAGCGGGCGGAACGAGATATCGAGACCTTGCGCAAGACGCAGAACGCAATGTTGGACAGGTTCGATGAAATCTACCGGACCCTGAAGGAAACGCGCGATATCGCCGCTGAAAATCGGGAGCGGCTGGACAAAGTCGAAAAACGGCTTGAGCGTGTCGAAGATCGGTTGAAATTGGTCGAGGAAGTCGTGCTCGAGAATCGCGCTCTAATCGAAGAAAACCGCGCGATTCTGATTTCGATCGCGGAACACTTGGGCCTCACCTGGGAGAAGCCCAGCGGCCGCGGTCAATCGGACTGAGCCGCCCGCTCCAGATTTAGCGCCAGCAGCCGGCGCAGAATTTCCTCCTCATCATCCAGCACATCATAGTCCCAGCCGTAGGCGTCACACACGGCTTCGTCGAGGTCGCGGTGGAGTTGGTCGAGGCGGGGACTTATCATTGCCGGGTATATGCAACTAGTGGCATATGACGGCGCCGCCAGACTTTAATCATGGTCAGAACGCTGGTAGAGCCATATCGTGAGCGCGTAAATCGCGGCAATCCAAGCGCCGAAATAGATGACATGAATCGCAAAATCTTCGACAGTCGCGCTGCCGTTTAGACTAGCGCGCAGAAGGACACTGGCGGAATGCGCGGGTATGAGCTTGACGAGATTCGCCAGTCCACTGCCAAGCGGCAATACCTCGCCGATCAATCCAAAGAATAACACCATGACCGGTATACCCGCCCAGGTGTTCGCCTGCAGCGAGGTTTGGAAAAACGCGCTGCTCAACAAACCGACGCCTGTAAACAAGATGCTGCCCAAAGCCACCATGGCTAATGAGGCGGCGGAAAGTCCACTTGACGCTTCCCCTGAGAAAATGAGACCCATACCACTCATCGCCAGACAGAATACTATTCCAACGAGAGCTTTGCCCGCGAGTACGTCCACAATTGTCGCGGGCGAAATTTGGAGAAAGCGAAGGGTCTGCCGCTCCTTTTCTTCAACCATCATCAGGGGAACAACGAAGGCGCATACGATAGCAAAGGGCGAAAAGACAGCAATACTAAATTTCAGCGCCTGAAAGTCCACAGGCGGCAGCTCATTCGAAGCGAGGGTCCCTGTATCAAAATCAATGACGCGCAAACCAGCGCTAATCAATAGCGAGATTATTAGCACGCCGATGAGATAGCGGTTGCGGACTGCTTGCAACAAGTCCTTACGTGCAATGACCAGCCAGAGGTTCATGCTTCGATCGGCCTTCCAACTACCTCTACGAAAACATCTTCCAGGCTAGCTTCCTGCGAATGAACGCTAAGCAGTGCGTTCGCTTCGCTCCAGACTGCCAACTGCCGCCGGTCCTTGTCGCTTTCCAGTGACAGAGTTGCTGCCTTACCATCTCTCAATTCGACCTTTATCAAAGGCTTGCCGAATTCACGTTTCAATTCGCTCGGCGCACCCTGACAAGCGATCTCTCCCTGTTCGATGAAGGCGACACGGTCACAGAGCTGTTCCGCTTCGTCCATGTAATGTGTCGTCAGAAAGATTGTCGTGCCATCCTCCCTGAGCGACCTTACCAGCTCTCGTATACCGCGAGCGAAAGTCGGATCAAGTCCGCTCGTCGGCTCATCGAGAAAGAGGACGCGTGGCTGATGCAATAGTGCGCGCGCAATCACTAGCTTTTGCTTCATACCGGATGAAAACTCGTAAACGCTGTCGTGCGCACGGTCAGTCAGCCCCATTCGCTCAAGCAGCTCGTCGATTCGCGTACCTGGCACATCGTACAATTGGGCGGCGAAATAGAGGTTTTGGTAGGCGCTCAACCGGAGATAAAGATTCGGGAATTCGAAGACGACGCCGATCAAATGAGACAGCGATTTATAGTCGACGGTAACATCCTGCCCCATGATCCACGCCGCGCCCGCTGATGGTCTCAGTTGGCCCGTCAGCATGCTAATCGTAGTCGTTTTGCCCGCGCCATTTGAACCCAGAAAGCCGAAGATCTCACCCTCTTCTATCGCAAGATCCAACTCCTGAACGGCGCGCAGTTCGCCAAACGACTTGGACAGCTTCCGCGTTTCAATTGCCAACAAACATGTTCCTTACAGACGAGCAAAGAACGGGATCGCGTTTTTCGCAGCGCCAATGTCATTTGCCAGATTAAGTTAACTCTACAACATCTGAGAGCGCAGATTACAGAATCTAAGAAGAAGCTAATGCCCAAAAAGCATTAACGCCGGCGTAAAAGATTACCCCTGTGTCACTTATGGTGGAAATCTACGGCACAACCCGGTGATTCAGCATCTCGTTGAGCGCGACGACGAGGCGGCGCAGCTCCTCTTCCATTTCGCGGCTGATGCCATCCTGGATCAGCGCTTCGCGGAAGAGATCGCGGGCGTCGCGGATGTTCTCATGACCCTCGCGCAGCTTATTTAAGCCCTTGCGCATTTGCACGCGGGCGTCGCTGCTGGCGGAGCTAGTGTAATAATCGGGGAATTGCCAGCCGAGCTCGGCGGCGGCCCGTTGCGAGCCATTGAGGAATTCGCGCGCCGATTCAATCTGCTCGCCCGCCCCGCGATTGAGCAATTCGGTGATGCCTTCGCTGAGGCTGGGCTCCATGCTGAAGTCGAGCGAGTCGATATCGGTATAGCGCGCTTCGACCGCGTCGCGGCTGCTGGGCTGGGGGCGCAGCGATGTCTTTTGCGGCGACATGCCAGTGAAGATGGTGTAAAGCACGCCGACGCACATATTGTGCACATCTTTCATGTATTGCTGTGGCGACTGCATCCGGTCGTCTTCGAGGATGCGCGAACTGTTGAAGTCGATGACCTTGAGGTGGATGCCGTCCCAATAGACGTGCTCCAGTTTGTGATCAAGATAGACGATCTTGTTGGAATGAGCCAGCACCAGCAGTTCGCTGAATTGCAGCGCCAGGGAGATGCCCTCTTCGCTGGGCAGGCGCCAGCGTTTGTCGGGCTTGTTCGGCTTCATCAGATAGAAGAGGCTGTGATAGCGCGGCAGATTCTCCAAGGCCAGGTAGGGTCGCCAGCCGGCGGCGGCGAAGCGCCCCAAATTGTCGATGAAACCACGAACATCACTTTGGAAAGAAGTGATCTCGCCCGCGCGCGGCGCTTCTTCGCGGTCGGAGATGAAGCCGCAGTCCTTGAGCTTGACGACATTGGGGCTGTGCCACAGGCGGGTCAGAATATCGGCTTCGTTGCCGAAGGCGCGATACTCCCATTGCATATCGCCGTTTTCGTCCAGGTGTTCGGGGCGCATCACTTTGAAGGCGACGCTGCTGCCCTGGCGCAAGTCGACCGCGTCCAACACGCGCGCGTAATGACCTAGGGCGAAAGTATCAATGTAATTGTTCAGTTGGTAGACTTCCGAGAGTCGCGGCATAGCCTGTCCAGCTAGTCAAGCGCCGCACCCCGAAGCGTAACGGCATAAGCTGACAATGTACCATTTCCGCTGAACATTATACAGGGTAGCTTTAGCCGACGCTTGCCCGCCGATGAGGTCGATCCGCCCTACGATCGCGTCTGCTAAAATGAAGGCTGTCCGACGAGGGTAGTGTATCGAACTCGGTTGAAATTCAAATGAGCCAAATCCAACTTCATCACAAAGGCGCGAAGGACACAAAGAAAATGGCATATTTCGCAGACAATTCTCGGCGCTCTCGCTTT
>JAPOYT010000024.1:0-6570 GCA_026706445.1 Chloroflexota bacterium
CACCTCAAAGATGCTGGCGAACTGGATCGGCGCGCCCTACGACGAGATCAACTACACCTGCGCCGGCATCAATCACAGCGCCTGGTTCATCGAATACACCTGGAATGGCGAAGACGCTTACCCGCTGATCCAGCGCGCCATTACCGAAAGCGAAGACATCTATAACGCCGAGCAGGTGCGCAACGAAATGTACCTGGCGCTGGATTATTACGTGACCGAATCGAGCGGACATAACTCGGAATACAATTGGTGGTTCCGCAAGCGCCCCGATCTTATCGAGAAGTACGCCACCAATGGCACCAACTGGAATCCGGGCGAGCACGCTTACATCCTCAAAGAGTACCGCCGGCGCGAGAATGACTGGCGCGACGATATTCACGCCTGGTTCGAGCAAGACGAGATTGACCTCGAGCGCGGGCATGAATACGCCGCATACATCATCAACGCGATGGAAGGCGGCGCGCCCTTCAAGTTCAATGGCAATGTGCCAAACACGGGCTTGGTCGACAACTTGCCTTACAAGGCCTGCGTCGAGGCGCCGGTTTGGGCATCGCGCGACGGGCTCGAAGCGGTAGCGGTCGGTCCCCTGCCCCAATCGGTGGCGCCATTGACCAACCTCTACTCGCAGATTGAAGAGATGGCGGTCGAAGGCATCCTCAAGGGCGACAAACGGCTCATTTATCAGGCGGTGGCTTACTCGCCGCTTTCGGCAGCGGTCTGCTCGCTGCGGGAGATCGAATCGATGGTGGATGAGCTCTTCGCGGTGAATGAGGCTTACTTGAATCCGGCCTTTGCTTGAGCCTGGTTAGCGCTTACTCCCTAGCCGAAATGGCAGAGCCAGCAGTATAGTGGGGTCGCAGCTTGCTCAGTCGCTGGAATCCTGACAAACACCTACGAATACGCAACCCGCGCTTGAATCTTGCCCTGCGCATGACCTGGTATTGTATGGTCGCAAGCAGCATCGGCGGCATGCTGTTTTCGCTGGCCTTTCTAATCGACTTCCCAAATTCCGAAGCGGAAGACCTAACCCAGGCGCTTGTGCTGGCGCTTTTCTTTGGCGGGGGCACGGCGCTGCATCAACGGCTTTTGGCTTCAATTCTCATTGGCGCGTTCATGGCGATAGTAAGCAGCAAACTCTTCAAAGCGGTCGCCAACCCATGGCTTTACCAGTTCGCCATGGCGCTGACTGCCGCCACGGTCCTTCACCTGTTTGCGCCGATTCAACTCGTCCGATTCTATTTGTCGGAGCTTGCCGGTGGTGAATACCAAACGCTGCTGGAGACCGTATCCGCAATTGGCGTCTACGCCGGCGCCATTTGCTTGAGCCAGGTCATGGCGCGGAAGTATGTTCGCGAAGTTGCGACATGAAAGCAGTTGCTCAAGCGGGCTATTGTACAGCAAGAGACAGATGTCGCTGCCGGGAAATCAGTCGATGGTGGATAAGCTGTTTGCGGTGAACGAGGCTTTTCTGCAGCTGGCTTTCGCTTGAGCGCTACAAATGCTGGTACAATCGAGGCGAGGAGAGAGGCAAAGCATCATGTGGCGAGCCAAACTGCTGTTGAAGTTGTTTTTCCGTGCATTTGCCTACAGCGCGGTGACCGAAGTCGTACTAGGCACTTTGATCCTTTTCATTTTCCTATCGGGGCTTGGGTTTCTGGGTCCAGTTCCTCTGCTGCACATGCTGTTGTTAAACGGGCTAGCGAGCATGATATCGGCGGCAATGACGCTGGCGCTGCCAATGACGCTGGTGACGGCGCTTTGCTTCCGCGAGATTCGCCGTCCCAAGTTTTATCGCTTCGCCATGCTGACGGTCGCGCTGCTCACTTCCATTTTGGTCTGGCCTGGGCATTTTGAAGGCATGGGCGAGACCCTGCAAAGCAACGCTCCAGCGGACTTAAAAGCCCTCGACGCCGTCCATCTTTTGACGCATGCGCTGGCCATTTTCAGCGCGCAGCTGGCGGCTGGCAAATATGTGCGGGATCTGGCATTGCGCCACCCCGCCAAGCACCATTAACCGTTCCCCGCCAGCAGCCGCTCCTTCGCCTCGCGCGCCGGGCTGAAATTGGGATTGAAGGTCAGCGCCGTATTATAATTCTGCAGCGCCAAGTTGATTTCGCCGCGTCCCTCGCGCGCCATGCCCAGGTAGTAGTAGGTCTCTTCGACGTATTGGCCGCCGCCATCGTTTTGATTCTGCCGCGCGATGCGGATCATGTCGTCGTAGCGACCGGTGTGGAAATAGGCTTCCCAGGCGCCGAATTGATACCAAAACATGCGCCAGGGCAAACCCAGTGAGATCGCGCGGTCGTAGGCTTGCGCCGCGGCGTCGTACATGCCCAGCCCGACGAAGCTGCTGCCCATATTGAACCAGGCGTGCGAATCTTCTTGATCGGCGATCGCTTCGGCGCGCGCCATCTCCAGCGCATTAATCTGGTTCTGCCATTCGTCAGCGTCATCGCCCAAGAGCGCCATCAACTCCTCTTCCCGGTTCACGGTGTAGACCACGATGTACTTGTAATTGAAGTGCTGCCAGTAATGGTCGATCTTGTCGTAACTGTAGCGCGTATTGGGTCCGCGAAAACTATCCATCGTGTTGACTTCTTGCAGAGCCTCGTCCCAGCCGGCCAGCAGCAGATAATGCCCCATCCATTGGAAGCCGCTCGGCTCATAGCCAAACTCGATGATGACCGGAAAGCCGTTGACCATCAGGGTTTGCAGCAAATCGAGCGTGCCGCCATCGCGCACCAGCGCATAAACCGGCAATTCGGGGATCTGCGTGTTGACGTATTCCGCCATTTGCCAGGCGCTGATGTTTTTATCTTCGTTATTGGGTTTCAGCCATTTGGCGGCGCGATATTGATCGTCGGCGTAGCCAAAATGCTTGAGTGCGTTGGTGAGCGTCGCCGGGCCGCAATTGTTCCAGCCCTGATATTCCGTGCCCAGATTCCGCATGTTGAAGACAGCCGGCGGCTCGACGCTCTCCTCGTTGGTTTGCGCGGAGACGCCGGCGCTGCCGAGACCCAGCGCAAGGAGCAGAAGCAAAAGGCGACGCATCAACTTTTCTCTTATAGTCCTTAGGATTCGATCACCAACCTGATTATACACGGATTGAGACGGGCGAATCTTACGAGTGGCATACGATCCCGGCGCGGACGCCCTGTTAGCGCGGCCCTGTGGTCATTATTGTCGCGCTAGGAACTTGGCTACTGCCAGCCCTCTTCGATATCGACCTGAAGCTGCCCGCTCCCGCGGACCAGCGGCGCCGGCTCAATGATGGGCTCGTCTTCATTCGCTTCAATCATGCGCCGGATCAAGCGTGAGCGCAGCACCTCGCAGACCGCTCGATGCGTCTCCAAGCCCGCGCGGTTGTGCAATTCCTCCGGGTCGGCGAGCAGGTCGTAAAGTTCCGACTCGACATAATGGTCGCTGCCGGCGTCGTTCCAGCCGTGCTTGTCGGGCGCGGTCACGGCGTATTTCCAGCGCTTGCTGCGGATCGCCCGCCCCAAATGCGACTCGCTCATCTGGATGAAGACTTCATCAGGCCAGTCGACGGCTTCACCTCGAATCAGCGGCAGGATCGAGCGCCCGCTCATGTGGGGTGGTACGGGGATGCCGGCGGCGTCCAGCAGAGTCGGCGGCAAGTCGATTAAGCTGACGAGCTGCGAAAGTCGTCCGCCGCCGGTGAAGGGACCGCCATAGAGCATGGTCGGCACCCGCACCGAAGCGTCATGACAAGAGCGTTTGTATTCGGCGTTGCGCGTTTTGAAGTGGTTGCCATGATCCGATGTGAAGAGAATGATGGTGTCTTCCAGCATGTCGAGGCTGATCAAGGCGTCAACCAGGCGACCGAGCGCTTCGTCCAGCCGCTTGATCATGCCCAGGTAACCAGCCAGGTGCTGATGGCTTGAGCCGCCGAGCGCCGCCAGATCCGGCGGCAGCCAGCGCCCGCGATAGCGTTCGGCGTAACCGGGCGGCGCCGGATAATCATTGCGGTGGTTTTGGTGGTGCGGCTCGATAAATGAGGAGAACAGGAAGAAGGGGCGATCTTGATGTTCGTTAATGTAGCGAATCATGGCGTCGGTTTGGGCGTCAACGCGATAGCCGGGCAGTTTCTGCGCTGCGCCTTCGCCGTCATACATTACCATGTCGTAAGCATCGGACGTGAATTCCAGAACATTGGACGCCAGCCAAAAATCGTAGCCGCCGCGCTGCGCCTTTGACACGAACCCCGCGCCTTCATCCGACAGATGCCACTTGCCGATATAAGCCGTGTCGTAGTCGGCTTCCTGGAAATAATTCGCCAGTGTGCGGCTGTCGCCGGGCAAGGGAACGTCGTTGCGGTAACAACCCGTTTCAGTAGCGTAGAGCCCAGTCTGCAGGCAAGCGCGCGCCGGTCCGCAAACCGGTTGGCAGGTTATCGAATAGTGGACATCGGCGCCAGCGCGGGCGAGGCGGTCGAAGTTGGGCGTCAGATCAAGCGGGTTGCCGTGTACGCCGGTGGTGTCCCAGCGCTGCTGGTCGGTGAAGAATACGATGACGTTTGGGCGATTCTGAACCATAGGTGATTTCCTTTTGACTTCATTGTGGCAATTGTCGCTGATGCCGGGCGATTTCACAAACTCAGCCAATCAAACATAGTGGCTTGGCGCGAGGATTCGGTATACTTTCGTCAAGCGGTCAAAATGCAACTTCCCCAATAAGAGGACGAATGAGAAAAACTGGCGACTTCCTAGTGAAAATGGGTTTTGCGCGCGGAGAGCTATACAACCTGCCGACATCGCCCAAGCGCTTCCCCGATGGCGCGCAATACCGCATCGAGATTCCCAGCACCGAAGGTCCGCGCGCTTTGGCAGCCGTGCTGGAAGCGGCGGACAAGCACGGCGTGACCATCCACCGCGTCTCGCAAGGCAGCGGCATCTGGATGCTGACCGATGAGGAAATCCGCGAGATGTGCCGCCTGGGCGCCGAAGCTGGCATTGAAGTCAGCCTTTTCGTCGGTCCGCGAGCCGCTTGGGGCACAAGCGCGCAAGCGCGGTCGAGCGCGGGGAAAAACCTGGGCGCGCGTCTGCGGGGTATGGACGAGGTCGTTTACGCCACCGAAGACATCATCCGCGGCTGCGAGCTGGGCTTGCGCTCCGTCCTGGTCGCCGATGAGGGGCAGCTCTGGCTGGTCAACGAGATGAAGAAAGCGGGCGAGCTGCCGGCCGATCTTGTGGTCAAGATCTCGGTGCAGATGGGCGCGGCCAATCCGATTTCAATCAAGCTACTGGAAGACATGGGCGCTGGCACCTACAACACGCCGACCGACTTGACCCTGCCGCAGATGGCGGCGATCCGCGCGGCCATTGATATTCCGCTGGATGTCTATGTCGAGGCGCCGGACGACTTCGGCGGCTTCGTGCGTCATTATGAGGCGCCTGAACTGATTCGCGTCGCTTCTCCCGTCTATGTCAAGCTAGGTTTGCGCAACGCGGCCAATATCTATCCCAGCGGGGTTCATATCGAAGACCTGGCGGTCAAGCAATCGCAGGAGCGCGTGCATCGGACGGCGCTGGTCATGAATATCATCGAGCGTTTCGCCGGCGATGCGGCCATGGGCCAAGCCGGCGCGGACGATTTGGGGATTCCGGTGGTATAGCCGCGTCATAGGGACATTGTAGGGGCGACACTTGTGTCGCCCGCAAACATCCATTCTGCGGAGAAACCGAAATGAAAATCAGCAATGTCAGTACCATGGTGATGGGCACGCCCTGGCGGAACCTGCTTTTCGTCAAGGTGGAAACGGACGACGGCTTGGTCGGCTGGGCCGAAGCCAGACCTGTCGGCGGCGTCGCTCCCGTGATCGGCTACTTGACCGAGTCAGTGCCCGACTTTGTGCTCGGGCAAGATCCCTTCAACACCGAATTGATGTATTACCGCATGCTGCGCGAGACTTACGGGCGCGCTGGCGAGATCGCCATGACCGGCATCGCGCTGGTTGAGATCGCTTGCTGGGATATCGTCGGCAAGGCGCTCGGTCAACCGCTGTATCGGCTGCTGGGCGGCGCGTTTCGCGAGCAGATCAAAGCCTATGCCAACGGCTGGTATCGCGTGGAGCGGACGCCGGAAGCCTGGTACGCCGCGGCGAAAGAGGTTGTCGACAAGGGCTACCTCGCCCTGAAATTCGACCCCTTCGGCAGCGGCTTTTACGAATTCACGCGCGAAGAAAAGCTGCTTTCCATTTCGCTGGTGGAGGCGGTCTACGCTGCCGTGGGACCCGATGTCGAGTTGCTGATCGAGATGCACGGGCGCTTTAACCCGGTGACGGCGGTCGAGATCATCCGTGACCTGGCGGAGTTTAAGCCCGGCTGGGTGGAGGAGCCGGTGCCGCCAGAGAACCTGCGCGCGCTGCGCGATGTACGCGAGGTGGCGCTGGGGCTGGGCATACCCGTCGCGACCGGCGAGCGCATCCACACGCCCTATGAATACCGCGAGCTGTTCGAACTGAACGCGACCGATATCATTCAAACCGATACCACCCACTTCGGCGGCATCATGAATATGAAGAAGCTGGCCGGCACAGCCGAGATGTAT
>JAPOYT010000024.1:6603-22756 GCA_026706445.1 Chloroflexota bacterium
CGGCGGACCCTGCTCGACGATGGCGTCGCTGGCGGTGGCGGCGACCACACCCAACTTCAAGATCCAGGAATACTTCAACGACTTCGCTGACCCGCCGGTGAAGGCGGTCGGCGTGGGCATGCCAGAAGTAGTCGACGGCTATTTCTCACTGCCCGACAAGCCTGGGCTGGGTGTTGATATAGACGAAGACATCATCGCCGAATACCCGAAGCGCGAGGTTGATTTCAATTTATTCAGCGATGATTGGCATCGGCGGGATCTGAAGTAGCGCGGTCGGCTAGGAGTCGGCGAATTCGATGCCGCGATAAACCTGCTCCATGGGCAGTTGGCAATCCAGCATCGGCAGCGGAATCACATCTTCGGCATCGCTGAAAATCTGCAGATGCCAGCCCGCTTCTGTGCGCGTGTATAGATCGGCGCGGGGGCGGTCGTGGTCCACGATCAAGTAGGCCTCTATCGATGGCACAGCGAAATACAAATCTGGCTTGTCGACTCGATCACGAATTTCACTGGTTGGAGAGGTAACTTCGACAACGAGAATCGGGTTGAGAAGCGTGAGTTCTTTATCGTCCTCCATTCGCGGCTCGCCCCGGACAAGGCTAAAGTCTGGATAAACATAGCGTGTTGGGCTAACATGCACGCGCATATCGCTATTGCAGACAATAAACTTCGAGAAGTCGAGAAGCGTAAAAAACGTACCGCCTATGTTGTATTTGATGCGTGTATGTTTCAGCGTTCCGCCCGTCATCTCGATGATTTCTCCATCAATGTATTCATGCTTGACTTCCTGGCGCGCTTCCCATTCGAGATATTCAGCGACCGTCATCGTTCGCTCGCTCTGGATTGCCATCTCAACCCTCGACCACTCTTTATGTGAAAACAGTATAACACGCGGAGTTTTGTGCTGAATTCAAGACCCTGATTCGCTAACGTCCAGGCTATCGAGCAGCGCAATTATTGCCGCCTTGAGCGCCGGCAAGTCTTCTTGTGTCGTGCGCCAGGCAATCTCGATCTCGGTATTGAAATACTGATGTACCAGAAAGTCGCGAAAACGAGCAAAGCCACGCCAATCGATGTGGGGTTGCTGAGCCAATAGGTCGTCATTCAATTGCTTGATCGCCTCACCAATGATTGTGAAACAAAGAATGACAGCGTCTTGCTTCTGTACCGACAGGTGAAACGCGTCGCGGCCCGCCTCAGTATACGTTTCGATTCTATGAATACGATCGAGAATGTCTTGGCAGTACAACCTCTGAGTTCGTGTCACAATGGCTGCAATTCCTTGAGAATAAAAGGTTTCAACTCTTCACGAAGCGAGCGGCGCGGCACGACATCCACTTTGCAGCCAAGCAAATCCTCTAATCCATTCATCATTCCAGCGATATCCAGCAATCGGTAATCGTCGTTGAAGTCAACCAGGAAGTCGATATCGCTGTCCGCATCTATCTCCCCGCGTACGCAAGAGCCAAAGACGAAAACCTTATGCGCGCGATACTGGCGCGCCAGCTCCATAATCTGAGGGCGCAGGCGGCGGATGTCTTCCAATGTGCGTATCGGCTTTGCTTCTTCCATGCGTTAGCCTTCATCCAGGTCGTGCAGCAGGGCGGTGACACACGCTTTCAAGACGGTCAGGTCTTATTGCGAATACTGCCACACCCATTCCATCACCACCCGATCATATTGGTGAATCAGCATATCGCGGAAACCCGCGAACCCTCGCCACGATACTTGCGTATGTTGCTCTAGTACGGAGTTATCCAAACGCTTTATCGCTTCGCCTATAACTTCAAAGCAACGGATGACTGCGTCCTGCTGCCAATCGGTTTCCAAGAATGCCTGGCGTCCTTGCGCTGTGTAACGTTCAATGCGTTCGATACGATCTAGGATATCGTTGAGATACGGTCGAGGGTTTCGGCTCATAGTTCCTGAACTTCCGCCAGGACTCTATCACAGAATTCGGTACGCAGTACCCGCCGATCGACGAGGTCGATTTCGCAGGCCAGCAATTCCCTCAAGTCTTGCAGAAGAAGAATATGATCCGTCAATCTAGCGCCTCCTTCTTCAAAATCAACCAGAAAATCGATGTCGCTGTCCGCCTCCATCTCCCCGCGTACACAGGAGCCAAAGACGGAAACCTTTTGCGCGCGATATCGACGCGCCAACTCCATTATCTGCGGGCGCAGGCGGCGGATGTCTTCTAAGGTTCGAATTGTAGTTGCCTCAGCCATGCCGTTCGTTTCACTTTGAATACCCTTATCTGTCGCCATTGTATCAAACCGCCTGCCCTAGCCGTCCGCGAGAATGCGATCAACGGCGTCGGCCAATTGGCGCAAGCTGTTGACCATGAACACCCGGTCGGCGTACATGCTGTATTCCCACATATCGCTGTCGCCCGTGCCCTATGGTCGGCGCTGCAGCATTCAAGTTCCTGCTTCGCGGCTGTCCGGGGCTTGCAGCAATGTGGTTACAGCGGTCTTCAATTCAGGTAGATCTTCCTGTGAAAACAACCAAACTTGTTTAAGCAAAATATCATGATAGCGGTGAATCAGCACATCGCGGAAACGTGCATAATCGGTCCATACGACTTCTGGGCAAACTTCCATTGTATCCCGGTCCAGACGTTTGATTGCTTCACCAATAACCATGAACGCAAGTATGACCCCGTCCTGTAGCATCCTGTCGCAGAGGAATGTGTCGCGTCCACCTGCGGCGCAAGACTCAATATGCAGGATTCGCTCTAGTATGTCCTGCAGGTAAAGTCTTTGGCTTCGTCTCAAAGAGATTGCAATTCACTCAACACAGTTGATTCCAACTCTCTCCGTAAAGCGTGCCGCGGCACGACATCGACCTTCCGCCCAACCAAATCTTCCAGCCTTTGCGTCAAACGGATGAGGTCATTTAGACGGAAATCGCTTTCAAACTCGACCAGGAAATCGATATCGCTATCCGCATCCATCTCCCCGCGTACGCAAGAGCCAAAGACGGAAACCTTATGCGCGCGATACTGGCGCGCCAGCTCCATAATCTGTGGGCGCAGGCGGCGGATGTCTTCTAACGTTCGTATTGTAGTTGCCTCAGCCATGCCGTTCGTTTCATTTTGAATACCCTTATCTGTCGCCATTGTATCAAACCGCCTGCCCTAGCCGTGCGCGAGAATGCGATCAACGGCGTCGGCCAGTTGGCGCAAGCTGTTGACCATGAACACCCGGTCGGCGTACATGCTGTATTCCCACATATCGCTGTCGCCCGTGCCCCATTGGCGGCGCGGCTCGGGGCAGAACCAGATCAGCCGCCGGCCCTTGCGCTGCATCTCCTGCGTGATATCGAGGCGCGGGTCGTTGTAATTGTTTCGCCCATCGCCGAAGAAGATGATGGACGTGCGGCTGTCAACCAAATGCATGTATTCCTTTTGGAAGCTGTTAAGACTATTGCCCAGATCCGTGCTGTAATAGCCGGGTGGATTCTCCGCCATGATGCGAGCGACCGCCTCGCGCGGTGGCAGTTCGGCCATTGTGGTGCTGACATCGACCAGATCGTGAATGAAGATGAAACTATGCGTGCGCCGCACCTGGTCGGAGAGCTCGTAAACCAGCGTCAGCAGGAACTCAACTGCGTAGCGCATTGAGGTGCTCAGATCGCAGACCAGAACCAGGCTTGGCTTCTTATGGCGCACACGGAACTGCGCCTCCATCGGTACGCCGCCGTAACGCATGTTTTTTCTTATCGTCTTCCGCGGATCGAACTGGCCCGATTTGGCGCGCTTCTGCCGTAGCGCCGCCCGCGTGCGCAAGCGCGCTGCCAGGCGCCGCACTTCGTCGCGCACATCTTCGATATCGCCGCTGCTCAAGCGCTGCAGCGGCACATCCAGCAAATCAGGGCGCTCACGCGGCTCCTGCTCCGCCATTTGTTCCGCCAGCGACGCGCCGACGTGCTGCGAGATTTGCTCCGACAAGCCCTGCATATTCTCCCGCAGAAGCGCTTCCAATTCCGCTAGCGCCTCGCCGCTCATCCCCATCGCCGCCAACTCTTCCAGCAAGTCGTCCAGCAGCCGTTCCATCTGTGGCAAGCCCGCAGCCCGGTTCATGCGCCGCTCAAACCAGGAGCGCATAACCATCTCATCGCCCTGTGGCAAGCCGGATGCGTCGCCGTGCCGCTCCAACTCCTCCTCGCTGAACGCGCGCCCTTCCAATAGCCGCTGCAAAAGATCGCGCAGGGCATCAAGATCGCCCGTCAGCGAGCGCATCGCTTCGCTCAGCAGCGCCTGCTGATCTTCCGTCAGCTGCTCCAGGATATTCTGCAGCGGCGGCTTGTTATTCTTGAAGAAGAGCGGAAAGAAGGTTTCGAATAGCGGTTGATCGCGCTGATTCTTGACCAAGGTCGCCTTCATCACGCTCTTGAAGGTTGCCGCATTGCGCACGCCGGTTTCGTCAACGCCGAACATGGCGTCCTGGCTCTCGGCGAGCGAGATGCGAACGCCGGCGGCGCGAAGTGCCCGGATGAATTCGATCATTCGTTTTTGCATGGGCGCGGACCTTGCTGCTCGGCTACTATGGAGTTGTACCTCAAATAGTAAACCAATAGGACGCGCTTGGCAAAACGATCGCCCCGCGGCTGTCACAATGAGCGGCGCCAAGCCGACTTTCCGGTTTCGCCATATAATCAAGCTGAACATTGAGACAGCAGCGTGTCAGTAGGAAATGCCTTGTTCATCAAACTCGATAGAATGACAATCGCCTTATTGCTCTCGTTCATCGTCGCAGCGCTTTGCTCGGCGCAAACCGATCTAAACCCGGCGGGCGATCCCCGCTACGGCAGCCACGTTCTGGCGCCCGGTTTCGCGCCGTCGCCCTTCACGCGGGACGCCTTAAGCGGCGGCGATATCGAGGTAAAGTCGCTGCGCCTCGGCGACAACTGCCTGGGCTATGCCGCTAGGGATCCGGATTTTTTAATCGAACTGGCTGGCGAGTTCAATCGAATCACCTTTCTGATCGCCAGCTCAGAAGACAGCACACTCATCATGAATCTGCCCAATCGCAGTTGGGCTTGCAATGACGACGCCAACGGCTTGAATCCGGCGCTGGTCTTGCACAATGCGCCGCCCGGACCTTATCGCCTTTGGATCGGCAGCTATGCAGCCGAGACTTACGATGAAAGCGTCTTGTACATTTCCGAAGCGGCGCCCGAATCTCTTCCCACGACGGCGACCGGTCCTGACCCGGCGCGCGATCCACTATATGGCGAAACGACGCTGGCGCCTGGATTCGCGCCGTCGCCCTTCACGATTCAAATCACCGGCGGCGGACGCAATCCGGTCGCCGACCACATCGCCGGCGAGCAATGTCGCGGCTACGTCGCCGAAGCGCCCGATTTCAGCGTCTACCTCAGTGATGTCTTCGACGAGATCTGGTTCGCCGTCGACAGCCCGGCCGATATGACCCTCCTGGTGAATGCCGCCGATGGCAGCTGGCATTGCAGCGATGATCATCTCGGGACCAACCCCGGGATCGCTTTCCGCTTCACGCTCGCGGGGCTGCATGATGTTTGGGTCGGCAGCGCTGACGAAGGCAATTACGCCGCAGCCGTCTTCTATGTTATGGAATCCGAACCGCGCGAGTCACTGGATTTCACCATCGACACCGATTGTGATGGCATGCTGCCTACAGCGCTAGAGATTGGTTTGCGCGCAGTAATCACGCCAGATGTGGGCGCCGGGCTCAAGCTCTACGCGACGCCGGAGACCGCCTCCACCGTCGTTTTCGAAGCGGCTGCTGGCAGTACGCTCAACCTCGTTGGCGGCCCAGTATGTGACGAGGAGCGCCGTTGGTGGCGCGCCGAATTAACTGGTGGTGGTTTCGGCTGGGTCCCCGACGGCGATGCCACAACGCGCTGGCTCGCGCCGCAAAACTGATCTAAACGGCAGCGATGCCGACAACCAGACCATTGCTCCAGCCGTATTTCGCATCCATCTTGGCTTTGACCGCAGCGATGAGCGCGGCGTCTTCCGGAATGGAAGCCAGGCCGTGAGTGACGGTGGCGCTATCATTCATTTCCGTTCCCAGACGGAAGCGAATCGCCGGATTGGCGCGAATGTTCTGAACCCAGTGGGCGCCTTCACGCTTTTCGGAGACGATGTAGTAGCAGCCCTCATGTTCGACATACCAGATTTCGATTTCATGGCGCTTGCCGCTGCGGTGTCCGATCGTGGTGAGGTAGAGGTATTTTTCGTTCGCCATGACGACATCTCAAAATATTCAAGGAGTTAATGCGAATCATTGCAGTATGAAAGGAGTTTCAAAAAAAATCCATAGCTTGTACGGGCGAGCCGGCGGCTCGCCCATCCTTACTACCGATTGCTTATCAATTTTCGCATGATCAACTTGGCATCACTTACGCGTAGGCGTGATAATGCGCGCAACTAACTTCTGCGGTATTCTGATGCAGACACGCGCGCGATGCAACCGAAATGCGACTGAGGACATTTTATGACCATCAAGATACGATCCGAAACACCACAAGACATTGACACGATTTACAGCATCGTAGCAGCCGCATTTGAGGGCGAAGCGCATGCCGATCTGGTGAATTTGTTGCGCGCTGAAGACGAGTTGATCTTGTCTCATGTGGCGGAATTGAACGGCGAAGCTGTCGGACATGCCACCTACAGTCTCGTGACTGTCACAGACGGCGACATCGTGCAGCGTTTTCCCGCTCTGGGTCCAATTGGAGTGCTGCCGCGCTACCAGGGTCGAGGCGTCGGCTCAGCGCTGGCGCGCGCCGGGCTGGAGGCCATGAGCGATATGGGTTACGGACTGGTGTTCCTCGTGGGAAGCCCGCTTTATTATCCCCGCTTCGGCTATCAGCCGGCGCAGCCGCTCGGCTTCACCTCCGATTATGTCGAGGACGAAAGTCGCCACGAGCACTTCATGGCAGCGGTTCTGGACGAGGGCGCCATCGCTGATGTCCGCGGACACGTCCGCTTTCATGACGCTTTCCATCAAGTCTGAGATGAATCGGCGCTAAGCCGCTGCCTGAGAATCTGCGCCACGTCAACGTGCTGCAAGAATCGTTTCAATTTCCGCCGCGGCCTTCTGTGCGGCGAAGAGAACATGACCCATGCTTGCTTCCTTTTCCACCAGAAGCGCCAACGTCACATCGCCGGCCGGGCAGCTAAGCAGAGCGCCAGCCTCGCCTTCCAGCAGCAGCCGCCCCAATTCGCCCTGCGCCAACCGATCGAGACTTCTCTCAGCCAGCGCCGCCAAAGTCGCCGAAACGGCCGCCACCTGCGCCGTGCTTACGATGCCTTCGCGCCCGCTTCCGTCTTCACTGTTGGGGTAGGCGGCGAGGGCGAGTCCGTCTTCGCTGACGACTACGCTGGCGGTCACGCCATCGACTATCATGCCCAGCCGGCGCAGCGCCGCTTCCAGAGCGGTGACACGATCAGCACTTGCCATGGCTCGCCAATCTCGTTATTGCAAACAGCCACTGTTGCATTGTGCAAGGGCAGTATAGCCCAATTGAGTTGCGCGCTCAAGCGTCCGGGCGCGCCGATGCTACGGTCAACTTCGCTGACCATACAGTGTATAATCGCGCGCAAGACGGAAGCAGGCGATGCAAGCAAACCTCCCCATGACTGTCGCGCGACAATGTGAACGGCATATCACGAGCAGAACGGCGATGCGTACGGAAGCGATCGGCGCGGCGCTTGGCGCGTTATTGGCGCCGGGCGATGTCGTATGCCTATCGGGCGAGTTGGGCGCGGGCAAGACCGCTTTCAGTCGTGGAATCGGCGCCGGCTGGGGCGCTAGCGCGCCCTTGAGTAGCCCCACCTACAACCTTGTGCATGAGCGCGGGCGCTCCGCCGATAACACGCGTCTTTATCATCTCGACTTCTATCGCGTCAGCGGCGCGCGCGATGCCGAGACCCTGGGCATCGACGATATTCTGGATAGCGGCAATGTCGTCATATTCGAATGGCCCGAGCGGATTCTGGACCTTCTGCCAGCGAAGCGCCTGTGGATTGACTTCACGGTGCGCCAAGATGATACGCGCGTCCTGGAATTTGTCGCGCGGGGCGACCGCTACCGGTCCTTGATTGATGCGCTAAGCGGCAAGCTGCGATGGACGCGCTAAGGAACGGCATGTTACTGGCGATCGACTCAGCTACACAGATCTTAAGCATCGCCTTGCATGACGGCGACGCGCTGGTCGCGGAGTGTACGCTGCGAGCGGGCCGACAGCACAGCGCGCTCTTGGCGCCTCTGATCGAACGCACCATGGCGCAAACGGGCTTATCTAGCAATGATCTGACGGCGCTGGCGGTCGCGGTCGGTCCCGGATCGTATACCGGCGTCCGCATCGGCGTGGCGCTGGCGAAGGGCATGGCGGCCCCATGCAACCTGCCCCTGGTACCGGTCACAACGCTGGAAGCTGTCGTCGCCGCGCAGGCTCGCCACCATGACGATCTGCCGCTCATTGCCACAGTATCAGCCGGGCGACAGCGGGTCATCTGGGCCGAATACCGATTCGAAGGCGATGCCTGGGTAGAGCGGCGCGCGCCGCAAATCAGCGACTGGCAGGCGATCCTGTCACACTATGAATGTCCGATTCGAGTGAGTGGCGAAGTCTCGTCCGCCGGGCTGGAGACCATACGATTGGCGCAGGAAAATGGCGCCGCGATAGAATTAGCGCCGGGGTCCGAGCGCTTGCGCCGCGCTGGCTTTCTGGCGGAAATCGCCTGGCGCCGCTTGCGCGCGGGCGATAGGGGGAGCTTCCCGGCACGGCAGATCAGGCCCGTTTACCTGCGCGGTCCGGCTTGATTCCGAGGTACGGATAAAGGGCAGGAGTGCTAAACATGAATGATATCTTGAACAGGCTCGGCATCGAAGCGGTCAACGCCGGCCTCTGCGCAGGTAGGGATGGCTGGATTCTGGGTGGCGGCGCAGAACTGCCTTCAATCAATCCGGCGACAAACGAAACGATTGCCACGGTAGCGCAAGCGACATCGGCCGATTACAACGTGGCGGTGGAGGCGGCGCAGTCCGCTTTCGAGAGCTGGCGCATGCTGCCGGCGCCGAAGCGGGGCGAGGTCATCCGCGATTTGGGCAATGCCTTACGCGAAAACAAGGAAGCGCTGGGCGAATTGGTTTCGCTGGAAAACGGCAAGATCCGAACGGAGGGTCTGGGCGAAGTGCAAGAGATGATCGACATCTGCGATTTCGCCGTCGGCTTGTCACGCCAGCTTTATGGCTTGACGATGCACTCAGAGCGTCCCGCGCATCGCATGTATGAACAATGGCACCCGCTCGGTCCCATTGGAATCATCACCGCCTTCAACTTTCCCGTTGCCGTTTGGTCCTGGAATGCGGCGATTGCGGCCGTCTGCGGCGATACCATGATTTGGAAACCCTCTCCAACAACACCACTGACCGCAATCGCGGTGCAGCATATCTGCAATCGCGTAATGGCGAAGCACGGCGTCGCTGGCGTCTTCAATTTGGTCATCGGCGAAAATGAGCAAGTCGGCGAGCGCATGATCAACGACGTACGCCTGCCCCTGGTCAGCTTCACCGGCTCAGTCCGCGTAGGCAAGCATGTGGCGCAGCGCGTGGCGGGACGTTTGGGGCGCTGTATCCTGGAGCTGGGCGGCAACAACGGCATCATCGTCAGCGCCGAAGCCGATCTCGACTTGGCGGCGCGCGCGATCGTCTTTGGCGCCGTCGGTACCGCTGGGCAGCGCTGCACTAGCACCCGCCGCCTGATTGCGCAGCGCTCTATTGTCGACGAGCTTTGCGACCGGCTGACGCGCGCATATCAAACTGTTCCGATAGGCGATCCAATGGACGAAAGCGTGCTGATGGGACCGCTGGTCGGCGCGAGCGCAGTCGAGCGGATGATGTCGGCGGTGCAGCGGGCGATAGCCGATGGCGGCAAAGTGTTGACCGGCGGCGGACGCCTGCCCCATATCGGCGACAACTTCGTCGAGCCGACGATTATCCGTATGCCCAGCCAGACGGCGCTCGTCTGCGAAGAGACCTTCGCGCCAATCCTTTACATCATGGATTACGAGACCCTGGATGAAGCCATCGCCCTGCACAACGCAGTGCCACAAGGCCTGTCGAGCGCGATATTCACGCGAGACCTTGCTATCTCAGAGGCCTTTTTGGGTCACGCCGGCTCCGATTGCGGCATCGCCAATGTCAATATCGGCACAAGCGGCGCGGAAATTGGAGGCGCGTTCGGCGGCGAAAAGGATACCGGCGGCGGCCGCGAAGCTGGCTCCGAAGCCTGGAAAGCCTATATGCGGCGCCAGACGAATACGATCAATTACTCGGGCGAGCTGCCTTTGGCGCAGGGTGTCGAGTTTGATGTCTGAAATTGGAAGCCGCCAAAGGCGCCCACGCGCTTAGGCGCCTTCGCGTTTGCCTCCTCGATAGGGAAGCGCGAGGCGGAAAAGCGTAAGCAGTATTCTAATGAGAACGATTAGCGCAACAAAGGTCGCAATCTGACGCGTCTGCTCGTCATATAGTTCGACCGGCGGCAGCTCCGGCGCCTCGTCTGTTGGGTCCAAACGCACCAAGGTAAACTCCTGCGCGACATCCGCCAGTGAATTCAGATCCGCCGCCTGCGCCGAGCTCATGCCGGCGAAGACGCGCTCATACAGCCAGGAGTTGCGCGTGAATAGGTAGAGCGCCCGCAGCGCTTCGGCGTTGTCTTGCACCGGCTTAGCCTCAGCCGCTAATACATGCGCGCCATGCTGAATCGTCACTCGCGGATGCTGTAGCAAGTTACGATACCAATCGGTGCGCTCGCCCCAACCGGAAAAGACATAATACTTGCTGCCATGCCGCCGAAACTCGACCATGACATGACGCGCCAGACCACTTCGGCGTCCCTTCGTCGTCATTACAAGCATGGGCAGCCAGCCCAGTACAGCGCCCCAACCCAGCCGATACAGGCTAATTGGGAAGCGAGAGACCGAGCGAGCAATGCCCTGCGGTCCACCTGCGAATGATTTGGATTCGCTCATATTGCCTGTTGATTCCGAACTAGCGGACCACCAAAGTGTAGCCAGAACTTGGCGGATTTCCAGCCCCTGACACGCGCCTAATTCCAGTCGGAGCGGCGCCGCCCGCGGCTTTCAAAGCGGTCGTCGCTGTTACCGCCCATGATCTGGCGGCGCGCCTTCTGCACATCGCTTTCGTGCTTAAGCAGAACGGTCAAGGTAGTCTCGAGCGTCTTCTGATCGATGCGGTCGGCATTCAGCGTCACCAGCGCCTTCGCCCAATCAATCGTCTCGGAGACGCTGGGATTCTTCTTCAGATCCATCCGCCGCATGCCTTGCACGACATCAACCGTCTGGCGCGCCAGCTTGTCATCCAGTTCCGGCACGCGCATCTGCACGATATTAAGTTCGGCTTCATGCGTGGGATAATCGACGAACAGATACAGGCAGCGCCGCTTCAACGCTTCCGAAAGCTCGCGCGTGTTGTTGCTGGTCAATAGGACGCTGGGGTGATGCAGCGCCCTTACCGTACCCAACTCGGGGATCGACACCTGAAAATCGCTGAGGATCTCCAGCAAGAAGGCTTCGAATTCGGCATCGGCACGATCGATTTCGTCGATGAGCAGCACAGCGGGCTCGTCGCTCAACAGCGCCGCCAGCAAGGGGCGCGCCAGCAAGAAACGCTCGCTGAAGAAGACATCGTCCTCCTCGCCCAGGCGATCGGCCGCTGCGCGCAAGGTCTCGGCGGAAGCCAGCAAGTCGCTCAGCTTGTCGCGCAGCAACTGCGTGTAGAGCATCTGCTTGGCGTATTCCCACTCGTAGAGCGCCTTGTTTTCGTCCAGCCCCTCGTAACATTGCAGGCGGATCAGCGGCTTTTGCGAAGCGCCCGACCAAGCCTTCGCCAGCTCGGTCTTGCCGACCCCGGCCGGACCCTCGACCAGCAGCGGCTTGCCCAGCTTTTCGGCCAGGAAGACGACAGTCGAGATTTCGTCAGTGGCGATGTACTGCTCATGACAGAGGGCTTCGGTGACTTGCTGCACGTCTTCGTACATGGCGATGGCTTTCGTTTCGCTTCGGCATTTTCAGTGTAACCGAGATGGTCGCGTCCTAGCAAGCGGCTGCGTGTTTGAACGCGTTCAAGATATGTTAAAATCGTATCGGTATGGACAGGGAGAAGTGTCATGATCGCGCAAAGGCTGCTGGATGAGTTGCAACAGCTTAATCAAGATGAAAAGCTTGAAGTCGTTCGATTCCTGAATGAAGAATTGTCGGATGACGTCGAGAAGATTCCCAAAGGAGCGCGTCTCTTCAAGACCTGGCCTACAATCATTTCGTCGGAGGAAGCGATCTCGACGCTATTGCAGCTAGAGGACGAGTCCAAAGACAATGATTGACAGACTTGTCTTCCCTTATATCATCAATCGGCAATATGCCACTGACGGAAGAGCTCGTCCATTTCTGCCGGTATCTCTCAGAACCGGACACCATAGTGTGCAGTCTTTAGCACTGGTGGATAGCGGCGCAGACATGAATGTAATGCCCTACGATGTCGGCATTGAACTGGGCGGAATCTGGGACGAACAACAGGAGATAGTTGGTCTTTCCGGTATTGCGGGTCAGGTGGAGTCCAGAGCAATCGTCGTCGCCCTGGCAATTGGAAACTGGCCCATCATCAATATGGGATTTGCGTGGACACGAGAAGCAGATGTGCCAGTGATACTGGGACAAATCAGCTTTTTCTCGCATGTCAACATCTGCTTTATGCGATCGAGCCAACAATTTGAACTTGAGTACGTCAGGCAGGCCAACAAAGATTAACGCGTTTGCTATGCCCCCTTCTTAAATTGGCCCAAATCAGTTGACAATGGCGGGAGAAAACAGACTCCAATGCCCGACGTCCATCTAGACTTGACCGTCCCCCTCCCGCCCGAGGACGCTTTCGACACCTTCGTCCAGCAAATGGACATCTGGTGGCCCCGGCGCGGCGTCTTCCCCTACAGCTTCGCGCCGGCTGAGACGCGCCCGCTGCATATCCGCTTCGAGCCACAGCTTGGCGGACGCTACTACGAAACCTTCCTAGATGAGACCGAATACGAGATCGGGCGCATAACCCTTTACCAGCCGCCTGAGCGACTGGCTTACACCTGGCAAGACCCCGCCTGGCAAAGCGAGACGCGGATTGCGCTCGCATTTTCCGCAGAGGAAAATGGCGCGCGCGTCGTCTACGAGCAGGATGGCTTTGCGCAAGCCGGCGCGCCCGACCTGGCCGCCTATTATCAGATCGGCTGCCGGCAGACCTTGTCCGCTTATGTAGCGCATTGTCAGGCGCTTTATGAATTGGGAAAACTGAGCCAACAGGCGTCGTGAAGCTAGGCCAGCAGACCGCCGACCCGCTCGATGATATAGGCGCCGATCGCCGCCTTGCTGGTCAGGTCGATCGCTTGCAAGCCGCCGTCCATATCAAGCGCCACAACGCGATTGGTGTCGACCGCGAAGCCGGCGTCGTCCCCGCTGATATCGTTAGCGACTAAAAGGTCCAGCCCCTTTGACCGCAGCTTGCCGCTGGCGTTTTCCACCAAATTTTCGCTTTCGGCGGCGAAACCGACAACGATCATGGGATAACCCGACTTTTCGCGCTGGGCTTTGACCGCCATTAAAATATCGCGCGTTCGCTCAAGCGGGAGCGCCAGCGAATCGTCCGACTTCTTCATCTTTTGCTCGGAGACGCTGCGCGGGCGATAATCGGCAACGGCGGCCGCCATAATCAATGCAGAGGACCCCGCCACATGCTCAAGAACGGCGGCGAGCATGGATTCAGCCGAAACCACCGGAATCAAGTTCGCGCCGACTGGCGTCGGTATATCGGCGGCGGAGATTAACACGACCTCGGCGCCGGCATCGAGCGCCGCTTGCGCGATGGCGTAACCTTGCTTGCCCGACGAGCGATTGCTGAGGTAGCGCACCGGGTCGAGCGCCTCGCGCGTACCACCGGCCGTGACCACCAGTTTCTGCCCGGACAGCGGTCCATCCAAGCCAAGGACGCGCCGGATATGCCCCAGAAGAGTTGGCGTCTCCGGCAGGCGTCCGCTCCCCACTAGCCCGCTTGCGAGGCGTCCCTGCTCCGGTTCAATCAGATGAGCGCCGCCCCCGCGAAGGACTTCCAGGTTGGCTTGCGTCGCCGGATTGTCAAGCATGCCGCCGTCCATCGCCGGCGCGATTATGAGCGGGCAGCTGGCCGCCAAAGCCGTGATCGAGAGCAAGTCGTCAGCTAGCCCGTGCGCCAGCTTCGCCAGCGTGTTGGCGGTCGCCGGCGCGATCAGCAGCAGATCGGCCTCTTCCGCCAAACCAATATGCGCGATGTGGCTGGGCAAACCGCCAGCTGTCTCCGTAGTCCACATATCGGTGTAGACCGGTCGCCCGCTGACCGCTTGAAACGTAAGCGGACGGATAAAACGCTGCGCCGCTTCCGTCATGACGACATCCACCAGCGCGCCCGCTTGCGTCAGCTTGCTGGCGAGATCAACCGCCTTGTACACGGCGATGCTGCCGCTGACGCCAAGAATGATGCGTTTGCCCCGCAGAAGCGCGATCTCCACTATGATTGCCTTTACCCTGCGACTTACAATTATGGTACACAATCCCATGTGGAAACGAAAGACCGCAAGACTTTGCCAGTCGCGAGAGCTCAAGCCGCCGCGGGCATTCTGTCGCTTAGCATATCTCGCAATTGCGCTTGAATTCTGCTAGAGTCGCCAATCTTGAGCGGGATTGGCGCAGGAGATCCATAGTGCAATCTGGCATCGCTTCGTCAAGGTTCAGTGCTTACCGACTGGCGCTCATTCTGGTCCTTTTGTTCTGCGCCGGCTGCAATCTTGCCACAACTGGAGACGGCGCGCCCACATCCTTTGAGGGACCGCCGATAATTCATATCGCGGCGCCCGCGCCCAACCAAACTTTTCTCGCCGGCACGACTGTTATCGTGCAAGCGCGGGTGGAAAATGCCGGTCCCGATTTGGCTCGGATTAGCGTACTGCTGGATGACGCGCTGCTGGGTGAGAAAGTCAATCCAAACGAAACCAATGCGGCCGTGCTGCCCTTGACGATCGACTGGCCCACCAGCAATACTGGCGATTTCAGAATTTCTGTGCTGGCCGAGCGCAGCGATGGCGAATTTTCGCGCGAGGATGTGAATATACGCGTGATCTCCGAGTCCAGCGCCGAATCGGCAGCGACCAGGGAAACCAACCGCCAAGAGGCTGGCGCGCCAGATTCCCCGGGCGCGGACGCAGACGGGCAGAAAGACGTCGCGGGCAATACGGCGGAGCAACCAGATCTGCCGCTGCCGAAGCCGACGGACTCCGAGCCCCCTGTCGGCGAGCAAAGCCGCGTCGCCGGAACGATGACGCAGCCGGCGCGAATACGCGTCGGTCCCGGCGCCACCTATGACCTGGTGGGCAACCTCGACGAAAACTTTGAGGTGATGATCGTAGCGGTCAATCCGTCGCGCGAATGGTATCGGATCGCCTATAATGACCTGCCGGACGCTTGGGTTTACGCGGAGTTTGTGCAACCAGCCGGCGGCGCCGCAGGCTTGCCAGTAGAAACGGGACCGCCCATGCCCATGGAACAAGGCGTCAACCTGGTCGTCGTCGATGTGCAGCTGGAGTCGGCGATCGTGTGCAATCAGCCGGCAACGGTGCGAGCGCGAATTCAAAACCAAGGCACAGACAAGGCGAGAAACGTAGCCTGGGTGATCGCGGAGCCGGTATTGATGAGCGATGGATCGTCCCTCCTCGAAAATCCGCCGCTCGCCTACCTCAAGACACTGGAGGCGGAGGAAGAAGACATGCTCGCGTTCCCCTTGACGCTCACCTCCCACGTAGACCAAGAGCAATTCATACGCATTGTGGCTGACAGTGGGAATCACCTGCCGGAAACGGATGAAACCGATAACATCGGCAATAGCGCATCCTTCATTCTGCAGCCGGGCGCGTGCGGCTAGCCGCCTCATCCGGCATCGCGCCCACAGGGACTGCGCCGCGCTTCGCCGTTTAATCAGCATCGCCAATCGCATCGGGAAGGAAAAGGTCTGTGACTTCGATAATCGTGACCAACGATGATGGCTATGACGCGCCCGGCATCCTGGCGCTG
>JAPOYT010000024.1:22788-24883 GCA_026706445.1 Chloroflexota bacterium
GATAATCGTGACCAACGATGATGGCTATGACGCGCCCGGCATCCTGGCGCTGGCTGAGGCGATGCGCGCGCTGGGCGACGCGCAAGTCTGCGCGCCGGCCGTTAATCAAAGCGCAAGCGGGCACAAGATCACGCTCTTCCAAGACATCGCCTATTCACGTTGCGCAGTAGGAAACGATATACCGGCGCTGGCGGTCGACGGGTCACCCGCCGATTGCATCATGTTGGCGCTGCTGGGCTTGGTGGACGGCCGCCCCGATATCGTTGTCTCCGGCATTAATCGCGGGGAAAATATGGCGCAAGACTTGACGTACAGCGGGACGGTCGCGGCGGCCTTGGAAGCAGTGATCAACGGCATCCCCGCCGTCGCCTTCTCGCTGGCGCGCGCCGACGCCGATTGCGTCGACGACTATCGCGTCGCCGCCCAAGTGGCGCAGCCTATTGTTAAAATGGCGCTGAAAAGTGGTTTGCCATCGCTCACTATCTTGAACGTCAATGTGCCGCCGGTAAGCCGCCTGCAAGACTTGCGTGGCATCCGGCTGACGCGCCAAGGTCTGCGGGATTACCGTGACTACCTGGTCGAAGTGGACGATGGACTTGTGCAAATTGGGGGCGAGCCGCCCGCAGCCAATACCGATGAGCTCGGCACCGATGTCTGGGCGGTGCATCGCGATTACGTCAGCGTCACGCCAGTGCATCTCGATATGACGGCGCATCAGTTCATGGCAAGTCTGGAAGCCTGGGATTTGCGCTTGCCCTCCGAATTCAACTGCGCTGTAGGGGCGACCTAGCAGGTCGCCCGCCTGTTACGCGCTATAATGAAAAATGATTCCAGGCTTGTGCTTTATCTGAAAGGAATCGACCGTGAACTTCCTAAAGAGCCTGTTCGGCGGCGGCGGACGCAACGAAGACCGCGGCATCTACTTCTACGTGCAGCCGAAAATGTGCAAAGAGATCCTGCGGGTGCGGGTTGATCCGCTGAATGACCTGTCGCAAACCGATGACGGCAAGGGTTACTGGTGCCGCAAAGTGGCGAGCGCGGCCCGCTGTCCCTTCCAGGCGGAGATAGAGCTCTACTTCGACAAGAACAAGCGCTTCAAAGACAGCAGCGTCGAGAATGGCGAGTTGGTCAGCGAGGAGGCTTGGGCGGCGTTGCAGGGGGACAACAATTAACCTCGGACTCCTCTATAACTATTTGCAAGACGAATAAAGTATGGATCTGGGTGCTGTTCAGGATTGTAAGGCAGGTGTATTTTCCCCAATTGTGCCGCGAAACTATCAATACCCGAATCCAAACCCAGTCGAATTAGATCGTCAGCGGCTGAACTATTGAGACGCATGACCATGCTTTCGTCCAAGAATATTAGGCCCCTATCAAAGGCTCGGTGATATGTCGGAGACAGTGCAATACCGTTGCGAATGTAATCAATGCTTTGGTCGCCTGCTTTGACCGGGAGAATATGAGCTGCATCAACGAGTCTTAGCTTGCGCCTTGTAACAGCGCACCTGTTATCGTACGCGTTCAAGACCTGCTTCGTAAAAGTTGACGAACGAGACCAACGAGCGGTTTCACGCATTATGAGCCGTCGTTGTTGTGGCAAGTCCCGAATATCTGCGTCAGTAATGTCCTGGGTCTTTACAACTCTCTCCACTGTTTCAACATAAGACGAATGCGCGCCTAACCCGTGTAGCTCGCGAGCATGTTCGCAATAGAACAGCAAATGATCGCTTCTAACCCCAATCGCGACTTCATTATTGCTTTTCGTCTGAAATGCCAAACCGTCTTGGAGACAATCGTTTAATGTAGAAATACTGACTTGTACTGATGGAGACCCACTGGTAAATATTCGATGTCGTTCCAGATCGAAACCTGCAAACACCTCGCGTTCTGGCTCGTAGCCCAACAGTAGCGTTTGACCACCAGGGTTCATTGGCAGTGGGGATTCTACTGTCGTCATCTGAATACGATATTCGTCTGGGAGAGATTTACGTCCACCGTGTGTCAAGTTCCAGCAATACACCCAAAGAGAAGTCTCTCCACTAGGTTCTGTTGACATTTTGATATTGGCATTTTCATAAATGCGTAAAATGGTCTT
>JAPOYT010000228.1 GCA_026706445.1 Chloroflexota bacterium
GTCGGCACCGCCATGCTGCAGGATCACGTCTTCGTCAATGCCGACTGGCTGGCGGAAGAGGGCAATGAAGAACTCGCCGTCGCTTTCTTGAAGGCGAGCTTCCGTGGCTGGATCCACTGCCGCGACAATCCCGATGAGTGCGTCGAGATCGTGCTGGACAACGGGTCGACCCTGGGCGAAAGCCATCAGACCTGGCAGCTCAACGAGATCAGCAAGCTGATCTGGCCCTCGCCGGCCGGCATCGGCATCATGGACGAAGAGCTCTGGGCGCAGACGGTGGCCGTTTCGATTGAAGGTCTGGTCATCAGCATGGAGCCGGGCATGGACGCTTATCGCAGTGACCTGGCGCAAGCGGCGCTGGATTCGCTGGCGATGGACGATGTCGATGTGGTCGGCGATATGTGGCAGCCGGTCGAGGTTGAGCTGCGTCCCGGCGGGGAGTAGTCAAGAAGTAGATGTTTAAACCTGAGAACATGCCCACAACTTTTGGGCATGTTCTCTCAATAAATTTCGGGTCACCTGCATGCGTCAAGCGATCAGCGTCTTGTTTGTTTTTCTTGCAACTTTCGTCTTTGTGGCTGGCCCCAGCGTCGGGCGTGCTGACGACTTGGTTCCGCTGCGTCTCCAACTGCAATGGGTGACTCAAGCGGAGTTCGCTGGCTACTATGCGGCTGCAGACCTGGGTTTCTATGCCGAGGAAGGCCTCGAGGTCACCCTTCTTGATGGATCAGTGGAAATTGTTCCGCAGCAGATGGTGATTGCCGGCGCGGCGGAATTCGGCTTGGGATGGGTGCCGAAGGTGTTGGAATCGAACGAGCGCGGCGCGAATCTGGTGAATATCGCGCAGATTTCCCAGCGCAGCGCGACACGACAAGTGTCTTTCGCCGATGCCGGAATCGAATCAGTCGAGGATTTGCGCGGCATGCGAGTGGGCACCTGGGGCTTCGGGAATGAACACGAACTTTTCGCTGCCATGCGCGCGGTCGGCATCAATCCTGATAATCCCGATCATGTGACGATTGTCCAACAGCCTTTCGATGTATCGCTGTTGCTCAATGGCGAGTTGGATGCCGTGCAGACAGTAGTTTACAACGAATATGCCCAGGTGCTGGAAGCAGTCAATCCGGACACGGGCGAGCTGTATCAGCCGGAAGACCTGAACGTCATTGACTTCAACGAGGTCGGCACAGCGATGCTGCAAGATCACGTCTTTGTCAGCGCCGAATGGCTGGCGGAGGCGGGAAATTCAGATCTGGCTATAGCGTTCTTGAAAGCCAGCTTCCGCGGCTGGATCTATTGCCGCGACAATCCGGGCGAATGTGTCGAACTCGTGCTACAGCGCGGACCGACGTTGGGAGAGAGTCATCAGCGATGGCAGCTCAATGAAGTGAACAAGCTGATCTGGCCCTCGCCCAATGGCATCGGCATCATGGACGAAGAGCTCTGGGCGCAGACTGTCGCGGTCGCGATCGAAGGTCAGATAATCAGCACGGAGCCGAGCATGGTTGCCTACCGCAGCGACCTGGCGCAGGCAGCGCTGGATTCGTTGCTCAGTGAGGGCTACGACGTTACTGGCGAGTCGTGGGAACCGCTCGTGGTGGAACTTCGTCCTGGAGGCGAGTAATCAGCGAATCCGCGCTCTGCCCTCAACTCCCGTGCATCGCCCGCTTCCGCGCCAGCATCCGCTCCCGCGCTTCCGGACTGCCATCGTGGCTCGTGCCGAACCAGTAATCAAAGGGCATGCCCATCTCGCCGTAATTGCATTCGAAGTAGCGATGATGCAGCGAGTGGTAATAAGAGGCGCCTGACTTGACCTTCACACCGTCTTTGATCACGAAGTCATCAAAGCCGCCATGCCCCAGAATCGCGGCGAAAGTGGCGTGCTGCCCGTTCATCATCATATGGATGGGATGCGAAGCCACCACCCAGTGAATCAGCATGCAGGTGTAATAGAGCAGGTGCTCGATCGGATGCATCGACAAGCCCGACCAGGGACCGATGTCGATGTTTCTGTGATGCACGTGATGCGCGATTTTGTAGAAGAACTTGACATGCAGCAAGCGGTGCGCCCAATAGAAGTGGAAATCCCGCCAGAGCGGAACGAGCGCGAGTATCACGATGAACCAAAGCGGCTGCGCGCGCGGGTCGACGAAGGGGATGATGCCGTTGGCGTAAGCCCAGAGCATGATCACCTCGAAGCCGGTCCAAATCGTGCCAGCGCTGACGACGCTCCAGAAGACGTTGTCGCGCACCTGGTCGTTCCATAAGAACTTCTTGCTCTTGCCCATCCAATTCGGCGACCACTTGTATTGGTAGCCCTGCGATTTATTGGTCCACAGACGGACGTGCAAGACGGTCGCCAAGGCGATGAGCATCACCTGATTGCGGATGAACACCTCGGCAATCCAGCCGGCGCTGAACTCCTTCATGCGCGCCATCTCCGGCGTCAGGAACATCCAGGTTACCGTCGCCACGATCATGTACATTAAATTGATGGGCCAGATATAGTCCTTGACCCACTTGGCTATTTCCCGCGGATTCGGCGGCCAAACGAACACCGGATTGGGAGCGAATTCTTTGTCCGGCTTCCAATAACCGCGCTCGTCACGCGGCATGCCGTCAGCCAGTCCGTCTCTTTC
>JAPOYT010000217.1 GCA_026706445.1 Chloroflexota bacterium
CATCTTGATGCGGTTCATGTGGCCCTGCGCCGGGTCTTCGTTGCCGCTGTTCCAGTCACCCTCAAAGGAATCGACGCGGTAGAAGCTGCTGTTTTCCGAGGTGCTGTATTGCACATTGTCGAACATGAAGAATTCGGCTTCGGGACCGAAGTAGGCGATATCGGCCAGATCGGAGTTGTCCAGATAAGCTTCGGCGCGTTTGGCGACGCCGCGCGAATCCAGCGCGTAAGGCTCGCGGCTGATCGGGTCATGCGCATCACAATACATCGCCAGCGTGTTGTAGCTGAAGAAGGGATCGATATAAGCGGTGCTCAGGTCGGCCAGCAGGATCATGTCCGATTCGTTGATCGCCTGAAATCCCTGGATGCTTGAGCCATCAAAGCCGAAGCCATCTTCAAAAGCGTCTTCGTCAACCGACTGAATCGGCATGCTGAAGTGCTGGGGCACGCCGCGAATATCGACGAAGCGCAGATCAATCTCGGCAATGTCGTTTTCATTTGCCCATTTCAGCAGGGCGGCGGGGGATTCCATTGCCGAAGCGGGCGGGACATATCTGGCCATTTCCATTCATCCTTCTGCTAATCGCGTCCAAATCAACAAACAGCGCCATTGTATTGGACAATTCTCACAACATATACGACGAATCTCATGGAATTCGCTCGAAGTTTTATGTGAGGTTTGACTAATTGCGAGCAACTGGCGCCGATATTCGCATTGGATGCCGGCTTGACGCGCCAACAGCGGGACTAGCCGCGACACCCCGCTCGCTGATAATATTGCCGGAGCGCCAGCCCAGCAATGGCAGAGAGGGTCAGGCAACATGAGACGGATTCTCCTTTCGTTCATATTATTGCTCGCGCTCAATCCGCTGCGCGGGCAGACGCAAGAGGCAGAGCGCCTCATCCCCGAAGTGCTGAATGTCTATCCACATGACGCCGATGCCTTCACGCAAGGTTTGCTCTGGCATGATGGCTACCTCTACGAATCGACCGGACTCTACGGCAGTTCGACGCTGCGCCGGGTCGATATCGAAAGCGGCGCGCCTTTGGAAACGCTCTCAATAGACGAAGCCTACTTCGCCGAAGGGCTGGAATTGGCGGGCGACAAGCTGATTCAATTGACCTGGCAAGCGGGAAAGGCTTTCGTTTACGATGTCGCCAGCTTTGATCTGATCGAAATCATAGAATACGACGGCGAAGGCTGGGGCTTGTGCTACGATGGGCGCTACCTCTTTATGAGCGACGGCAGCGCCTATCTTTCGCTGCGCGATGCCGAGACTTTTGATCTCATCGTCCGCGCCGCCGTTACCTATCAGGGGCAATTGGTCCCGCCGCAGCTGCTCAATGAGTTGGAATGCGTCGGCGAATACATCTACGCCAACGCCTGGAACACGGACTTCATCTTCCGCATCGACAAATGGACCGGCGATGTTACCGCGGTTATCGATGCTTCCGACCTGTTGACCGATGCCGAGAAAGCCGAATTGGCGGCGGGCAGCGTACTGAACGGCATCGCCTACAACCCTGAAAGCGATACTTTTTTCATCACTGGCAAGAAATGGCATAAGCTCTTTGAGGTTGTGTTCAGCACATCCTGACAGCTTGCCAGCAGCGTGGAGCTTTCACGGCGGCTCCGTTTGACGAATTCTGCAAATAACGCTATTGTCTATGTATCGAAAGCTAATCTAGGAGAATGACGAATGTTTCGCGGATTCACACTAATCTTACTTTTGTTAACAGTCGTGCTCGGCGCGCTGGCGCCCACGCTGGCTCAGGATGTGATTGAGCTTGAAGCCTGGGTGGCTTTCAGCGACCATCGCTATGATTGGGCGGTCGATACGGCCGATCGCTTCAACGCGCTGCATGACGACATCAACATCACAATGGTCTCGGTCGTTGACTACGACACGATCGTCAACAACTACACACTGGGGCGTGAAGACGGCACCTATCCGGAAATCGTCCAGCTATTTGACGCCGCGCTGCAATTCGCGGTGGACTCCGATTGGTTCTCCTACGCCGAAGAAATCATCGCCGGCCGAGATGAAGTGCTGGGGCATCCGGTAGACTTCGACGACATCATCCCGGTCATCTCCAACTACTACACGGTAGACGGCGTCTGGGCTTCGGTCGCCTGGAACACATCGACCCCGATCATGTACTACAACGTCGAATTGCTGGAACAGGCGGGCATCATGGAATTGCCGCTGACCTGGGCGGACATCCTGGACGCCTGCGCCGCGTTACAGCCGCTGGTTGACGACGGCACGATCTCGGCTTGCGCCAGCTGGCCCTTCTCCGGCTGGTTCATCGAGCAGTGGTTGGCCCAGCAGAACGAGTACATGGTCAACAATGAAAACGGCCGCGCGGGGCGCGCTACCGAGTTCAACCTCGATACCGACGCCTACCGAGCCATCGCGGAGTTCTACCGCGAACTCTACACCAACGGCTACTTCATCTTTGAAGGGCAAGACCAGTGGGGACCCCCGACGCAGACTTTCAATTCCGGCAAGGTTGCCATCATGATGAGCAGTTCGGCCGCGGCCCGCGCCATCAGTGAAGGCGCCGCCGCAACCGGCTTCACCCTGGAAACCACCGGCATGGCTTATAATCAAGACGCGCCCGGCGGCTGGTTAGGCAATATCCTCGGCGGCGCGACCATGTGGATCAGCAACGGCCTCTCGCCGGAAGTCGAAGACGCGGCCATGGCTTTCCTGCTCTTCTTCAGCAACACTGAGAACAGCGCCAGCTGGCATACCGCCTCCGGATATGTTCCCGTGCGCAATAGCTCCATCGAATTGCTGAAAAACCTGGAACCGGGCAATGAACTCCTTTGGGACATCCCCAGCGGCGCGCGCGTGGATATTGAAGCCGCAGACTGGTACGCGGCCTTCCCGAATTTCTTGACCGCCAGTACACAGCTTGGCAATTCCACCGTCAATAACGCCACTCGCGGCTCAACCTATGGCACCTTCCAACAGAGCCGGCCCTATTACAACGGGCTCGTCGAAGCGTACATGCTCAACGGTGGCGATTTGGATGCGATGATTGCCGAGACGAATGCGGAGTTGACCGAGTTGCTGCAGGAGTACAACTTCCTCTTCGCCGACGAGTAAGCCGCTATTCGTCAAGTCGGATAAGAAGCAATTCCAGGTTAGCTATGCAAAAGCTGGTCGGAAATCTCCAGCAACAGTGGGCGAGCCACCGGCTCGCCCGTACACACAAATTGAGAAGCGTAATGGGCAAGTGTGAAAGCTTGCCCGTTACTCCCGCGCAATTCCGATTGTAATCGCGGACGTCTGGATGGAAGAAATCGTCTATATAGTTCATCCCATAGTGGTTACGCTGGTCGGCGCCGCCTTGGGCGCGGTCTATTTCGCGTTTCTACGTTGGCAGACACAAGTCGGAAGTTTGAACGCCAGCCTGGTCGTTGGCGCTATCGCCGGGGCAATCGGCGCTACCATGCTGACTGCCCCGCTTGGCTACTGCATGTTTCAGGACGGCCAATCCGACGAAGATGTTATTGTCGGCTGGATCATGGTCACGCTGGGGCTGCTGCTCACGCTCAACATCGGCAGTGTAATACTCTGGCGTTACTTCCGCGGGCAAAGGCTCTTGCCGCGCGGCGATACGACGCCGGGCGCCTTCCGCGGACGCTTCGGCTTTGTCTATGCCATGGCCGTGCTGTCTCCCACGATATTGGTGTTGATCTACTTTGTATATCTTCCCATGCTCGACACGCTGCGTTTTTCGACCTTCCTGGCGCGGTTTGGCGCGCCGCGAACCCGATTTATCTGCGTCTCCAATTTCTCGCGCATGCTGGGAGACCTGGACTATCACAGCAATTTGTTTTTGAGCTTCGCGCTCTCTTTCGGCATTATCATTATTGCGATGAGTCTGGCGCTCTTGATCGCGTCCATGCTTAATCAGCCAATCCGGGGCGCGAACATCTATCGCACGCTGCTGATATGGCCCTACGCCATCTCGCCCATCGTGGCCGGCTCGATTTTCGGTTTGCTGCTCGGCACCGAATCCGGCATTGTCAACCGTGTCCTCGACCTTGCATTCGGCGTGAAAGTACCCTGGCTGGTGACGGTGCCGGCGGCGCAAGTCAGCGTTGTGCTTGCCAGCGTGTGGAATGTCATTGGCTTCAATATTCTATTCTATACCGCCGGTTTGCAGACCATACCTAAAGACTTGCTGGAATCAGCGTCTATTGATGGCGCCAGCGCTTGGCAGCGTTTCGCTCGCATTACCTTTCCCTTGCTTTCGCCATTTACGTTTTTCCTCATCGTCACCAATACCATTTACGCCTTCTTTGACACCTTTGGCCTAATCTTTGTCTTGACGCGCGGAGGTCCCACCGAATCGACCTTTACCGCGATGTATCGTGTCTATGTCACCGGCATACTCGCGAGCGATATCGGCAAGTCCACCGCGCAATCCCTAATCCTCTTTTTGATCGTGGTCGGGATAACGATATTCCAATTCCGCGTCGGGCAGCGCCGCGTACAATACGGGAATTACTGATCATGACCGAAAGCGCCAGCTCACGATTCGTCTTTGATCCTTCCGCTAACCGGCAGCGGCCTCTTTGGCGGCGTCTAATCCCTCAGCGCTGGTACGCTCATCTAATCCTGATCATTTCCGTCGCCGTCATCACCTTCCCGATGTTCTACGCGCTGTTGATCAGCACGCAAAGCAATCCCGAAGTTTACAATCACAAGTTCACGCCCGGCTCCAAGTTTTTTGATAATCTTCATACGGTGATGGTCCAGCGCAATATGGGCCGCTTTATGCTGAATAGTTTTGTCATCGCGCTTTCGATCGCTGTCGGCAAAACGGTCATGTCGGTGTTAGCCGGCTTGGGATTGGTCTACTTTCGCTATCCAGGCAAATGGATCGTCTTTGGCTTCGTGCTCATCACGCTGATTATGCCTGGCGATGTTCTGCTGATCGCGCTCTATCGGCGCGTCGTCAGCTTCGACGGCTGGCCGCATCCGTATGTGGCTTTGACGTTGCCGCTGCTAGCCAGCGCAACCGGCGTCTTCATATTCCGCCAGCACTTTATGACCATGCCGCCCGACTTGTCGGAGGCGGCGCAGTTGGACGGCGCCTCGCCAATACAGTTCTTGTTCCAGGTGCTGATTCCGCTGAGCTGGAACACCATCGGCGCGTTGATGGTCATCATGTTCCTCTTCGGCTGGAATCAATTCTTGTGGCCGCTGATCCTCCTGCGCGATCAGAACCTGCAGGTTGTGCAATGGGGCATGCAATCGCTAACGCAGAACCTGGAAGTTGGCGACAACTTTGGGCCGATGATGATGGGCGTCATCATCACCAGCTTGCCGCCGATGATTGTCTTCCTGATCCTGCAGCGCCAGTTCATGAAGGGCTTCGCCCTCACGCGGGACAAGTAGCCGTCGCTTTTCGCCACCTGGCCTCAGCACTTCGCGCTACAGCAAATCTAACAGACTTCATATAGACATGCCGCGAAATCCGTATATCATACATATATGGATATTTCAGATATGAAGCAAATGGGCAAGCTACATCTGCCGCCTGATGCGCCCTTTGAGCAGCAATTCTTCATGCTAATCACGCGCATTTGCCGTCAACTTGTGCTGCACGCCGAGCAGATCAAGGCGGATGACAGCCTGTCGCCACCGCAGTTGTGGTTTCTCAAGCGGCTTTACGATGCCGGCGCTCCCCAACCGATCAGCTTCTTCGCCGACGGCGTCTACTCCAATCGCTCCAACGCGTCGCAGATGATCGACCGGCTTGAAGCAGACGGCCTGGTTTATCGCATTCGGAACCCGCGCGACCGGCGCAGCGTACTGGTGGAATTGACGGACGCCGGCGTCGAGCGAATGCGCCATGCCGAAGCGAGCCACATGCAATTGGCGCGCGAATTGCTGGCGCCTTTGACGGAAGACGAGCGGGTTGCCGCGCTCGCTACCTTCGAGCGGGTGCTGTCACTATTCGAAAACGAGACGGGCGACGCGGGTCCTTGCGGTTTCTGATATCGCATCGCGTCAGTTCGATTTGGTTAGGTCAAGCTATCGAGGGAGCAAGCATCTGTGAAAAACAATCACGCAATCATCGCGGAAAATGTCGTCAAGCACTTTGGCGATGTCAAGGCGCTGGACGGCGTCTCGATCGCCGCGGAGCCGGGCAAGGTGCTTGGTCTGCTGGGACCGAACGGCGCCGGCAAGACGACGCTGGTGCGCATCCTGGCGACCTTGCTCAAACCGGACAGCGGAAAAGTCATCGTCGGCGGATTGGACGTTCTGCGGCAAAAACAGCATGTGCGCGAGATTATCGGCTTGGCCGGGCAGTACGCCGCCGTCGATGAAATTTTGACCGGGCGGGAAAACCTGGTCATGGTGGGGCGGCTTTATCACATGGCGGCGCGGACGGCAAAACAGCGGGCAGCGGAGTTGCTCGAACAATTCGCCTTGACCGATGCCGCCGATCGCTCGGTCAAGACCTACTCCGGTGGCATGCGCCGCCGCCTGGATCTGGCGGCCAGCATGGTAGCCCATCCAAACATTCTCTTTCTTGACGAGCCGACCACCGGGTTGGACGCGCGCGCCCGCATCGCCATGTGGGCGACCATTCGCCAATTGGTCTCCGATGGCACAACGCTGTTGCTGACGACACAGTATTTGGAAGAAGCCGATGAGCTGGCCGATCAGATTGTGGTCATCGACCAGGGCCGCGTCATCGCCGAAGGCACAGCCGACCAGCTCAAAGCCAATATGGCGGCGGACTTCATCGATATCACCGTAGCCAATCCGCAGCAGACCGTCATGGCATCTCAACTTCTGCAGCCTTTGAGCGACGAAGCCCCGCAGACCGACGAACAGCGCGGGCATGTCAGCATCGCCGTGGAGAGCGGGGCGCAGAGTATTGCCGAGGTCGTGCGCCTGCTGGACGCCCAATCCGTTTCAATCGCCGAACTCAATCTGCGCCGCCCGTCGCTCAATGATGTATTTTTGAGCATCACCGGGCACGAAATTGTCGAAGAGGAAGCCAAGCCCAAGCGCCGCGGCTTCGGCCGCCGCAGCGCCTAGCCACGCCATCTCAGTCTCAGCATACAGAGGATAGTCTACATGACTCTCAATACCGTATCCGCCGCTGTCAGCGCCAGCGAATCCAGCATTTTCCAGCGTTTCATTTGGAACTTCACCGATACATTTGTGGTGATGCGCCGCAATCTTTATGCCTACCAAAGGCAGCCGGAGTTGGTGGTCTTCGCTACCATTCAGCCGGTTATCTTCCTGCTCCTCTTTACCTATGTCTTCGGCGGCGCCATCAGTTTCTCCACTGGCGGCGATTACATCAACTTTCTGCTGCCGGGCATCATCATCCAGACGATCCTGTTCGCCTCGGCGAATACCACTGTCGGGCTCTCCGTGGATCTATCGCGCGGCATCATTGATCGCTTTCGCTCCCTGCCGATGTCGCGGGCGGCGGTGCTCGCGGGGCGAACCAGCGCCGATACCCTGCGCGGATTATTCACTGTGCTCATCATGATCGTCGCCGGCTACATTATCGGCTTTCGCTTTGAAGATTGGGGCAGCGGCCTCATGGGCTTGGCGCTGGCGGTGGCTTTCGGCTATGCCGTTACCTGGATATCCGCCACGATAGGTCTTTTCGTAAAAGATCCGGAGGCGGCGCAGGTCGCCGGTTTCATCTGGCTCTTCCCTTTGACATTCGCCAGCTCCATATTCGTCCCCACCCGCACAATGACCGCCGAGTGGCTGCGGGTTTTCGCCGAGAACCAGCCAGTCAGCGTCGTCGCCAATACCGTGCGCGACCTGATGACCGGTACGGTCAACCCGGATGAAATTGTCATCTCGCTGCTTTGGATCGCCGGGATCGTGGCGATATTCTTGCCGATGGCGGTTTGGCGCTATGCCCGCGTCTCCTCGCGTTAGGCGGTTCATAGCCGCACCTACGTACACGGGATAAATCTTTTGTCGTCCGCGCCCTACCAACGAATCGTACGCGCGGTTTTGACCAATTCGGCAAATGTGTTAAACTATAAGGCGCAACGAAGGAACGCTTGGAATGACATTCGATAGCACGATCTCATTGGATGTAATCATCGCGCTCATAGTGATATTTGGCGCGGTCTGGCGACTTGATGGCAAGATCAATGATTTGCGCGGCGAACTCGACGGCAAACTTAGGGATTTCCGCGACGAGCTGAAAGGCGACATCGCCGAAGCCCGAAGCGAAAGCGCTGGATTCCGCGACGAACTGAAGGCTGAAATCGCCGACACCCGCGCTGAAGTCAAGAACGAGATTCGTCGGGTGGAGACGCAAATCCAGCGCTTGGGGGATGATGTCCAGCGCGTCGAGACCAAAGTCGATGCCGGGCTGCAGCGCCTAGCTCGGCTCGAGGGCCGCTTCGAGGGTCGCGAAGAGCGGCTGGAAGCGGAGCGTGAAGCCGACGCCAGTTAGTATCCCAACTCATTCACGAGCTGCATCCGCACGGGCGGTCGTAGGTCAATGTCGAAGGGCAGTGTCTATGCGCCCAGCGTCCGCGCAGGGTCGTCCGTTTCCCTCTGTGCTGACTTCTTTCGTCTGTGATGAAACTGTAGTAGGCTTAATCGCCAAGATGCTTTCCTGTCGCCTACAGTCCTCATCTGAGTTGCACTTCCCCAGTTTGCTACGCATGAAAAGGATCAGCCATGACCGACAATCTCGTCTATATCGCCAATGGCGGCGGCGCCGACGGCGGCATCACGGTCGCCGCGCTCGACTACGCTGATGGGACGCTTAGCGTCGTCCAGCGCGTCAGCGAAATCAGCGAATGCCACTACCTGAACTTTCATCCTAACGGGCGCTATCTCGTCGCCACCACCATGGACGAAGGCGTTCAAGTCGTCTCATTCGCCGTCGACGCGGACGGCTTGCTGTCCCTGATCAGCCGCCAGCCGGCCGCCGGCACTTCGCCGGCTTACGTTTGCGTGGAAGCCAGCGAGCGCAACGCGCTGATGGTCAACTATGCGGTTGGCGAAGCTCGCGGCAATATCCGCTTGTACCCGATCGACAGCAAGGGCGCGCTTGGCGAAGCCAGCGAACATATCGAACACGACGGCGGCGGTCCCAATCGCGACCGACAAGAGGTGTCGCATCCCCACATGATCGTCACCACGCCGGATAATCGCTTCGCGGTCGTGCCCGATCTCGGAACCGATATGGTTTATCTCTACGCGTTGGATGCAGCCGCCGGCAAGTTGAGCCTGTCGCAGACGCTTGATTTGCCGCCCGGCGCCGGACCGCGCCACGTCGCCTTCCACCCGAGCCGGCCGCGCATGTACGTGATCAACGAGCTGGATTCGACGATGGCGACCTTCGCCTACGATGCCGACGACAAATGGACGCGGCTATCGGTCCTTTCCACGTTGCCGGCTGGTCATGTCCAACCGGCGGGACGGCCGAATACCTGCGCCGATGCGCACGCGCACCCCAATGGCAAGTTCCTCTATGGCAGCAACCGCGGGCATGACTCCATCGTGATCTACGCGCTGGACGCCGACGGTCTGCCACAGCTTATAAGCCATGAAGCGACGCGGGGCGCCTGGCCGCGCGCTTTCATGATTGATCGGCGTGGCGAGTACCTGGTCGTCGGCAATCGCCATACCGACAGCGCCGCCGTCTTCTCTATCGACGCCGATTCGGGTAGTCTCACCTACCGGTCCTCGCTCGCCATGTCCGAGCCGATTGCCTTCAAGATGCGCGGCTAAAGGCGATGCGCGTTCTCATCACCGGCGGGGCAGGCCATGTCGGGAAGCCAATTTGCGAGAAGTTCGTCGGCAATGGCTGGGATGTGCGCGTCATTGATCTCGCGCCTGAATGCGATATTGAGGGCCTCAGCTACGCCCAATGCGACATTCTGGACTTCGCCGCCCTGACGAAGCAGGTCGAAGGCTGCGACGCCATCGCGCATTTGGCCGCCATTCCTTCGACGATGTCTCATCCCAATTCAACTGTCTTTGAGGTCAATGTCGCCGGCAGCTACAATGTCTTTGAAGCGGCCGAGCGCGCCGGCGTCAAGCGCATCGCCCAAGCCAGCTCGATAAACGCCTTCGGCGGCTACTGGGGCTGCGACGATCGCCAATATGACTACTTCCCGCTGGACGAAGATCATCCGCTGCACACCACCGATGCCTATTCTCTGTCCAAGCAACTGGTCGAGGAAGTCGCCGCTTATTACCAGCGCCGCAGCGGCATCGACAGCGTCTCATTTCGCTTTCCCGCCGTCTGGAGCGATGCCGTCATCGAAGATCAAAATCTGCGCGCGAAATACGCCGCCATGCGCGAGCATCTCGATGACTTCCGGCGCCTACCGCTGGCGGAGCAGAAGGAAGGTCTGGCGGCCGCGCGGCAGAAGACGCTGGACCTACGCGCCCGCCGCGTGCAGGAATATGATGCGGTTCAAGCCGGCATATTTGACCGCGAAAACATGGATGACTGGCTGCTGCGCGCTTACTTTTTCGACCGATTCAATTACTGGACCTTCATCCACACGGACGATTCAACCCAGGCATTCGAAAAGGCGATTACGGCAGACTTCCAAGGGGCGCGCGCGCTCTTCGTCAACAGCGATCGGAATTATCTCAATTATGAGGCCGAGGCTTTGCTCTCGCTCTTTTTCCCGGAGGTTCGCCGCCGCTCGAAAGCGCTGCAGGGGGCGGAGGCGCTGGTCAACATTGAGCGCGCCCGCGAACTGATCGGCTTTGAGCCGACGGTGCGTTCGATAATCTGAAGCCAAACGCTGGCGGAGTTCTTGATAAGGGTAAGGGAGGGGCGACGATAGCGTCGCCCGCCCAAATTGTTGCTACGTTGCGCGCGCCGCCGCAGCCTCGCTGGCGTAGACGCCGGAACTGAAGACGTAGACCTGATTCTCGATCTCGCCGTCGGCATTGGGCTCGGCATCCAGCATCCAGTCGTAGATCCAGCGCGCATCGCTGATGCTCAGGTTGACACAGCCATGACTGCGCCGATAACCGAAGCTGTCGTGCCAATAAGTACCGTGCAGGCTTTGCCCGCCTTTGAAGTACAGCACCCAAGGCACAAGTTGCAGCGCGTAGGCATCCGGCTGACCGACGGCGCCGCTCATCGAATCGCTTGGCAGCCGCGCCCATACTCTGAAGATCCCTTGAGCAGTCGGCCATTCGGCCATGCCGCTTGAAATCACGGTGGCGAAGACGGGCTTGTCGTCTTCATAGGCGATGAGCGTCTGCTCGAACAGGTCGACCGCCACCCAACGCCCAGCGACATTCTGGGGCCGCTCGGTCGGCGTGAACTTGGCGACGAGCTCTTGACGAATCCATTGCTGTGGACCAACCAGGTACCAGACCTTGCCGGCGTCGTCTTCCGTCCGCGCGAAGATATTGACCAGCCGGTAACGCCGCGTGATGTAGCCGCTTTCGGCGCTGCCCGGCTCGCCGGGGCGCAGCGAGGCGCGCGTGCCGGTCTTGTCCAAAATGATTGCGTAAGGATGCGTCCAATCGTGCGGCAGCAGCATGCCGGTGAAGCGAGACGCGTTAACCGGCTTGGTATCTTCCGCCCGGATCCATTCGCCGCCGACCCGCTGAATCCAGCCTTCGACGCTGGTGTTGATCGCGTTGAAAAAGTTGAAGCCGGCTGGCATCTGCCCGATCACGTGACCGCCCGGCGCATCGTAAAGGGCGACCGCGTCCGGTCCCACACGCCAGAAGCTGTATAAGCCAAGCGTGCGCCAATCCTCAGGAACGCGCTCCAGTTCAGGGCGCGGAAACGCTTCCATCATGGCTAGGCAGTCTGCGCTTTCGGCGGCCGCAACTGCCCGCTCAAGGCGCGAAGCGGTCACATCGTTGCCGGCCGCGCAAACGCTTGGGTCGTAACTGGAAATTACCGACGAGTCGTTCGCCAACGCGCTCGGCAAGCCGACGATTCCAGCGACCAGAATTGCCAAAGCAAATCGAAACATTTTTCTCACTCCTTCGCACAAAAGCCGGCGCAATCGGCGCGCAACTCCTTAGGTAATCCGAGCGTATCATTGGGGACCGACGCGCGCATGACGCTTGCAAAACGGCTGCTTTGCGTTTGCCATACGCTCGCCTGGCGGCATAATGGAGGAGAGAGGGCAATCGATTATTCGGGACAAGCGGATTGGATAGGTTGAAAACGATTCGCATTGGCACGCGCCGCTCTAAATTGTCGATTTGGCAAGCGGAACACGTCGCCGAATTGATTAAGCAGCGCCACGCTGGAATCGAGGTCGAAATCCGCGAGTATAGAACGCGCAGCGATCTAAATCCGGCGGCGCCCCTGCGCGAAATTGCGGGCAGGGGAATCTTCACCGACGCGCTCGAAACGGCGCTGCGAGCGCGCGAAATCGATTGCGCCGTTCACAGCTTAAAAGACATGCCGGTGGAGATGGGGGAAGGGCTGGCGCTGGCGGCGATCCCCCAGCGAGACGATCATCGCGATGCGCTCGTTAGCCGGAGTGGCGTGGCGCTCGCTGACCTGCCGCAAGGCGCGCGCATTGGAACCGGCAGCCTGCGCCGCCGCGCCCAGCTGCTCGCCGTCCGCCCCGACCTCGAAATGGCGCATATTCGTGGCAATGTGCCGACGCGCCTGGATAAGCTGATGGCGAGCGACAGTCCATTCGATGCCATTGTACTGGCGGCCGCCGGCCTAAATCGTTTGGGCTTGAGCGCGCAGATCAGCGAGATATTCAACGAGTCCCGGATGCTCAGCGCCGCCGGGCAGGGCGCGCTCGCCGTCCAATGCCGCGCTGAGCAGGACGCTTTGACGTTCTTCGGGACGCTGGCTGACTGGCGAGCTTCGCATAGCGCGGCAGCCGAGCGTTCCTTTCTGCATGCGCTGGAAGCCGGCTGTTCGCTGCCTGTCGCCGCCTATGCCAAAGTGGCGGGAAAGCGGCTCTCGCTCCAGGGTCGGGTGATCGCGCTCGACGGCGCGCGGCAGGTGGATGTCAGCGGCGACGCAATCGCGTTGGGCGGGCTTGCCGGCTTGGATATGGCGCGCAAGCTGGGCGCGGAATTGGCGGAAGAAGCGCTGAAAAAAGGCGCCGACCTGATTCTGGATTCCCTTGCGAAGGGACAGGCGCATGAATGACGCGAAGCCACTGGCAGGGGTGCGTATCGCTGTCACACGCGCGCTTCATCAGGCGCCTCCGTTTGAAGCCTTGATTCGCGAATGGGGCGGGATTCCGGTACCTTATCCCTGCATCGCCATTGAGCCTTCCCCCGACCCGCGCCAACTGGCGGACTGTCTGCGCCGAGTCCAGGAATTTGACTGGCTGCTGCTGACGAGCGGCAATACCGTGCGCGCCATCGCCGAGTGCTTGGCCGGGCTGGGCATAGCCTTACCGAACTATGGCATCCGAATTGGCGCTGCTGGTCCAGCGACCGCGGAAAAAGCGCAGCGACTTTTGTCTTGCGGCATCCACCACGCGCCGGCTGAATATGGCGCCGCTCCTTTGGCGCGCAGCCTGCCGCTCGGCGCAAATTCTCGCATCCTGCTGCCACAATCGGATCGCGCCGCAGAATCCACGGCCGAGGCGCTGCGTTCGCGCGGCGCGTCAGTTACGTCCGTCGTCGCCTATCGTACAGTCATGGGCGAGGGCGGGGTGGGTCTACCGGCACAGATCGCCGCCGGCGAAATTGATGCCCTCAGCTTCACCAGTCCATCGGCCGTCGCCTTCTTTCGGCGACGTTGCCCAATGGCGGAGGCGCGGGAGTTGCCGGCGCTTTGCATCGGAACGGCGACTGCGGCAGCGGCGCATGCGCATGGATTCCAGCGCGTGATCTGTCCGGCGCAGCCCACGCTGCTCAATATGCTTGCCGCGCTCGCCGACTGCTTCGCCTCCACCGCCGCGAAGAGCTGAGGCCGATTGAAAAGCCGAACGACAAGTTACAGTTGCGCCGAATGATTGCGCCGCGGTCACATTAGTTAAGGCGCATTAATGTCATTTCTATTTTCTGAATCGTCCGATTCCTTTATACTGAAAGTAGCGGAAGCGAGGGCGCGCGGAACATGACAATTAGCCACTTGACCGCCGCCAACTTTGAAGCTTCTGTAGAACGCTCCTCTTGGGGAAATTGCGTAGCAGCCGACATCACAGCCTGGCGGCATGATAGGAGGCAGGTCTTATGGAACTGGGACAGAATATCTATACACATGAGAAATACACCGAGGGCGATCAATACTGGAGTCCGGAATCGGAGGATTACGCCGCCGCCAGCCAATTGATTTCCGTTATGCGCGAAGGCTGGATTCTGGCTTTGCCCCGCGTCAGCGCGCGGCAGATCTGGAATAGCGGCAGTCGTCCGCGCACCGTATACGATTTCACCTTGATGCGCGGCAGCCAGCTGATGATCATGCCGGTCTTGAGCAACCCCTACGTTGAACGGTATATCGTGCAACACGATATCCGCATCATCTATGACGCGACAACCGACTCCGCGGTAATCCCCGACTAAGAGACAGTTACACCCAGATCAGAGGCACAGCAATCTTGAAGGCGGCGCCGAACTTGCCTATAATCCTTGCCCTTATTGGAGGCCTCGCAGAAAGACGGTCAGCATGACGGAAGAGCAGCCGCGCTATCTCGATAGTCAAGAGCATGATGTCACATCGCAGCACTGGAGTTACTCCTCCGAGCGCTATGCCGGCGGCGACAACCTGCTCACGGCAATCGCCCGCGGCTGGGCGATCGACAAAGTAGTGACGCTGCGCCGCCACTGGTTCGCCGGCATGCGCTGCATCGAAATCTTCCACTTCACCATCCGGCGCGATGATGTCGTCGCCGATATGGCTGTGCTGGGCAACCCCTATGTCTACCGTTACCTGGCGAATCAGCCGCACGAGCTGGTCGAGGCGGAGGATGGGGCGGTGGCTTAAGGTCCGCTAGAATCTACCGCCAAACATATCCTTCTGCGACTCCCCATCATTGCTGATTTTATCAGTCTTGTGGAACTTGGCTCGTTTGAACTGGCCATACTGCCCCGGCATATCGACGCCTTGTCCCTCAAGCAAGTCACCAATCGTCAGAATTTGAATCTTTCGATAGCGCTTTCCTTGCCGTCCAGGTGACTCGTAATAGTTGGCTTCGAGCGCCTCTTTCACCATAGCTTGGGTCGGATTTTCCAGCGTGATGAAAACGCCGATTGCCGCGTTCTCTCGTTCGACGACTCCTTTTAGATCGCGAATGTCGCGGGATGTAACTTTGCCCGATTTGACTTGCACAACGACAGTTGCCGCTATGGGCTTGCCTTTGTCATCTTCTTCAAAAAAGTTGATGATGCCGTCGATTCCTTTGTCAGCGCCTTTTTTCCCTTTTCTCGAGCCAGACTTTCCGTCAGTTGGCTTCGCGCCGATTAGCGACAGCGCCCACCACTCAAACTGATAGCGGCCTTCGTTGTCAGGATCGTGCGCCAAAGCGCGCGCCGCATCGATTGTTACCGGCTCGCCGATGACATCGTAGTCTGCGCCGGAAACCAACTCAAACTGGTTTTGCAGGCGATACTTTTGCAGGGCGATGCTCAGGTGCGTAATGTCGATGCCAATCCAGCGTCGGTTCAGCTTATGCGCGGCCGCTATCGTCGTGCCGCAGCCGCAGAATGGATCAAACACGATATCGCCTTCATTGCTGCTGGCGCGGATGATGCGCTCCAGCAACGCTTCCGGCTTCTGTGTTGGGTAGCTTAAACGTTCTTTGGCTTGAGGCGCAATCGGATAAATGTCGCTTATGATGTCCTGGATTAGAATTCCTTTCGCCTCTGCCAAATATCGTTTGCGTTGTGGTTTGCCAGATCTTGACCAATGCACCAAGCCAGCTTTATCCAACCGGTCTAGCTTTTCTTGTACTGACAAAGTAGATAAATCCAGATTGGGATAGGCTGCTTGAAGCGAAGTGTTAGGCACTGCCCAATGCCGCCCGGAATCGGTAGGATCCACGCCGCGCCAAGGCTTGCCCGAATCTCCCTGGCGCGTACCGGCTCCTGTTAAATCGCCTAGCGCAAATCGCCCTCTCTCATCTTCATGGCGATAATATTTATCTAGGTAATCTTTGTCGTAATCTACGTAGACCTGATTCCACACGAAATCATTGCTCTTTGTATAGAAAAGAATATTGTCCGAAATCGGTCCCCATTTTTTGGCGCTGCTGTGCGCGCTCGTTCGCTTCCAAGTGATGTGATTGCGATAATTTTCTGTGCCAAAAATCGCATCAAGCAGGATCTTCAAGTAATGGCTCGCGGTCGGATCACAATGAAGATAAAGGCTTCCAGTCGGTTTCAGTACGCGCTCTAATTCAACCAGCCGCGCCGCCATCATGACCAAATAAGCCATCATTTGATTGTGACCGATTAAGTCCATCAGCGCCTTGATTGCGGACGCTACCTGCGCTGGCGACTGCTGCACTAGGTCGAAGTACGTCGCCAAGGCGCTTTCGCTCCAATGCCAGGTATCCTCAAAGGCGGTGATCTGCGCTTCGCTGTCCGCGCCGCTTTCCGCTTTGAACAAGACGTTGTAATTGCGGTTGCTGTTGAAGGGCGGGTCAAGATATACCAGGTCTACGCATTCGTTGGGAAAGTATTCCCGATTGCGCAGAATTTCCAAATTATCGCCGTAGTACATTCTATTCTTCATGCAGTCTGCCTCGTGGAGTCAATCGCGTCATTCCAGTATATCATTCTCCGCTTCCGCCGCGCCCTCGCCAATTTACTGTCCGGGATGGTTATCATTCCAAAGTCTGCCATTCTTCGCTCGTAACCGCCGTTGACGTGAACTTGCCTCGCTTCACAATTGATACGATACTCCAAGGCATGATCCAAACCAACTGGGCGCGAATGTGATCTGGCGCAGGCGCTACAAACATCGTCAAATGCTCTGGCACTGGCTGCTGCGGAATGACGTCGCGCCAGTGGACTACTCAATCGTCCGCTATGGGAGCGATTACGGCGGCTGGAATCTGCCAAGCGAGTTAATCACTTCGGATTGGCTGGTCTATGACTTTGGCGTCGGCGAAGACATTTCCTTCGACATTGCCCTGCTGGAGCAGCGCCGCTGTACCATTCAGGCCTTTGACCCGACGCCGAAAGCCATCGCCTTCGTTGAGAATGTGAGTCTTCCGGGCTTTCACTTTCATCCCCTTGGCGTTTGGAATGAAGATACGACCATCAAGTTCTGGCATCCCCGCGGCGCCGCCGACGACTCGTATTCCGCTTTGAACTTGCATAGCGCATCGGAATATATCGAAGGCGAGGTGAAGACAATCCGGTCGCTGGCTAAAGACTTGGGGCATGAGCAAATCGATCTGATTAAAATGGATATCGAAGGCGCGGAACAACTCGTCATTCCCAATCTGATCGCTGACGGCATCCGCCCGACGCTGCTCTGCGTAGAATATGATCAGTCTTATGAAGTCGTCTCGTTGCTCTCGCTGCGCACATTGATGACGTCGTTTCGCTTGCACCGAGCGGTACTGAAAGCCGGCTATAGGCTAATTGACAAGAGCGGATGGAACGCGACCTATCTCCTGAGTTCGTAACTTTGACAGTCGGTGGCGGCGAATAATGAAGGGTGAAAGCGGACTCATGTGGCGCAAACTGTACAAGTACCGCACGATGTTGTGGCATCGACTGCTGAAAGACCCAGCCTAGCGCGTTTGCCGGCAAGGCTCAGGGCGATTTCCCCCATTTTCCACTCTCCACTATAATGAACGCGAAACCGTAGCTTTCCAAACGGGAATCAACCCATGCCTGACGACCCGGCCCGGGAAAAACCGCCCGCCGACGAACCAGCTGAGCCGGCGCCAATATCACCCGAAGAGATGATGGGCGCGCTGCTTGACCCGGCGCCGACCGCCAATGAGCCGATGCCGCCGGAAGATTACGATTCGCATCTGAGCGCGGGCGAGGTCAAGCGATACGCGCGGCCCGAAGACCTGCCGATAGACGACGAGCGACCGCCGGCGCCTGGCGCTCGCGATCGGGTTGATGGCGCTCTAAGCGAGGTCGGGCGGCGCTTCATCGAGATGCAAAACCAGGCGGCCACGCTGGCCGACCTGCTCAACAAGGAAGAGATCAGCTTTGAGGATTATCAGCGCCTGCTTTACGAAGCCATGGTGCAAGACGAGCAGGGCGTCTGGTGGATGATTGATGCCGAAAACGAAGATTGGTATCGCCATGATCCCGAACGCAACCAATGGGAAGTGGATTACCCGGCCGCGCTGCGTGAATACGAAGGCGGTCAGAGCGCGTCATTCAATGGCGATGAAACGCTGACCGAGTATGATCTGCCGTCGACTTTAGGCGCGCCAAAGGCGGGCGAACCGATCTATGATGAGCGCGGCGTCAAAATCGGCACGACGCCGCCCACCAAAGACGAACTCTACACGGTTCCCGGCACAGCCGCGCTCGCCGATGAAATCCCGGGTCAGCAGCCGACCCTGCCCGGCGACGCGCAGTTGACTGGCACGATCCCGGCAGCGGCGCAGGCGGATCCCAGCAGCGTGATTCCGCGCGCCATTGATGCTGACTTTGCGCTGGGCGCGTCGCCGGTGGTGCAGGAGCTGCTGGAAACACGAAAGAGCCGCCGGACCCGCCTGCTGATGACCGTGCTGGCGGCTCTGCTGATGCTGGCGCTGGCTGGGGGCATCATCGCGGCTGGCGTCGTCATGATGTGGTATCGCGACACGGTTGAGCCCTTCGCCGATGGCATCGCCGCCTTGGCCAACTACAGCGGCGCTTACCAGACCGCCCGCATCTTCGACTCGCAAGGCAATCTATTGGCAGCGCTCAACAGCGAGGAGACCGGCGCCCGCACTGCCGTCCCACTCGAGCAAATCAGTCCCTTTATGATCCATGCAATCGTATCGCAGGAGAACGAACGCTTTTTCGACGATCCCGGTTTTGACCCGGTCGCCATCGTCCGCGCCTTCATGCAAAATGTCAGCGGCGGCGGCGTTGAATCCGGCGCCAGCACCATCACCCAGCAGATCGCGCGCAACCTCGTACTGAAAGACCGCGATGTCACCGTCCAGCGAAAACTCAATGAGATCCTGGTCGCGCTGGAGATTGCCAACCGCTACGACAAGAATTTCATCCTCGCGCTGTACCTGAACGAGATTTTCTTCGCCAACCGAAATTACGGCGTCGAGGCGGCTTCCAACTTCTATTTTGGCCATAGCGCCGATCAGCTCAACTACGCCGAGGCGGCGCTGCTGGCGAGCATTGTGCCTTCGCCGGTCCAGCATGATCCGGTGGAGAATCGCGCGACCGCTATCGCCGCAATGCGCTCGACCATGCGCAAGATGATCGATATCGGCTGCTTGCAATTCCAGCACGGCGACTGGCTCGAGCGCGGTCCGTTTTGCATCATCGCCGACGCAGAAGACGATCTGGTGAAGACGAACGTTGCTGGCGAGATCGCTGGCGGCTTGGCGATACTGCAAATCGCCGAGATTGAAACGACCCGGTTTCAGCAAGGCGAATTTCAAGTGCGTTACCCGCATTTTGTCGATTTTGTGCGCGCCGCAGTCGTAGCTGAACTGGGGGAGGAAGCGCTCTTCCAGCGCGGACTCAGCATCCACACCACCTTGAATCCAGCGCTGCAAGAGACCGCTGCCGCCGCCTTGAGCGATCACGCGCGCGGGCTGAAGTCCGCCGCCACCGGCGTGCATACCGGCGCCGTCATGGTGACCGATCCCGCCACGGGCGCCATCCGCGCTATGGTGGGCAGCCACGATTATTACGAGTCCGAATCGGGCCAGGTCAATAACGCGCTGACTTTCCAGCAGCCCGGTTCCGCTATCAAACCCTTCGTCTATATGGCTGCTCTGCAAGAGGCTGACGGCCGCTACTTGACGCCGGCCAGCATAATCTGGGATGTGCCGCTGGTTGAAGATTTAGGCGCCGGCGGCATCTACCAACCGCAGAACGTCGACCGCAAGTTTCATGGACCGGTGTCTGTGAGATCCGCGCTGCAGAACAGCTACAACGTGCCGACGGTTAAGATCTTCCGCGATTATGTCGGCGCGGGCCGCTTCGCCAATACAGCCGATGCGCTCGGCTTGCAATTCCCGGACGATTCTTTCATTTCGCTGGCCAGCGCGTTGGGCGCGAATGAAGTCAGCCTCTACGATATGATGCGCGCCTACGCTGTCTTGGCGAATGGGGGGGCGCGCGTCCCGCTCTACGCGATCGAGCGCATCACAGAATCGGTTGATGGCGAGCATGTGGAAATCCCGCGTGAGCGCCCGGCCGGCGAGCAAGTCATATCGCCGGCGCTGGCCTACCTTATGCAGAATATCCTCAGCGATGACGGCGCCCGCGCGCCCAGCTTCCCGGCCGGCTCGAACTTGACCTTGGCCCGCGCTGGCATAGCGACGCCGAATACGGTCGCCGCCAAAACCGGCACCACCAACGGCGGGCGCGATCTTTGGACAATGGGCTTCACGCGCAGCGCCGTCGTTGGCGTCTGGCTGGGCACATCGGACAATACGCCGACATACAACACCAGCGGTTATCGCAGCGCCGCGCCGCTCTGGAACACGATTATGGCGGCCGCGACCAACTGGTACCCGCCCCGGCCATTTGAGAATCCGGGTGGCGTGGTCGCGCGCGAGGTCTGCCGCACGACTGGCACGCTCGGCTTCCCGACCTGTCTTGAGCCCACGACCGACTTGTTCTTGCACGAACAATATCCGCCCGCGCCCGAAGCCGGCTTCTTGCAACGCGTCGCCGTTGATAGTTGGACGCTGCTGCGCGCCAACGAATTCTGCGCGAGCCATGTCACCGAGCGCAATTTCGCCTCGGTCAGCGATGCCGCCGCTCTCGATTGGCTGAACAACAGCGAAGCAGGCCGGCAGTACGCCCAGTCGCTTGATCTCGGGCTGCCGGTTAAGCCGCCGCCGCAAGCCAGCTGCGCGCAAGGGCAGCAACTGCCGCTAATTAATCTCAGCAGCCCCAACAACGGCGCGGTTCTGCGCGGGGCAGTGGAGTTGCGCGGGCAGGTCGGCGCGCCCGATTTCGACAAGTTTGAATTGCTCTACGCCAGCGCCAGCGAGCCCGACACCTTTTATCCGATCAGCGCGTCGCTAGTGCAAATGCCGCAATACGGCAGTCCGCTGGGGGTATGGGACACGGTCGCCGCCCAAGTGCCAAACGGCGAAACTATTTTGCGTCTGGCTGCCGATTCGCGCAGCGGCGGTTTCATCCACTTCGACTTGAATGTCACTGTCGACAACACCGCCGTTGAAGCGGGCGAGCCCACATTCGGTCCCACCGTCGAGGAAATCATCATCCCGACGCCTACCAGCGGCTGACATCCCGTCCCTGTGACGCATTGTAGGGGCGAGCCGGTGGCTCGCCCGTTCTTTTCTTTCTGATAAAATAGTGAAACTCGATCCGTCGCTGGGTTTAACCGCATGACAACCCACCCACTCACCGAAGGCATGAACCGGCAGCAGCAGCAAGCTATCACCGCCGGTGACGGTCCCGTGCTGGTGCTGGCTGGACCCGGCAGCGGCAAAACCGCGGTGCTGACGCGGCGCATCGCCTGGCTGATCCGCGAGCATCGGGTGCCCCATCATCGCATCATGGCGGTCACCTTCACCAACAAGGCGGCCGGTGAAATGCGCAGCCGCGTCGAAGCGCTGCTCGGCGAGCATCTGCGCGGGCTGCAAGTCAGCACTTTCCATTCGGCCTGCGCGCGTTTCTTGCGGCGCGAAGCGGAAAGCGCTGGTTATCGCCCCGATTACGTCATCTACGACGGCGATGATCAGGTGGCGCTGGTCAAGACGGTCCTCAAGAATTTGGGCATCGATCCAAAGAAATACAATCCGCGCGCGATTCTGGCGAAGATTTCAAGCGCCAAGAATGAGATGATCCAGCCGTCCGATTTCCGTTCGGCCGATTATTTCGGCGAGATCGTCAAGCAGGGTTATGCCGCCTACCAAGCGGCGCTGCGCGAAGCCAACGCCATGGATTTCGACGATTTGCTGCTGAACATGGTCACCCTGCTGCGGGAAAACGAGCACTTGCGGCGCGCCTATCAGGAGCGCTTCGCTTATGTGCTGGTGGACGAATTCCAGGATACCAACCATGTGCAGTATGAGTTGGTCAAGCTGCTGGCTTCGCCCCAGAACAACGTCTTCGTAGTCGGCGATGAAGACCAGGCGATTTATGCCTTCCGCGGCGCCGATTACCGCAATGTGCTGCGTTTTCAGGAGAGCTATAGCAGCGCGGCCGTGATCTTGCTGGAGCAGAATTACCGCAGCACCCAGAATATCCTCGATGTCGCGCGCGCGGTCATCGACCTTAACCGCAATCGAACGCCGAAAGCGCTGCATACTGATCTCGGTCCTGGCGCCATGGTATCGGTCTTCGAGGCTTATGACGAGCGCTACGAGGCGGAAACGGTGCTGGAGCAGATTCATCGGTTGCGCTCGCAGCGCGACCTGGCTTACAAAGACTTCGCTGTGATGTACCGCACCAATGCCCAGTCGCGGGCGCTGGAGCAAGCTTTCGTCAAGACCGTGCCGACCGTGCCTTATGACCTCATCGGCGGCGTCAGATTCTACAAACGGCGTGAAGTCAAGGATCTGCTGGCTTATCTGCGGCTGATCCACAACCCCGATGATCGCGTCAGCTTTGAGCGCATCATCAATGTGCCGGCGCGCGGCATTGGCAAAAAGTCGCAAGAGGCTTTCTTCAATTGGGTGACGCGCGAGGGCTTGACCATCAGCGACGCCCTCAATCGGCTGTTTTATGATGATCCGGTTCCCATGTCGACAGCCGCTAAGAAGAAATTCGCCCGCTTCGCCGAGATGCTGACTCAATGGCAGGAGTTGGCGAAACGCGGCGATCTACTGACGATGTTCGATAAGATCACGGCGCAAACCGGCTACTACCTTTACCTGGACGAAATCAGCAAATTGCCGGAAGAAGCGGCCGACCGCGCCGACAATGTGCAGGAGCTCCGCGGTTTGCTGCAATATGCGCTGGAAGATGAACAGCCATTGCACGAATTCCTCGCCGAGCAATCGCTGGTCGCCGATGTCGACAGCCTGAATGATGACAGGGACGCGGTCACGCTGATGACGCTTCACGCCGCCAAAGGGCTCGAGTTCCCGGTCGTTTTCATAACAGGTTTGGAGACCGGCGTCCTGCCCCATTACCGATCGTTTGAAGAGATCGGCGGCATTGAAGAAGAGCGCCGCTTGTTTTATGTCGGCGTTACCCGCGCCAAAGATGCGCTATGCCTAAGTTACGCTTTTCGCCGCGCGCTTTACAGTGGGGCGGGCGGAATTGCCAGTCCATCGGAATTCCTCGCCGATCTGCCGCCCCAGCTGCTTGATGGCGCGCCGACTACGCTCGCCAGTTTGCGCCGCGCCCAGAGCATGGAAGCGCAAACGCAATGGAACAGCGCGCCCCGCCCGCTAAGCCGGCTCGAACGCGATTTGCGCTCCAACAGCGTATCAACCGCAAACAGCGAGTTGCGCAAGAAGATCGCGCCCTTTCCGGGCTTCGCCAAGCCAGCGGCGGTCCAGTCCGCATTCAAGGTCAATATGGCGGTGACCCATCCGCAATTCGGCGTCGGCAAAGTCATCGGCGTTGAAGACGGCGGAATCGTCAGCGTCCTTTTCGATGAGCACGGTCCCAAGAAGATCCTCGCCGATGCCGACGGTTTCAAGGCGCTTGACGAATGACCGACCTGGCCTAGGCCCCCGTGACAGCGCCATCGTTCGCTTGCGAAACCTGGCGCGCGTACTTCGCCATCACGCCCTTGCTGTAATTCGGTGCCGGCGCTTGCCACTTCGCGCGCCGCGCGTCCAGCTCGGCATCGCTAATATCCACTTGCAGCAGGCGCTGCGAGACATCAATAGTGATCATGTCGCCTTCTTCCAGCAGCGCGATCGGTCCGCCGACCGCCGCTTCCGGCGCGGTGTGGCCGATCATCAAGCCGCGCGTGCCGCCGCTGAAACGACCATCCGTGATCAAGCCGACCTCCCCGCCCAGCCCCTGCCCATAGAGCGCCGCCGTAATTTGCAGCATCTCGCGCATGCCGGGTCCACCGACGGGTCCTTCATAGCGGATGACCAGCACATCGCCCTCGACGATCTGGCGGTTGGAGACGGCTTCAAAGGCATCCTCCTCGGTATCGAAGACGCGCGCCGGACCGGTCAGCGGGGGCGGGCTGTCCTTGAGCTTGACCACCGCGCCATCGGGCGCCAGGTTGCCGCGCAGGATGACCAGCCCGCCGCTGGGCTTGATCGCCTCATCGAGGTCGCGCACGACATCTTGCCCGGGCGTCTCGACCGCATCGGCGCAGGCTTCGGCCAGAGTCTGCCCGCTGACCGTAGGCGTGTCGCCGACCACGTAGCCGCCTTCAATCAGCCGGTTAATGAGGATGGGTACGCCGCCGGCTTTGAAGAGGTCGAGGGCGACGTATTTGCCGGTGGGGCGCAAGTCGCCGATGATTGGCGTGCGGCGGCTGATCGCCTCGATATCGTCCAAGGTGAAGTCGATGCCAGCTTCGCGGGCGAAGGCGAGGCAATGCAGGATGCTATTGGTGCTGCCAGCGGTGGCGGCTGAGGCGGCCAGCGAATTCTCCAGCGAGCGCCGCGTCACCAGG
>JAPOYT010000155.1 GCA_026706445.1 Chloroflexota bacterium
AAGACCATTTTACGCATTTATGAAAATGCCAATATCAAAATGTCAACAGAACCTAATTTCAAAGGCGATCTATGCCAGTGTGATTGGAATGCTTGCGGGCGCATTCCTCGGTGTGATAATTGTTGGATTGGTTGCAGCCGCGGTGATTGTGTTGGCTGGTTCGTCTGGAATGGTAATTGCTTCCCTCGAATCCGCACGACAATCTCCCAATGACTTCGCGGCTTTGGCAGTTGCTTCGTTAGGCGGCGGTGCCCTTTCTGGCATATTCTTTGGGATTTTCTTGGGCGCCTCAATTGGAGCTCAAGTTGGGCTTTTATCCGTAATTGCGGACTACCATGCAAAGCGGATCGTATTTCATCAAGATGCGGCAGAGGATTACCGGACTGAGAAAAACGGCTGACAGGATCGCGGCTTTTAGGAACTGACGGCCGCGTCGTGCAGAATCCTAAGGTCTGAACCGACTTCACCAGCATAGCGCCCAGATCCACAACGACGTACCAGTACCCGGCGCGGGGGATCGAGAAGCGAACGGGGGACTGTGTGTAGTGTCCGCCGTTGTATCTGTGCCGGTGACCATATCGGTAGCGTCTGAGGTTTTCGCTATCCAACAAGCGTACATTTGCCGCGTTGGTTATGGTAATCTCAGCAATCTCTCCACCAGACAATTGCCCCAGATCATGTTTGATGAATTGCATTTTTCGTAATTTCGAATTAGATGACGGCTTTACCAGTGGCGCGTTGCTGGCGATTGCACAGTGCCGTCCATGCGGCTTAGACTTCGACCGGTACGCCCCGCACAACTTCGATTATTTCTTCCGCTATCTCTTCCACAGTCTGCGTAGTGGTATTTCGTGCGATCTTGTCAGCAAGCGAAGGACTGTAAGAGACCACTTCGTCCTTGGTTAAACCATGCCAGATTGGAAGCAATATTTGGTCGCCGTCAATGGCTTTTGTTACCAGCCCGTCAAGTTCGTAGTTGGGCCAGCCTTTGTTAAAGAAGGCTTTGGACAGGACAACGATTGCGAAACGGCTTGAAGCGATTCCTCTGTCGATTTTCTGTCGCAGACTGTCACCGATGCCTAGTTCAAAGTCGTCATACCAAACGGACAGGCCGGCTGCCTGAAGAGCATCCGCCAGCGGCGTTACGACGTCTGTTTTGTCTTCCGACGCATGCGAAATGAAGACGTCATGCTTAACATCCTGTTCGTTTCTCACGAGAGAAGGAATCGTTGACAGCGGCGTATCTACAAATGGGCGTAATTTGCCCGGAAGGAGGCGAACGCTCGATTCCACCTGTCCTGCGTAGCCACCCAAGTCTACAGTTATTAGCCAATGCCCCGGCCCAGGTATCTGCAGACGTACGGGAGATCGTTTGGCATGCCCGCCGATATACTGATGGCGGCGCCCACTACGATAATACTGGAAGTTGGAACTGTCCATGAGTCGCACATTGGCGGCATCGCCTTTCAGGATGACTTCAACAATTTCGCCACCTGACTGATGTCCTAAATCATGCTTTATGAACTGCATCAGTTGCGATCCATAGTATTCTGTCAAATGTAGCTAGTATAGCACATTATGTGAAGCCGATTTAGCTCAGAAGCAGTGTCGCGGTCGGCAACACCTTACGCATCTACACTTCGTATCCAATGAGACCCGAGTTATCGCCCAAAGTCCAAGACATCAAATTCTGAGATTATTTCATAAATCTCTTTGGCAATCTCAATTACCGTGTGAGTAGCTGTGCTTCGTCCAAATATGTCCGCCAGCGAGGCGCGGTACCCTCGAACCTCGGCTTCGGTGATTTTGCGCCAAATTGGGAACAACACACGATTATCCGTCACTGCCAGATTCTCTAACCGATTGAGCTCATGCTCTGTCCAGTTCTTTCCAAAAAAATCATTGGACAATATCAAGATTCCTGAGCGACTATCGTCGATGCCCGCGTTTAGCTTTGCGATCAGGTTGTCGCCGATTCTAAATTCGAACTCGTCGTACCAGACTCTTAACCCGCGCTCTTGGAGCAAGAGTGCCAGCGGTCGCGCGACGTCATCCTTGTCTTCGGATGCGTGAGAGATAAAGACGTCAAATTCATATTTGTCCTTGCTGAGAACGTGTCGCGCCAATTGCTATCTCCGTGTTTCAGATGTTGACTACCGAATTGAAACCGAGCGCAAATTATATCATCTGCACGGCACAGTGATTAGAGTCGGTAAAACATCAGTAGGGCAAGCCAGCGGCTCGCCCTTACAAACGTCCAATTATGCGCGGATCAACTCGCAGCCGCCGCCGCGGGACCATCCACGATCTCGACGAACTCGTCGGCATTGAGCGTCTCCCGCTCAATCAGGATCTGCACCAACTCGTCCATCTTGTCTTTTCGCTCCTGCAGCAAGCCCTTGGCGCGCTCGTAGGCCGCCTGCAAGATGCGCTTGACCTCGTCATCAATTTGCTGGGCGTAGTGCTCGCTGTAATCGCGCTGCTCGGCGATTTCACGCCCGAGGAAGACGGCGCCGCCGCCATTGCCGTAGGAGCGCGGTCCCAGCAGGTCGCTCATGCCGAATTGCGTCACCATCGCCCGCGCCATCCGCGTC
>JAPOYT010000021.1 GCA_026706445.1 Chloroflexota bacterium
AGTTATATGTTCATCACCGGTCCCGATGTGGTCAAGCAGGTGCTGAACGAGGATGTGACCTTCGAAGGCTTGGGCGGCGCGTCGGTGCATGGCAGCAAGAGCGGCGTTTGTCATTTCGTCGCCGATGACGAGACGCAGGCGCTGACGATGGCGCGCGAATTGCTGAGTTATCTGCCGCAGAACAACATGGAAGATCCGCCCGCCCTGCCGAGTACCGATGATCCGCTGCGCACGGAGTCGGCGCTGGACAGCATCGTGCCGGAGAATCCCAACCAGCCCTACGACATCAAGAAGGTCATCGAGTTGATTGTCGATGACGGGCATTTCTTTGAAGTGCACGAAGATTTCGCCGCCAATATCGTGGTTGGATACGCGCGTTTGGGTGGCACGGCGGTGGGCATCGTCGCCAATCAGCCGATGGTATTGGCGGGCGTGCTGGATATTAACGCGAGCGTCAAGGCGGCGCGATTCGTGCGGACTTGCGATGCCTTCAATGTGCCGATCATCACCTTCGTCGATGTGCCCGGTTACCTGCCCGGAACCGACCAAGAGCATAACGGCATCATCATGAGCGGGGCGAAGCTATTATTCGCCTTCTGCGAGGCGACCGTGCCCAAGCTGACGGTGACCACACGCAAGTCTTACGGCGGCGCCTACTGCGTGATGAGCAGCAAGCATATCCGCGCTGATCTCAATATCGCTTGGCCCACGGCCGAAATCGCGGTGATGGGACCGGAAGGCGCGGTGGAGATCATCTATCGGCGCGAGCTGCAAGAGGCGGACGATCCGGCGGCGCGCAAGCAGGAGCTGGCGGAGGAGTATCGCGAGACCTTCGCCAATCCGTACATTGCCGCCAGCCGCGGCTTCATTGATGACATCATCGAGCCGCATAATACGCGCCCGCGCTTGATCAACGCCTTGCAGGTCTTCACCAACAAGCGCGATGAGAACCTGCCCAAAAAGCATGGAAATATGCCGTTGTAGCTGCCGGAACAACCCCATCCCCCGGCCCCTTCCCCAGCTAGCTAAGGAAGGGGAGCGCAACTAACGGAGGTGATCGCTTTGCAGACAGGTCCATTCAACAAGATTCTGATCGCCAATCGGGGCGAGATTGCGGTACGCATCATCCGCGCGGCGCGCGACCTCGGCATCCCGACGGTGGCGGTCTACTCCGATGTCGACCGGCGGGCGCTGCATGTGCGCTATGCCGATGAGGCGGTGCACATTGGCGGGCCGCGGCCCTCCGAGAGCTACCTGCGCATGGACAAGCTCGTTGAAGTGGCGCGGCGGACGGGCGCCGAAGCCATTCACCCGGGTTACGGCTTCCTGGCGGAAAACGCCGATTTCGCGCAGCAAGTGATGGATGAAGGCATCGTCTGGATCGGTCCGTCGCCGAGCGCCATCGCCACCATGGGCGACAAGCAGGCGGCGCGCACGGCGGTCCGGCGCAATCGCGTACCGCTTATCCCGGGCACGGAAGCGGGCATGCCCGATGACGAATTGATTCATGCCGCAAAGGAAATTGGCTTCCCGGTTTTGATTAAGGCAGTGGCCGGCGGCGGGGGCAAGGGCATGCGTCCGGTGGAGCGCGAGGAGGACTTCGCCGAGTCCTTGGCGACAGCGCGGCGCGAAGCCGAAAGCGCCTTCGGCAATGGCGATGTCTATGTCGAGAAGCTGCTGCTGGGCGCGCGCCATATCGAGTTTCAGATTTTGGCTGACGCGCACGGCAACACGATTCACCTGGGCGAGCGAGAATGCTCAATCCAGCGCCGCCATCAGAAGCTGGTTGAGGAGGCGCCGAGCGTCTTCGTCGATCGCGAGCTGCGCGAGAAGATGGGGAAGATGGCGATCGCGGCGGCGGAATCGGTCGGGTATATCAACGCCGGCACGATCGAGTGCATGGTTGACCGCGACAAGAATTTTTATTTCCTTGAGATGAACACGCGCTTGCAGGTCGAACATCCGGTGACCGAGTTGGTGACTGGCATCGACTTGGCGAAGGAACAGATTCGCATTGCGCGCGGGCGGCGCATGGGACCAACCGAGAGCCTGCTGGCGCCGAAGGGCTGGGCGATCGAATGCCGCATCAACGCGGAAGACCCCTACGCCAATTTCATGCCATCGACCGGGACGATTAGCACGCAGATCCTGCCCACCGGTCCGGGCGTGCGCGTCGATAGCGGCGTTTATTCCGGCTCCGAGATCACGCCTTATTACGACAGCCTGATTGCCAAGCTGATCACCTGGGGCGAGACGCGTTCCGAGGCGATGTTGCGGATGCGGCGGGCGCTCGCGGAATATCGCATCATGGGCTTGAAGCATAATATCCCCTTTCACATCAATCTGTTGAACAGCATCAGTTTCATCGCCGGGCAATTCGATACCACTTTCGTCGAGCGGCGCTTCAATATGAACACCTACGAGCAAGACCCGACCGCGAGCGATCTTGAGACGGTGGCGATTGCGGCGACCTTGTACGCGCACCGTCAACGACAGTTGGCGTCGCAGGTGGTGGCGCCGGCCAAGCGTGACGCGAGCAACTGGAAATGGATGGGGCGCTTCGAGAGGATGCACCGATGAAGTACGTCA
>JAPOYT010000165.1 GCA_026706445.1 Chloroflexota bacterium
TCTTGGGCGACGAGAGGCGCGGCGACGCCAATTAGCAGCGAAAATACCAGCAGAAATACCATGTACCTTTTCATTATGCTCTCCAAAAAATGCGTTTGTCCGAACAAGTCTGGTTGCGCTGTGTGGGATAGATCGCGCGGCTGCCATTCAGACTGACCGCGTCAATCTCCACGATGGCGATGCAGATGCGAGTCACGCGCGCATCTGCCCCCTTCTTGCGCACAGCCCGATGAACTCGGGCTAGCGCGGCATTTCCCTGGCATAGCCAAGGATGGTGTATCGAATTTGGATGAAATCCAATTTCACCACAAAGGCGCAAAGGACACAAAGAAAAGGCATATTTCTTATACGATTCTCGGCGCCCTCATTATTTCTCGGTGTACTCGGTGGTAAAAGTTTTTGTTTGAACCGCAAAGGATACACTACCCGGCTGACCGCGACTTGGCGGTTCTCGTTATTGGGTGTCGGCTCGCCGTTTGGTCCAGGCGTCAAAGGCGACGGCGGTGAACAGAACCGCGCCTAAAACGAAAAACTCCCAGTAAACGGGCAAGCCCAATTGGATGGTCGCGCTTCGGATCATGTGCATAAAGAACAAGCCCAGCACCGCGCCGAGCACGCTGCCTTCTCCGCCGGTGAGGGCGGCGCCTCCGATCACGGCCGCGGCGATCACCCGCAGTTCCAAGCCACCGAGCGTATTGGGGGGCGCGGATGTGAGCCGGCTGGCCCAGACGATGCCGCACATGGCGGCCGCCACGCCGGTGGCGATGAAACCGACAAGCGTTACGCGGTTGACGTTGACGCCGTTGAGCGCCGCGCCTTGCCGATCGCTGCCGGTGGCGAAGATATGCCAGCCGACGCGCGTGCGCGTCAAGATGAGCCAACCGAGGAAAATCACAATCGCCGCATAAAATACTGGCATCGGCAAGGTGCTGATACGCATTTCCTGCAAGAAGGGGAAGGTCTCGCCCAGATCGCGCAGGGGTTGAAATCGGGCGATATCTCGAAAAGAGCCGACGAAATTGTGGCGCGATTCACCGCCGGCCACGCCAGTGGCGGCGCCCTGCGCCATCCACCAGGTCGCCAGGGTGGTCATCAAAGGATTCATGCGCAAGCGCGTGACCGCCAAGCCGTTGATCGCGCCGACGATCAAGCCCGCCGTCAAGCCGATCGCCACCACCAGAATGATCAGCAGCGTGTCGTCCATTGTGCCCAACAGGCGCGAGAAGGTCCAGCCGACCAATACCACGCTCAGGTTGGCGACGCCGGTGACCGACAGATCAAACATGCCGCCTATCAACAGCATCGCCATTGGGATCACCACCAGCATGTCCGGCGCTACCTGGGAGAGGAAGATGGGAAAATGCGTCGGTCCCAGAAAGCCTTTGGCGCCGCCAGCGCGCACGAGCAAAGTGAAGACGACCAGCACCAGCAGCAACTGCGCCTCGCGCTGCATGAGCAAGCGCTGCAAACGCGAACTTTCGGCTGGCGTATCGCCGGGCTGCTTGGCTTTGTCAAAGATGGCTGTCATAACTGCGCTCCGTATGGCAGGCGGAGGACCGAATCCTGAATTGCGTCACAAGAGGTCGGCGCCGGTGATCAGACGCACGACTTCGTTTGAGTTGGTTTCCTCTTTGACCAGCGTGCCGACCGTCTCCCCATGGCGCAGCACGGTGATGCGGTCGCAAATGCGAAAGACATGCGCCAGATTATGGCTGACCACGATGATGCCTTTGTTCTGCTCTTTCAGGTTCTCGATCAGCGTCAGCATTTCGTGCGCTTCTTTGACGCCGAGCGCCGCCGTCGGCTCGTCGAGCAGCAAGATTTCGGCGCCGAAGTGCACGACGCGGGCGATAGCGACCGCTTGCCGCTGACCGCCGGAGAGGAAGCGCACCGGCGTATGCACCGACGGCAGATTGGTGCGCAACTGTCGGACGACGCGGTTGGCTTCTTCAATCATCTTGCGCCGGTCGAGGATGCCCCTGTTTGTGAGCTCCCTTCCGACATACAAGTTCGCCACCACATCGCGCGACGGAAGCAGCGCCAGATCCTGATAGACCGTGGCGATGCCCAGATCAAATGAGTCATTCGGGTTGTTGATGGCGGCCGATTGTCCGCGGACGATAATCTCGCCAGCATCAGGACGATGCGCGCCCGAGAGGACCTTGATCAAGGTCGATTTGCCAGCGCCGTTGTCACCGACGAGCGCCACGATTTCGCCCGCGCAAACATCAATATAGGCGTCGCTCAGCGCTTGTACGTGGCCAAAAGCCTTGCTGATATTGCGCGCGATCAGCAGCGGTTCCCGCGTGGAATGATCAGCGGCCTCCCGCCTGAGCTGTGCTTGGTGCGTAGCCATTAGATCCCCGTTCGCCTGCTGGCGCGGAGGAATCGGCCGCTTGCAAGAACGAAGGAAGGTCTATAAATCTGAGAAAAAATCTCCGACATGATCACAGTAGATAAAGTCTTTTATTCGGTAGACAGAACGAACTGTAGCGCCTCTAAGATTGCTTGTCAAATATTCGCGGGTACGGTACAGGGCAATCGCACCAAAATGAATATGTTCTGCGATGAACATAAAACAAACTCA
>JAPOYT010000201.1 GCA_026706445.1 Chloroflexota bacterium
ACATGAATCGCGATTTACTGCCTTTCAAGTCGTTACAAAACTGTCCTGTCCTCAGCCAAGATGAGGGAGGGGCTTAACCCAGTTCTCTGCGGGCAGCATACTCCCCTTCCCTCCTAGCGGGGTCGCTTTGGTCTTCACCGGCCGGTGAAGGGGCCGGGGGATGGGGCGCATGTAGGTGAGAATCATCGTTTATGAGCTCCCGTCCGACTCCCGAACGTAACCGCGCAGGGCGACGCGTTCCGCCAGCGTGACCGCGACGAAGAACAGGATGCCGACAGCCGCCGCCATGACGATTGAAGCCCAGAGCTTCGGCGTCGACACCATACTGTAATCCGAGCTGAAATCCAGGATCGCTCGCCCTAGGCCGTCGCCGATGCCTGAGGGCAGTTCGCCGATGATCGCGCCAACGACGCTAGCCGTCGCCGAGACCTTCAGCGCGGTAAAGATATAAGGCAGCGCCGCCGGCAGGCGCAGCTTCCACATAATCGTCCAGCGGCTGGCGGCGTAGGAACGCAGCAACTCGACCTGCTCGGCGGCCGGCGATTGCAAACCGCGCAGGGTATTGATGGTCACCGGGAAGAAGGTCAGGTAGGCGGCGATGACCGCGACCGATAGCTGACCGGCGCCGAGCCAAATGACCACCATCGGCGCTATCGCCAGGATCGGCACCGTCTGCGATGCCACGACATAAGGCAGCAGTCCGCGCTCCATCAACGGCGAGTGGGCGAATACCGAACCCAGGACGAAACCGAGAATAGCGCCAAACGCAAAGCCGAAGATCGCCTCGCTGAAGGTGTAGACGCCGGCATCGGCAAGAATGCGCAAGAGCAGCAATTCTCCATTGCGGCGCGCCGGCTGCAAGAAGGCTTCCGCGATCATTTGCAAATGCGGCAGGTTCAAGTCGTTGAGGATCTTTAGATCAAGCAACACCAGGCTCCGCGGCTGGCTGAGGAAGCGTTCATCGGCGAAATCGCCGGCGATGGTCGCAATTTCCCCGCCGAAGATATCGCGCGCGGAGGCCACATCGGGGGCGGCATCGGCGCGGACGGCGATGCTCAAACGCCCGGGGAAGGCCGGCGTGATCGGCAGTATGGCAAAGCCCTCGCTTCGATCCAGACTCGCAAGATAGCGCAGACCTTGATAGGGCAGCGCTGCCGTATCGTCGCCTTTGGGCGGATGCGGCGGCATCAAATCATCGAGGTCCTTGCGGTCGGCGATGACATAGTCCACATCACCGGCCAAAAGCGCCGCCAGCGCATCTTCCATCGTTTCTTCGGTCTGATAGCGCCAGGATTGTTGTGGCAGGAGGATTTTGTAGGACAGCGAATCAGCGATGGCTTTGCTGGCTTCCCAGCCGACCAAGAGGAAAGACAGCGCCAGAAAGAAGCCGACCACGCGGTTGATCTTGCCCGGGGAAAGAACCGTGGCCGCCAAAATCGCCAAAATCGCAATGACGAGCAGGTTCAATGCGCTGCTGCCTTCGAGCGACGGGATCAAAAACAGCAGCGCATCGAGCAATAGCAGAATGACGAAAAAGAGCGCGGGCGCGCGCCTAGGACGAACGACAATCGCCATCAAGGTATAGACCAGCAGCAGCACGACCAAGCCGTAGTAGGCGATGCGCATATTGAGCATGGCGCTGTAGAGGATATCGGGATCAAGTTCCTCCGCGCCCAATTCCTTCGCCCAGTTATCCGCGTAGACGGCCAAGGGAGAGAGAATCTCATCGGGATCGTTACCCGTTTGATGCGCCATCCAGGTAGCCAATCGGCCGAGGGTGGATTCAAGCAGCGCGTCATCATCGAGCGCCAAGCCGCCCAAGTTGCTCAACAAGTTTAGGACCAGCGCCAGCGCCAGCAAGGCCAAGGCGAGCAGGAAGGGTAAGCGCAAGTTTTGGAAGCGGGAGACCCTTGTTGGCGGTTCTACAATGATATCGGTCATGGACGACTCGCCCGTTGGCCCCCTTCCCTGGGCCCCTTCCCCCAATATGAAGGAAGGGGTGAACGCGCTACGATTAGAGCTGTCAAAGTCCCTCCCTCTTTATGGGGGAGGGATTTAGGGTGGGGGTGAAACAGCGTCATGACACTTCGGCCAGCGCGCTGGCGATGATGTCCATTGCGATATCCATATCCTCCGCAGATACGTTCAGATGAGGCGCGATGCGCACAACATTCCCGTAGAGGCCGCCCTTCCCCAGCAACAAACCTTTGTCTTTGCAGGTATCGACAAAGGCAACAGTGCGGCTTGGGTCCGGCTCAATGCCGCCCGGCTGCACAATCTCAAGCGCTTGCATCAAGCCCAAGCCCCGCGCCTCGCCGATAATCGGAAACTCGGCCGAAAATTCGTTCAACTTGTCCGCCATCCTGTCGCCTTGAACGGCGCAATTCTTTGGCGTGTCCTGCGCTTCCATATATTCGATGGTTGCCAGCGTGGTCGCCATCGTCACTGGATTGCCGCCGAAAGTCGAGAAGGTCAGCCCGGCGACCGCATCGGCGATTTCGGGCCTGGCGATTGTACAGCCGATCGGGCTGCCGTTGCCCATGCCTTTGGCGAAGGTCATGATATCCGGCTCGACGCCCCA
>JAPOYT010000192.1 GCA_026706445.1 Chloroflexota bacterium
GATTGATGCCATAGCGCTTGGCCAGCTTCCTTATGCTCTCTTGACTATTTTGTATTGCTCGGCGGGTTGCCGCTGTCGTTGTGGCGCGAGGGTGGAGAACCTGTCCCATAATGCTTCCTTTAGCTCATTGGAAAGAGTACCATTATAATCCAAGACCATACAGCTAGACAAGGGGCGCATAGGTCGCGTTGACACTGACCGCCGACACTGCCCGTCTCCCGTCCCTACAACTTTTTGCTGCGCTTCCAGCGCGCCTGCGTTTGCTCAACGGTGGCGACAAGCACGCCGTAAATCACGAGCGCGCTGCCAACGATTTGCACGAGCGACGGAACCTCGCCGAAGAGGAACAAGGCGATGACGGCGCTGCCCACCACGGCGATTTGCAGGACGATCGACATGGCGGTCGCCGTGAGAAATTGCAGAGCCAGATTCATGAACAGATGGCCCATTGCCTGTGCCAAGATCGTTACGATGACCGTCCACAGGTAGCCTTGCGCCGAGTAGCCGGTCACCTGCGTCCCGCTGCCGGCCGCGAAGACGGTCGTCACCAGCGCTGCGCTGAAGAACACGAGGAAACTGTATAGCATTGGCGGCATCACATTATTGAGTTGCCGCCCGATGAGCAGATAAGCGCCGAAGCAGAATGAGCCGATGAGCGCGAACGCGCCGCCCAGCAAGGGATCACTGCCTGCTTCGATGGCGCTCAAACCGCCCAAGCCGACCAGCGCTACGCCGACCAGCGTCAGCGCCAGGCTTAGCCAGAAGCGGCGCGAAAAAACTACGCCGAACAGGAGAATCTCGGGCAGTATGATCCACATCGGCGTCGTCCGCCGCAGCAAGCTGGTCATCAGCACGCTGGTGTATTCCAGCGAGACGAAGAGCAGCAGCAGGTTCAGCGCCAGCCAAAAGCCGGAGATGCTGGCCAAAAGCGCCTGCCGCTTCGTCAAGCCAAGCAGGTCCCGCCGATAACGCGTCCAAATCCAAGGCAGCAGCGCGAGTGAGACGAGCCATAGGCGAATCAGCACGATTACCAGCGAGGGCACGCCTTCGCTCTGCGTGATGCGGATGGCGATCGGTGTGACGGCAGCGGAAAAGATCATCGTCAGGATGATGAGCAGCCGCCGTCGGTCGAGCATACGCCATCTCAAAAATGCGCCGGGCAAAGTCGCGCAATGCTAGCACATGGGCTAATGCATGACCAGAGCATGGGGCGCTCACAAGATTGACAGTCCAATCGAGACTCGTTAGAATCCACCTCATTCACATGCTCGTCGGTTACGAATCCCATCATTTCGGAGCGAAAATGGCTCATACTTCAGTTAGGACAACTGAGATGGTTGCTTTGAAGCAGGAGCTTGTGGACGGCGCGGCATTGGTCGCTGGGATTGGCTTGGTGCCGTTGACGCAGGGCAACCTCAGCTTGCGCGATCCGGACAGCGGACACATCCTCATGACCCCGCATGATTTTTCTTACGAGCAAATGACAACCGACGATGTGCTCGCGCTCGATTTGGCGGGCAATGTAATCGAGGGGAATCGAGAGCCGTCGCACGAGTCTCAGGTTCATCTGGCGGTTTATGAGCGCCGAGCCGATGCTATGGGCATCGTCCATGCCGAACCGATCTACACCAACCTGTTCGGCGTCTTGCACAAGCCGATCGCGCCCCTGCACGTCGGCGCCTTGATTGATGTGCGCGGCGATGTGCCGGTGATGCCTTTCGCGCCCAGCGGCTCGCGCCAATTCGGTTACGATATGCTGGAGGTAATGGGCGACCGAAACGCCGTCGTCTGGGCTAATCACGGTATGTTGGCGCTGGGAAACAGCCTGCAAAAGGCGATTCACTGTACGGTCATGGTTGAGATTTCGGCGCAGCTCTACCATATGGCGCTGCAGCATGGCGAGCCGCATCAGATTCCTCAGCAGTACTACGACCGTCTGGTCGGTTAGCGGTATAGACTTGAACAGTGGAGTGAGAAAAAGGAGGGGAGTGAAGAAGTAGATCGAGTTGCCAAGATTACTTCGCAAGATCATTGATCCACTTAAGGAGTTCAGCGATGTACAGAAAAGTCACACTTGCCATATTTGTCCTGCTCATCCTGGCGGTGAGCGCGCCGATATTGGCTCAGGATAACGTAGTCGTCCGTTTCCGCTCTTGGAGCCCGGTGATCGCTACCACGGAAGCGATGATCGCGGCCTTCAACGAAGCCAATCCGGATATCACAATCGAGCCGGATATCACCAACTATGACGAGTATCTGGTCGATTTGCAGACGATGGCGGCCGGCGGGTCCCTGCCCGATTTGATCGGGTTGGAACCGGGCGCCTTGACGCAGCAGTATCGCGATCATCTGATGCCGCTGCAAGATTGCGCCGTTTCCACCTGGGGCGAGGATTGGGAAGACCAGTTCTTCCCCGTTGGCATCGAGCAGGCGCGCCTGGGCAACCCGGAAGGCGACGACAATATCTATGGCTTGCCCGTGCTCGTCCAGACGATCAATATGTGGTACACGGTGCCGGTCTTTGAAGAAGCCGGCGTCGAGCCGCCGACCACCTATGACGAGCTGAAGGAACTGGCTGAT
>JAPOYT010000190.1 GCA_026706445.1 Chloroflexota bacterium
GCCGAGAATTGTCTGCGAAATATGCCATTTTCTTTGTGTCCTTTGCGCCTTTGTGGTGAATTTGGATTTGGCTCATTTGAATTTCAACCGAGTTCGATTCACTACCGGAAAATGTTAATGGACATTTTGCAATTGCGTTCGTCCGCTTGCCCGCCCGTGACTTGTCAGTTCAAATGTAGGCAATCGGTGTTACAGTATGGCGAGGCTCGGCGCAGGGACAGGCTCAAGCGCCGTTGCGGAAACGCCGTATATTAGATGGCGGGATAATGCAGACTAGACTCGCCCGGGAATCATCCCTGTGACCAAGAAAGTGCTCTTTCTGTTCTCCGACACGGGCGGCGGGCACCGCTCCGCTTTTCAGGCGATCCAAGACGCGATGAAGATTCGCTTCGGCGATGCCGTCGAATTCGACGCCGTTGATGTCCTGCGCGAGTGCAAGTGGCCCCTCAACAAACAGCCGGAGCTGTATCCGCGTGTTGTCAACACATCGAAATTCTTGTGGGCGCTGGTTTACCACAGTTTTGACGGCAAGCGGCGCACTCGCCTCGCTCGGCAATTCATCTATCGCAACAATCGCAGAATCTTGCGCCGCATTGTCGCCGAACATCCGGCTGACGTCGCAGTTTGCACGCATTCCGTGATCGGCAACCCAACTTTTCGCGCCTTTCTCACACTGGATGAGCGCCCGCCGTTCTTGACCGTCGTCACCGATTTGGTTACGACGCCTTCTTTCTGGTATGACCCGCGCGTCGATCACTGCTTCGTGCCGACAGAATCAGCCTATCGGCGCGGCTTGAAGTTGGGCATGTCGCCCTCACAGATGCAGATCACCGGCTTGCCGGTCAATCCTCACTTCATCAATTCCATGACGACAAAAGGGGCGGCGCGCGCGGAATTCGGCTTCCATCCGAAATTGCCCGCCGTGCTGCTGGTCGCTGGCAGCGAAGGCATGGGCGCCATTCACAAGACGGTGGCAGCGCTTGATGCCCAGCCGCTCGACGCGCAGTTGATCGTGATTTGCGGTCGCAACGAGGAATTGAAGGCAAAGCTGCAGCAGCGCGCCTGGGTAAATCAGCATCACATCTTCGGCTATGTGACCAATCATCATGAAATGCCGCGAATCATGGCTGCTTCCGATATCATCGTCACCAAAGCGGGACCGTCCACCATCAGCGAGGCCGCCATCGCGGGCTTGCCTATGATCATCAGCGATCGCATCCCGGGCCAAGAGACCGGCAATGTGCGACTGGTCACCGAGAATCGAGCGGGCATCTATCTGCCCAAGCCGGAGCAATTGGCTGAGCGGATCCGCGAGTGGCTCGCCGAAGGACCGGCGCCCTTGCGCCAGCGCGCGGAAAACGCCAAAAAAATTGCCCGGCCCGATGCCGTGTGGGAAATCGCTGATGCGGTTTGGGATTGGGCGAATCGGCCCAAATTCGCTCGCTCGCGCGCGTCCTAATGATCGCCAAGCTGGCCGAGGTAAACCGCGTCCGCAACCTCCGCCTGATGACCATTCTCCAGGTCAAGCTTGTAGGTTAGGCTGCTTTGCCCCGTCGTGAACAGAACGGCGCGATCCTCATCAGTGAAGGCGAGCGGGCGCGCCAAGTCGGAGATCGGGCTGCTGGCGATGCGCTGCCGCCCATTCGATATGTCGACATGAACCAATAGCGTGCGGATTTCGTCGATTTCCGCCGCTGAATCGCGCGCCCGTGATAAGGCGTAGATCGCCTGTGTGCCGTCCTCGCTTACGAGAATGTTGCCCCCGTCGCGATAATTGCCGCGTGACAATGCCGGAATGACTTGCCGCTCGCCACCGTCGAGCGGATACACCTCGACCTCCAAGCCACCCGAATCAGAATCTGGCGCCAAACGCAGCATCCGATTCGCGCCGAATCCAACAGCGCATAAACAGTTCGGCGCCCCCGGCAAGGCGCGTGTGTGGAGCTCGTCCGCTGTCACTGCCAGCGCGAAGAGCCCGGTTCGCCGCGTATACGCGCTCAGTCTCTCGCTCCCATCCGCATGCGCTTCCATGTAGATTTCGCTCTCGTTCTCACCGAATGCGATTGGTAGCAAGCGAATGCCCTCGCGCGGACCATAAACCAACAATTCGCGAATTTCGGCGCCGGCGATATCCGCCAGCCAAGTCGCTGTAATCAACTGACCATCGTCGACAATTCGGCTGATCGTCCAAACGATCTGGTCCCCATCTTGGGACAGGACCCAGTCGACGTGGCGCGCGTCAGAACTTGCGTGGATGAACGGATGATCACGTACAATGCCGTCGGCTTTCGCCAATTTAACTTGGCCGGCTTGCCTGTCTAAGTAAATGACGCCTCCGTTTGTCAGCGTAAAATGTTCGCCCGCAGCGCCAATCGTTGTCCGTTCACCGCTGAGCAGATTGATGAAGATCAGATCCGTCTGCGCCGGGTTCTCGGCGTTGCGCCGAGTGAATACGTCCCAAGAATGCTGCTGCAAACCCGGCTGCACGACATCTTGGCCAAAGACTGACATTGCCGCTGCCAGTAGAATGAAAACAAACGGTTTGATTCTCATATTGGGAATGTCTTAATCGGCATAGTAAAAATGATTATAGAGCGGTCTTGTAGAGCGGGCAATTTTGCTAGCCACGCTGGAAGCAAAAAGAGCCCCGTCTTCGAGGGGCTCTTCACAAGGTTGACGCCGCTGTCCCTAGTAGGCTTTGCGGTTGCGGTGAAGTCGCCGTTGCAGCCAATCGCTGGCTTTGCGATTCTTCTTGTCATTCAAGAAGCGTTCAATCTTCGCTTCTTCCATTAATTCGCGCATGCGCTGCTTGTGCAGGCTCGGGGCGATGATGCTCAAGTTCTCCATATTTGTCCTCTTTGCGTTTTGATGCTTCGGCTATCTGACGCTGTCACCTAGGCAGTTCTTACAGGGATAGGCGCAAATTCATTATGCAATGTACCTAGTTCCTTGTCAAGCCGCGACGCGTTAAATCTGAGACGCATTCGCGCCTGCTGTCGGGCGTGAATCTGCCCAGTGACATCTCAGCCACCGATCGTTACTTTGATCGCGATATCACTGAGCCGCCCTTTGTTTTAGACCCACGCGCGGAGAATCCGCCACCCACAGCACCTCACTATGAGACTAAATACAAGCTCCCCTCCCTCTTTATGGGGGAGGGGGCCGGGTCACGTAGACATAGACCTTCGGGGGTGGGGGTTTGCCGCTCGCAACGTAAACAGCTGCGGCCTGACCGTCTGGCTGAGGCGGAAGCGCGCTGGCGCGAGCATAATCCCTTTGCCCCGCTGCTCTAGCTTTTGCCTAGTAGGGACAGGTGTATGTCACCCGAGGCAAGATTTCGCGGGGTGAGCCGTCCAGCTCGAAGGTCATGATCGACGCCGTCGCCGGGTAGTCGACCGGAAGCGCGTATTCGACCAGCCTGTCCTTCATCAGCGCTTCCGGTTCGACGCTTTGCGCGTACAGCCAGGGGAAGACCAGAATATCGCCATGCGCGACCGCGACGATGGAATCACCGCTGTGCTCGACCGCGACATGCTCGAAGAAATCCAGCACTCTCACAAGCACCATCGCCGGCGACTCATAGGGCGGCTCATTGCCTGTATAGAGATCCCAGCCCGCCGCCGCCAACTCCTCAATCGGGCGACCCTCATAAGGCGTATACACCTCGACAATCCGCTCATCGGTATGCGGAGCGAGCCCCGCGTGCCGATGCGCCACGAGCGCCGCCGTCTGCTGCGCCCGCTCCATTGGGCTGCTGTATATCGCCTTGATTGGCTTGTCCGCCAGCCACTCGGCCGCCGCTTCCGCCTGCTGTAGGCCGAGATCGCTCAAATGGAAACCGGGCATGCGTCCATAAAGTATCTTGGTCGGATTGTGAACTTCGCCATGCCGCATTAGGTAAAGTGTCGTTGTCAAATTGCGCTCCTTTGCGCTGCGACTTCTGGCAGGCGGGCTTCATTTTGCTTCTTACAAAATCGAGCGGGGTTCACCAGTTTATCAGCATGATTGTCTCTAACGATTGCGCTGACTTTACAATATCATAGCGGAATGCGTCACAAGGATGCCATCGGGATCGCTTCCCCTTGAAATAAGATTCGGACTCTTCCTTTGGACCTGGACGCGAAGCAGCGGCGGGATGAGGGACAAGCGGCTGGCGGTTGCTACGCAATGAAAAATCGACATCAATATGACGCCGATCGCTTGTGGCTGTCGGGGCGGCGGGATTTGAACCCACGACCTCACCGACCCGAACGGTGCGCGCTACCGGGCTGCGCCACGCCCCGACAATTGCGCATACAGTGTAGCGAAACGGTCTTGTGCTGGCAAGATGGGAAATGATGTCCGAGCATCCGAACACGCTGACTGATCAACTGCGGAATCTTACACAAGCGCCACTCAATCGCTTCGCAGTCCTCGCAGCGCGGTTGGGGATACGTCCGGATTGGATCACCGCGTTCGGTCTGCTCATGGTCGCGTTCGCCGCGTACTTTATCGCTCGCGGCGAATTTGTCGCGGGCGGCGTCGTGCTTCTGCTGAGCCTGCCGCTCGACGCCCTGGATGGCGCCGTCGCCCGCGTCATTGAGCGAAGCGGCGTCTTCGGCATGGTGCTCGATTCAACGCTCGACCGTTATGCTGACGGTTTCATTCTCGCTGCTTTGAGCTATTATTTTGCCGAATCCGGGCGGACGGATATGCTAACTATCGCTTTGGCGGCGTTGATTGGCAGCTATCTGGTGAGCTATATCCGCGCCCGGGCCGATGACGCTAAAGTCGGCGTAAGCGCGACTGTCGGCTGGTTCACCCGCATGGAACGGGTGGCGCTGCTGCTGATCGCTATTCTCGCAGCAGGCTCGCTATCGAGCGAATTGCCGCTTGAGATCGGCTTGCTCATTCTGGCGATCGGCGCCAATCTGACCGCGCTGCAGCGTTTACGCTATGTGCACACGACGTTGAGAGACCGAGGTGACTAAATGGAGTTTGAGCAGACTCATCTTGTGCTGGGCAATCTGCAAATCCGCTATTATGGCATCATCATCGTGGTGGCTTTGCTGGCCGGCGCTTATGTAGCTTCCTTGCTGGCGGCGCGCGGCGGGCGCGATTCCGATCATATCTGGGGCGGCTTGACCTGGGCGATCATCCCCGGCATCATCGGCGCGCGCTTGTGGTTCATCTTGTTTCCGCCGATATCGCTGGTGGCTGGTTGCGGAACCGAAGGCGGAATTTGCCAGAACACCGCCTGGTTCTTGGCAAACTTCTTCGACCGCGAGAGCGGCGCGATCGCGATCTGGACCGGCGGCTTGGGAATCTTCGGCGGCATGATCGGCGCGGCGCTCGGAGTCTACCTCTATCTAAGCCACTGGCACAATCGAATCATCGGCTTGTTCACCACGATTCTCACGCCGGTGCTGTGGATTGCGCAGCTGCTCAACTGGCTTTACGACAGAGCTGTTGGTTTGATCCGCGGCAAGGACGCGCCTCGATTCCGCTATCAGCGTCCGGTGAGCGCCTTTCCCGACGACGGCATGCCCATGTCTCCCTGGCTGGATATCGCCGCGGTGTCGATCCCGCTGGGCCAAGCAATTGGCCGCTTCGCCAATTACGTCAATCAAGAATTATACGGCGCCCCGACAAATTTGCCTTGGGGGATTCAAATCCCGCGTGACGCGCGCGTCGCGCCCTTTGAAAGTTTGGTCGAATATCCTGTCGATACGCTCTTCCATCCGATCTGGGCTTACGAGGCGGTCTGGAGCCTGATCGCCTTTTATGTTCTGTGGCGGATTTACCATCAGTATCGTGATCGCCTCTTAAGCGGCGACCTGCTCCTTGTGTACATCGCCCAATATTCCTTCGTGCGCTTCTTGCTCGAATTCCTTCGTGTCGAGATTGCCGTTATCGGCGAGACCGGGATCAACAGTTCGCAGGCAATCACGCTGATAGGATTCATCTTGTCTCTTGGCTTGTTGCTCTATCGTCATCGATCCTCCTCTTCCGGGGGCGCTAAGGCAGCCGAAGATGTTGCCGGAGGCGCGGCGCATTCGTCGCCGACTGAGAATTAAGACGCCTTGTCTCATTGACCTAGGTATAAGGCTACAAAACTCCCTTTCCAATGGATTGAGGCTGGGGCGCGAGGGATGGACGATTCAGTATTGCCGCCAACACCGTTGATAGATTCAAGGCTCATTGCAGCGTGTTACTATGGCGCAAGTTGTGTTATTGTCCCTTCGGAGAATTCGAGTGCCAGCAGATTTGATATACTGGAATAGTTCTCATCCGGCCGGGCAAAGGCAATGACATGGCGCGCGTAATCATTCTGGGTACGGCCGGCGCAGTCAACAACGCCCAACATGACTATACGCATTTTCTGCTGATCGGTGACGAAGACAGTCCCGTTCTGGTTGACGCCGGCTCGAATCCGCTCGACAAAATGAAGAGCCTTGGCATAGACGACGGCCAGCTGCAAGACATCATATTGACGCACTTTCACTCCGACCATGTGGCTGGCGTACCCAATATGCTGATGCACATGTGGCAGATGGGTCGCAAGGCGCCTGTCCGCTTTTACGGTATCCCTCATTGCATCAACCGCATTGAGGATACGATGGATATGTATGGTTGGGAGTATTGGCCCAATTTCTTCCCGGTATCGTTTTCCCGTATCGGCTTGCACGACAATACGCTGCTCTTTGAAAACAAAGATTTCGCTATTCACTCCTTTCCCGTCGTCCATTTCATTCCCACAATTGGAATGCGCGTCACCAATAAGCATAACGGCAATGTCCTCGCCTACAGTTGCGATACCGAGCCTTGTCCCAACGCGCTCAAAATAGGTAGAGACGCGGATATCTTCATTCACGAGGCGGGCGGTCCGCCGCCTGGCCACAGCACAGCGCGCATGGCGGGGGAAGCGGCCGCGCAGGCTCGCGCCAAAGAACTTCGCTTGATCCACTACCAGGTCTGGAATCAAGATCCCGAGCTGCTGGTGGATGAAGCCGCCGAAACCTACGACGGTCCCGTTTATCTCTGCCGTGACTTCGACGAGTTTGAATTCTAGCCCGACGCTGTCCGTTTTTTACTCAGTAGCGGCATTCCACGTACAATGGCAGGTCGCTTCTTGCGGAAGTGTATCGAAGTCGGTGGAAATTCTTTGAGCCATCCTCGAGATTATATCCCCAACCCCAAGTACGTATGATTTTGTAGGGGCGACTCTTGAGTCGCCCACTGTTAATTCGCCGGCGGGCGAGCCAAGGCTCGCCCCTACAGACTGTCAGGTGGATGCAATTTACCTATTTCAACCGAAAAGGATACACTTTCGCTTCTTCCGCCACTTTTGTCGACGTGCAAAATTGCGTTACACTAGGGTTTGCCGCTTTTTTGAGGAGTGGTTGGATGAATGACATACTGAACAGAAAGATGGAGGAATCTCAATGAATACGTGTTTCCGCACTATGCCTATTCTCTTGATTATGCTGCTGGTTTTGGGGATTGCGCTTATCCCCGCAGCGAGCCAAGACGATCTGCTAAGTTTTTCCGCCGCCGATTGCGATTACGGCGGCAATCTCAAGTCAGTTGAAGCGGTGGACGAACTCACCGTAGTTGTCACCCTTTGCAATCCCGATGCGATATTTGATCAGGAGATGGCTAGCCTCGGCTTGTCGATCCATCCTCGTGAATGGATGGATGCCACCGGCGGCACGGGCGATATCCTCACCACCGCAATCGGCACTGGTCCGCTGCGCCTGGTCAATTGGGATCAGGGCAACGAGATCGTCTTTGAACGCTTTGATGATTACTGGGGCGAGCCTTCGATTGAGGACACCGTGATCTTGCGCTGGAACTCTGAAGCGGCCGCCCGCGCGACCGAACTGCGCGCCGGAACCATTGATGGCATGAAATTCGCCAATCCCGATGATATCCCGGTCTTCCGCGCCGATGCCAACTTCAACCTCATTGACATTCCGCCCTTGACCGGCGTGTATGTCGCCATGAGCAACTTCTATGAGCCACTCAATGACGTGCGCGTACGTAAAGCCATCGCTATGGGCGTCGACCGCCAGCGCATCGTCGACAACTTCTTCCCGCCGGGCTCTCCCTTGACGCCCGACTTTGTGCCGCCGGCGGTCTTTGGTCATGTAGGCGAGGGCGGCGTACCCGGCTTTGACCAGGACGCGGCAAAAGCGCTGCTGGAAGAAGCGGCCGCCGATCTCGGCTTGACGCTGCCGCTCGATACCGTGGTCGACAGACGAACCGGCGAATCCCGTCCGCTGACCTTGACTTGGCGCGATGTTGTGCGCGGCTACCTGCCGAATCCGGGCATCATCGCCAACGATGTTCAGGCGCAGCTGGCGGAGATCGGCGTCATCGCTGATGTCCAGGTGGTCGAATCGGGCGCCTTCATCGCCTCGGCGCTGGCGGGCGACGAGCCGCTGCATATCCTCGGCTGGCACGCGGACTTCCCCGACGCCTCCAATTTCTTGACTTGTTGCCACGGTCCGAACTTGAAGCAAATGGGTGATCCCTATCCGGAAGTCTACGAGCCGCTCATCCAGGCTGGTCAGGTACTCGATCCTGACACGCGCATGGCTTTTTTCCAGCAAGTCGCCGACGGAATGGCTTCCGCTGTGCCTTGGGTGCCCTTCGGCCACGCTGGTTCCGCTGATGTCTGGCAAGCCGATATTGTCGGCGTCCATCCCGGTGTCCTCGATGGCACGGAAGAATTCTCCCGCCTTGAAGACCCCGACGACGATAACATCATTTATATGCAGAACGCCGAGCCGATTTCGCTCTACTGCAACGACACCTGGGATGGCGAGACTTTCCGCGCCTGCCATCAGGTGCAGGAGTCGCTGCTTGACTTTGAAAAGGGTGGCGTCGCCGTTATCCCGGGCTTGGCGGAAAGCTGGGACGTGTCAGAAGATGGCACGGTCTGGACCTTCCATCTGCGTGAGGGCGTCCTCTTCCATGACGGCTCGACGCTGGATTCAAACGATGTGGTCGCGACTTGGCACGCATCAGCCGATTGCGCCAGCCCCAACCATACCGGCCGCGGTGAAGGCTTCGCGATCTACCTGTCGATCTTCCAGCAATTCATCAATGCCGATCAGTGCTAGCGCCGCTTGACTCGGAATCAATAGGGGCGACCCATTGGGTCGCCCGCCAATGAAGAAAATGTGTAGGGGCTAGACTTGTCTCGCCCGCACGTTTAACCCCATCCCCGTAGGTTTATGTCTACGTAACCCGGCCCCTTCCCCAATGAATTAGGGAAGGGGAGTATTTTATCGCGCCATGCAGAGCATGGTCGTAGCGTCGAACCGGTCGACTGCGCCTGCAGTTTCAAGCGTAGCAGCAATTGTCTAATTCCGATTTAGACGTGGATCCAGCGCGTCGCGCATTCCATCGCCCAGCAAGTTGAATCCCAGCACCGTGATCATAATGGCGATGCCGGGGAAGAAGACCAGATGGGGCGATGTGAAGAGGTAGTTGCGCGATTCGCTGAGGATCTGTCCCCATTCCGGCGTTGGCGGCTGCGCGCCCAAACCCAGAAACGAGAGCGCCGCCGCGTCGAGGATCGCCGTGCCCACGCCAAGCGTGCCCTGCACGATGATCGGCGTAATCGCATTCGGCAATATATGCGCCAGGACAATCCGCAGCGGACTTGCCCCAAGCGCGCGCTCCGCCACTACGAACTCCTGCTCTTTGATCGATAGCACGCTCGCCCGCGAAAGCCGCGCGTACTGCGGGATGAAGGTGATGGTGATGCCGAGTAGCGCGTTGGTCAAACCCGGTCCGAGTATCGTGACGATCGATATCGCCAGCAGCAGGGCGGGGAAAGCCAGCACCACATCCATCAGGCGCATGATGACGTTGTCCGCTCGCCCGCCCATATAACCCGCGGTGATGCCCAAAGCCGTGCCGACGAATATCGACAGACTGATAGTGATCACGCCGACCGATAGCGATGTGCGCGTGCCGTAAATTACGCGGCTGTAGAGGTCGCGCGCGTTGAGATCAAGACCCAGGATATGTTGCGGATCTTCGCAGCCCAGGATTGGAATGCAGGGCGGTTTGCTCGGCAGGCGCCCTGTTTCGCCGGGTACGCCAATCATCGTCTGGATCGGATCGTGCGTGGCGAAGACGGGCGCGAAGACCGCGATGATCACGAGCGCGCCAATAACCGCTGAACCCAGCAGCGCCGACGGACTGTGTCGCAGATTGCGCAGCGCCTCCAGCCACAGGTTGGCCGATCGATAATCCTCCGATAGCGCGAGCGTGGCGGGTTCAACCTTCGCCATGTGAGATTTTCCTTGCTCGCCCGTCAATTGAAACGAATGCGTGGGTCCAGGTAGCCGTAAAGGATATCCACCACCATGTTGATGATGACAAAACCGGCGGCGATCACCACGGTGAAGCCCTGCACCAGCGTGTAATCGCGCGAGGTGATGCTGTCCACCAGCGTGCGCCCAACGCCGGTCAAGCTGAAAATCGTTTCGGTCAAGACCGCGCCGCTGATGACCAGACCGAAATTCAAGCCGATGACGGTGATGACCGGCAGCATGGCGTTCTTCAGCGCGTGCTTGCCCACGACTACGCGCTCTTGCAGTCCTTTCGCCCGCGCCGTCCGCACATAATCCTGATTGAGCACTTCAAGGACGCTGGAGCGGCTCATGCGCGCGATAATCGCCAGCGGAATCGTGCCGACCGCGAGCGCCGGCAGAATCAAGTGCCGAAGCGCATCGACCAGCAATTCCCCATTTAGCGTGAGAATCGCGTTCAACGTGTGAATGCGCGAAAAGAATCGGAGGATGCCAAGCGGTTCTTCCCCTTCCGCATACCAGCCGGCAACAAGATAAAAGGGCTCGGGAGACGCGCCCGGCGTCAAGCGACCGGATGGCGGCAGCGCGAAGGGCGTATCTTTCAGCAGCACAGCGAAAAGATAAGCCAGCATCAGACCGAGCCAAAATACCGGCATGGATACGCCGATATTGGCGCCGATCATGGTGCCGACATCAAGCGCCGACTTGTGGCGGTAGGCGCTCACAACGCCAATTGGCACGCCAACGCAGATGGCGAATAGCAGCGCAAAGAAGCCGAGTTCAACGGTAGTCGGCAGCCGATCCACGAGCAGCTCCATCACCGGGCGATGAAAACGCAGCGAATCGCCGAGGTCGCCTTGGAGGAAATTGCGCATATAAATCAGCAATTGAATCGGCATCGGTTGATCGAGGCCATTGCGGCGGAAGAAAGCCTCGCAGATTGCCTCAGTGGCGCGCTCGCCGAGTACAGCCAGACAGGGGTCGCCGGGTATCGCCCGCGCCAATGTGAAAGTAACGAGAAGGATCCCGAGCAAAACAGGTATGGAATAGGTCAGTCGCCTGATGACGAACTTAAGCATCGAGTAATCCTGCCAACCTGCGATGAACCTAGTATAGCGGAAACGCGGCTGATCGACGGAAAGGGCGTTTAGTCCTCTGCCCAAGCGCGCGCGCGTTCCACCGCTCGCTGCCAGCCGCTATATAGCGACTCCCGCTGATCGGCAGACATCGCCGGCTCGAAGATCCGCTCCAACTGCCATTGGCGCGCAATTTCGTCTTGGGATTCCCAGAAGCCGATTGCCAAGCCCGCCAAATAAGCGGCGCCAAGGGCGGTGGTTTCGGTTACAGACGGACGTTGAACGGGCACGCCCAGGACATCGGCTTGAAACTGCATCAGAAAATCGTTGACGACGGCGCCGCCGTCGACGCGCAGCGCCTCCAGCTCCAGACCCGAATCAGCTTTCATCGCATCCACAACATCGCGCGATTGGTAAGCGATGGACTCAAGCGTGGCGCGGACGATATGAGCGCGGCCGCTGCCCCGGGTCAAGCCGACGATCGCGCCGCGCGCATATTGGTCCCAATATGGCGCGCCCAAGCCAACAAAGGCCGGCACTACGTAGACGCCGTCCGCGCTACTTATTGAATCCGCGATTGCTTCACTATCCGCGGCGTCTTCTATGAGCTTCAGTTCATCGCGCAGCCATTGCACGGCCGCCCCCGCCATGAAGACGCTGCCTTCCAGGGCGTATTGCCTCGGCTGCTCGCCGATTTGCCAGGCGATCGTGGTCAACAGATTGTTGGTGGACGATTGCGGCTTATCGCCGGTGTTCATCAGCATGAAACAGCCGGTGCCATAAGTGTTCTTCGCCATGCCGGCTTGATAAGCCGCCTGGCCAAACGTTGCCGCTTGCTGGTCGCCCGCCATGCCGGCGATGGGAATAGACCGGCCGAATAGTTTGGCGTCGCTTTCACCGTAGAGCTGACTGCAGGGACGAACATCAGGCAGAATCGCGCGCGGGATATTGAGACGATCCAGGATCGCATCCGCCCATTCGCCACGATGAATGTCAAAGAGCATGGTGCGCGCCGCATTGCTGACATCGGTGATATGGAGTCTTCCGCCGCTGAGTTTCCACACGAGGTAGCTGTCAATCGTGCCAAAAGCCAATTGGCCCGCTTCCGCTTTTTCGCGCGCGCCAGCCACATTATCCAAGAGCCAGACGACTTTTGTGCCGGAGAAGTAAGCATCGGTGACGAGCCCGGTAAGACGCAGAATCGTCGCGTCGAAACCCTCACGCTTGAGCTCGTCGCAGAATGCGGCCGTTCGGCGATCTTGCCAGACGATTGCCTTGTGTATCGGCTCGCCGGTTTCGCGGTCCCAGATGACGGTGGTTTCGCGCTGATTGCTGATGCCGATGGCGGCGATGTCAGCGGCATCGGCGACGACATCGCGCGCGACCGCCAATTGCGAAGCCCAAATCTCCTCGGCGTCATGCTCAACCCAACCGGGGCGCGGATAATATTGCCTGAATTCCGTCTGCGAGCTGCGCGCGATGCCGCCGTTCCGATTGAATAGAATCGCGCGCGATGAGGTCGTCCCTTGATCAAGTGAAAGCATATATTGCGCCATAGGTTGTTGCGCCTCCTGAAAGCAGGTGGTCAATCAGTGAGCATATTGTAGCGCAGCCGGATGCGGCGGTCTTGTCAGCGCGCTCGAAGCCGTTCCTGTCGCAGCTGGAGCAAGAGGCCGATGCCAATGCCAGCCAGTCCGCCGGCCAGCGCCCAAATCGGCATTCGCTCCAACGTCGCAAGCATCATTTCCGGCGGATAATCGGGGAAGATATGGGCGTGGCGCAGGTCTTTGAATAGCATCAGCAGGGCTGTTGTCACACTGGCGAGCGCCCCGATAGACGCGCCTGAAAGCGCCATTCGTTTAGGCAGGCTTAGGCGGCGACAGATTGCGCGGAACGGTTGCGAATCGAGAAGCGTCATGCTGGCAGCTGTCGCCAGCAGCGAACCAAGCGCAGACACTGCCAAGGCGTCGTTATCTTCCAGACCAGACCAAAGCAGCACAGCGATGCCGGTGACTACCAGGAGGTGCCGGCTTCGATTTGACTTTTCGTTAAACTGGCGATTCATGGCAAAGTCTTGTTGAGCCCAGGCCTGCGATTGACGGCGGCTTTCATGCGCATATCTTCCCGCCTCAGCCGGCATCCTGCTCAAAGCGGAAGATATGAGCGCCAAAAGGCGGAACCTCCAATTGCAGGCCGCGATCTAGCAGCGGGCCTGCGCTTTGCCGCGTGAATGACTCGCTCAGGATGTCCATCAGCCGCAATTCTACATCTACCGACTGCTGCCAATCGTCAAGCGCAACAGTGGCGCGCGCCCAGCCGCCGCTGAGATTTATCACGATAAGCCGCTTGTCGCCAGCGTCAGACCATGTGTACGCGATCACGTTTTGATAGGTGAAGTCGTCCGAGTGAATCGGTTCAGCCTCAATCATGCGCCAGCTTCCGTCATGATAAATCGACCCGCTAACCTCGCGCAGCAAGCGGCGATAGAAGCGCTTGAGCATCGGGCGCGCCGGCTCATCCGCAGCCCGGTTGATCTGCACCGGAAGCTTGATCCGCTTTCCCTCAAGCTGGCCCTGATGCAGCAATGACGCCCCCGGAAGCGTGCATATCAAAGCCGCCGCCGCTCGCTGTCGATCCTCGCCGAGTGTTTCCATGGCGCGCGGCTCATCATGATTTTCGATGAATCGAAGGCTGGAACGCAAAAAGTTTGGCGCCGCCCGCAGGCTCGATTTGACCTCGCCGACATCGCCATTGACGATCCGATCATACAGACGCTTGTCATAGGTATAGTCGAAACCTTGCAACTGCAATTCATGTTCGAGATCCCAATAGACCTCCGCCATGAAGAGCATTTGCGGATGAACTTCGCGCGCGGCAGGGATAATTTCGAGCCAGAATTCTTGCGCCGGGTTGGCGCCCGCGCGCTCGCCCCAAGTCTGCGAGAATACCGTGTTGGTCGCAAGCATCGCCATGTCGCAGCGTAAGCCATCGCACTGGGATCCGATTTCGATCAGTGTATCGATGATCGCGCGCCGCAAGCCCGGATGAAAGACATTGAGTTGCGCCGTATCTATCCAGGCGGGAAAATATGGGTCGCGTCCATGAGCGATCGCCAGCTCGCCGCCGTCCGCTTTCGATGCGGAAAAGAAACTTTCGGGAAACGCGTTCAAGTCGCCGGGCTCGCCACAGACGAAGTATTCAGAATGCTCGTCAATCCAGCGATGATCGGTCGCGACATGATTGGGCGCGAAATCGAGAATAAGCTTGATGCCATACTCGCGCAGTCTTTCGCGGAAACGCGCCAGACCATCGGGTCCGCCCAGTTGCTCCTCGACGTGATATTCACAGATGGCATAGGCGGAACCGCAAACGTCGGCGTCGCTAATGTCGGGCAGGGCATGGCGATACTCGTGCAGATAATTGAGCGCGCTCAGACGCGTGGCATGCCCGCGATGCCATACGCCCATCAACCAGAGGGCGTCGAAGCGCCAGGCGGCCAATTCCGCCAGCTCGTTCTCCGGCACATCACCCAAGGTGACAATGCGGTCATACTTGCGGCTCAGATGCGTCAGCCAAACCCAAGTGTTGATCTCATAAATTACCGGATTGGCTTTCCAGCCGGATCGCGCTGCGCTTTGAATATGGAGCGGAATCTGCTGCAATTGAGTCATAAGGAGCGGGCCAGCGCGTATGGAATCGGGCGCTTCTTAGTTTAGCAGCGAAAAACGCGCGCAACAGTTGGAAATCCGCGTCACGCGGGAGTAGTCAGTCACGAGTAGCGGCGCGCAGGTGATTTAGCGTCATGCGATAGAAAGCGTCTCGCTGCTCGTCATGCACGGCGTGGCCGCAGTCGAACATCGCCAGGCGGCCCTTGGGAACGGCATTCACGAATCGCTCGCCGTTGCGCCGCGGATTGAGCTTGTCCTTCTCGCCAAGCATGATGATCAGCGGACAGCTGATATTCGGCGCCAGGCTCAGGCTGATATCGCCACCGGAGTCGATCATCCGCGTCATCGCGCGTAGCCATTCGCCGGTGAAGCGGGCGGCATCTTTGAAGCCATGAATACGCTTTTCTTCGTCGGTAATCCAGTCGCCCGGATACATCCGCTGGAACCTGGGCCGCAGCTCGGCGCCGAAGTTGCCGATGGCGCCGATGGCGATGCAAGACGCGATGCGCTCCGGCGCCTTCCCCGCGGCAATCAGCGCCACTTCGCCGCCGTCCGAATAACCGATCAGATGGGTGCGCTCGATCGACAGCGCATCCAGGAATGGGAAGTGTATCCTTTTCGGTTGAAACACAAAAAGCTTTACCACCGAGGGCGCCGAGAAAAGCGAGAGCGCCGAGAATTGTCTGCGAAATATGCCATTTTCTTTGTGTCCTTTGCGCCTTTGTGCTGAAGTTGGATTTGGCTCATTTGAATTTCAACCGAGTTCGATACACTACCCAGGAATGCTAACAAATCATCGGCGTCCCGCTGATAAAAATTGTCGGGAAAGTCACGCGGTTTCGGCTGGGATTCGCCGTAGCCGCGCAAGGTCAAGCCGATGACCCGAAACCCCTGAATATGAAGCCAATCCATGACGTGGCCGAGGTGAATCCGCGCGGCGCCCAGCATTCCATGGATCAGGATCACGGGCGCCTGTTCGTTCGCGGGCTGCATGTCTTCATAATGCAGCGACGCTTTCGTCGGCAAGTCAAGCAATGGCATCTGCCGTTACCATCGCGTACTCTCGACAAACGAATACGCTAATTTGAAACCGGCCGTTCGGATTCGGTCAGCGGGAATTCATCTATCAGGGCGACATCCAGCACTTCATCCAGTCGTTCGACGAGGATGAAATTCAGTTCGCCGCGCACATCCTCAGGCACATCGTCGAGGTCGTTTTCGTTTTTGCGCGGCAGGATCACCGTGTCCGCGCCCAAGCGATGCGCCGCCAGCACCTTGTCTTTGACGCCGCCGACCGGCAGCACTTGACCGCTGAGCGTTAGCTCGCCGGTCATGGCGATATTGCTCTTGGCTGTGCGCCCCGTCAGCAGGGAAGCGAGCGCAGTCGCCATCGTGACGCCGGCGCTTGGTCCATCCTTGGGAACGGCGCCGGCCGGCACATGCAGATGGATGTCATATTCCTTGTAAAAGGCGGGATCGACGCCCAGCTCCTCCGCCCGCGAACGCGCAAAGCTGTAGGCGATCTTGGCGCTCTCTTGCATGATTTCGCCGAGCTGGCCGGTGTATTGAAAACCTTTGCCGCCTTTCATCTTGGTCGCCTCAATGAACAAGGCGTCGCCGCCCGTTGGCGTCCAGGCGAGGCCGGTGGCGACGCCCGGCATTTCTGTGCGGTCCCGCATTTCACTGCGATGGCCAAAGCGCGCTTTGCCCAGCAGCTCGACGACGTCGTCTTCATCGACCGAAACCGACTCGACCGCTCCTTCGGCGACCAGCGTAACCACTTTGCGCGCCGCCTTGCCGATCTCCCTTTCCAGGTGACGCACACCGGCTTCGCGCGTGTAATCGCGGATCATCTTGAGCAGCGCGGCATCGGTAAATTCGAGTTCCTCACTTCGCAGCCCGTTTTCGCGGCGTTGACGCGGCACAAGGTATTGGGCGGCGATCTCTCGCTTCTCCAGCTCGGTGTAACCGCTCAGTTGGATGACTTCCATGCGGTCGCGCAGGGGTCCCGGGATGGTATCGAGCGAATTGGCGGTGGTGATAAACATGACATCGCTCAAATCGAAGGCGACATCCAGGTAGTGATCGCGAAACTCGGCATTCTGTTCCGGGTCCAGGACCTCCAGCAGAGCCGAGCCGGGATCGCCGCGAAAGTCGCGCCCCAGCTTGTCAATTTCATCGAGCATGATGAGGGGATTGCGTGATTTCGCTCGGCGGATCGCCTGGATGATTCGTCCCGGCATGGCGCCGATGTAGGTGCGGCGGAAACCGCGAATCTCGGCTTCGTCGCGTATGCCGCCCAGGCTCATGCGGATGAATTCGCGGCCCATCGCGCGCGCAATTGACGCGCCAAGGGAGGTCTTGCCCACACCGGGCGGTCCCACGAAAAGCAGGATCGCGCCCGAACGATCGCGCCTTACCGGGTCGTAGCGATCGCGCTCCGCGAAGTCCTCTGCACGCTCCGCCCGCAGCTTGCGCACAGCCAGGAATTCCAGGATGCGCTCTTTCACATCGGTCAAACCGTAATGATCTTCATCCAGGATATTGCGGGCATGGGCGATATCGAGTTTGTCCTCGGTGCGCAGGTCCCAGGGCATGCTGCAAATCCAATCGAGGTAGGTGCGAATCACGCCGTACTCGGCGGCCGCCACCGATAGCTTGGATAGCCGATTTAACTCTCGCTCCGCTTCTTTGCGCGCTTCTTCCGGCATATTGGCTTCTTCGATCAGTTGACGGAACTTCTCGATCTCCTGCTGATCTTCATCTTCTTCCAGCTCGCGCTGAATTGCCTTCATTTGCTCACGGAGGTAGTAGTCGCGCTGTGATTTTTCCATTTCGTGCTGGGCGTCTTCCTGGATCTTGCGGCCCAGCGATAGCACCTCGAACTCTTTAGTGAGCAGCTTCAGCAAATGGCGTATTTTGTCGCCAACATGATCCATCACCAGCAGCGCCTGCGCGTCGTCCAGCTCTATGCGCACATAAGTTGCGATCGAATAGACCAGCTGAAGCGGGTCTTCCACATTCAGCGCGTTATTCACCAATTCCTGCGGAATGCTGGGCACAAGCTCCGCCAGGTTAGTGAAGCGATCGACAATGCTGCGCACCAGCGCTTCCATTTCAATATCATCGGCGAAGACGACTTCTTCTTCGGGAATGCGCGTCACCCGCGCTTTGAGGTAGGGGCTTGTCTCGACGAATTCGTCGATTCGGATGCGCTGAAGGCCCTGTATCAGTAAGCGGATCGTGCCATCCGGCGTGCGGAAAAGGCGGTGAATGGTGGCTAGCGTGCCAATGCTGTGTACTTGATCGGGACCGGGTATTCCCAGGCTCGGGTCTTTTGAAGCGGCCAATCCCACCATACGGTTGCCGGCGACGACATCGTCCACCAGTTGGATGCTCCGCTCCTGGCCGACCGTCAGCGGAATCGCAGTCTGGGGATACACCACCATGCCGCGCAGCGGAAGGACAGGCAACTCTTCTGGCAGATCAATCGCCGCGCCTTCCTCTTCCAGTTCCTCGCTTAGCTCGATATCAATCTGGGTCTGCGGCGTTTCGATTTCGCTCAGCAGTATTTCCCAATAAGTCATCGGTGTTTTTCCTCGTCGATAGATTTTACTGCGGCCGAACGCCGATCGTTGTCAATCTATCCTTCGCATTTGGCTCTACGCGTCACTTAGGCCCCGCGTTTTCAACCATCGTCCGTCAGGTCAATCACCACGGCCGACTGATTGGCGCGCTGGACAGAGAATTCGGGCAGCGCAACAGCGCTAATGTGATGAGACAAGCCGTTCTTCTATAACATAAGGGCGCGAATAATTCTCCACCTTACTTTACCGAATGACGCATAATAAATGTATCAGAGTTCTATTGCCATCAGGATTATTACGCTTTTCTAAGATTAGCGGTATCGTCTTGGCGCGAGCCGCTCCTTGAATTCCCCCGCATCCGCTATGCCGCTTTCGCGAATTTGAATACAATAATCTCAGAGTGATTCGTCGACTATGTAGGATATTGAGTTGATGTACGACGATTCCGGCAGGCGCAGAAGAAAAGCCAAACGCGCGCGAGACCGCAATTTCGAGCGCCAGCAGCGGCGTCAGGCAATGATGGAAGGGAAGTTAGCCGCCGGCAGCGAGCATACATTTCTGCGCCGGTACTTTCCGTCATACAACGAAGATAAGGCATCGCACCGCGCGCTAGCATGGCTTTTTTCCAGCCGATCGCCGGTGGCGAAGTTGACCGTCTTGATGACCTCTGTTGTCTTCGTTTTTTTCGTATCGAACTTTCTGATGGCTGGGCGAATCTTTCCAAATGTTTACGCCATGGGCGTCGCTATTGGCGAGATGACACCGGCGGAAGCGGAAAAGGCGATACGCCAACATTGGGATAACGACCTCCAGATTGACATCACAGTTGACGGCGAAATTCTAAAGGTGGCGCGTCCCGACGAGCTAGGCTTATCGATTGATGCTTCGTCAATGGCTGACAGCGCCAAGGCGGCGGGGCTAGCGGGCATTCCTATGGGCGTCAATATCGAGCCGCGGCTAACTGTTTCTCACAGCCGGGCGCAATCTCTGCTGCTTGATTTTACCGAAGCGGTATACGTGCCGCAGTATGAGGCCGGCTACAAATGGTCCGGCGGCCGCTTGATCACAGTGCCCGGACGCCGCGGGCGTCATCTTGACATCACCGAGAGTTTGCGTTTGCTCAAGGAGCAGACCAGCGCAACAGTCAATTATCGGCGATTCGAATTGCCCACCATCCCACTGAATCCGACCGTTTTGGATAGTTCGCCCTTTCTCGATCAAGCGATCCTTTTCCTGCAGAATGGCGTTCGTATACGTGGCTACGATCCGTTTAAGGACCGGATGATCACCTTCAGCGTAAACCAGCAGCAAGTGGCGGAATGGCTGACGGCGGGCGAAAACGGCTTGTCCGTGCGTGAAAACGCCTTTCGCGACTTTGTCGATGGCGAGAACTTGAAACTGGTCAATGGCGGGCGCTATATCGACGAGTTGCAAGCGATTGACAAGCTGCAGGAAGCGTTAAACGCCAGCGCGCCAGATGTCACCCTGCGGCTCAACTACCTGCCCGAGCCGTATTCTGTCGTGTTACAGGACACCGGATTCCGCATCGGGCGAAAAGAAGGCATACCGTACGAACTGATTCGCGATGCGAACCCGACCGTAAATTGGGATGCCTTGATCGTCGGACAAGAAATTCAGATTCCGTCGCGCGATGCGCTGCTGCCGGAAGACCCGGTCCCGCAGAAGCGCATCATCGTCGATCTGCAGTCGCAATGGCTTATTGCCTTTGAAAACAAAGATCTGCGTTTCAGCTGGGGGATTTCATCAGGTCGTGAAACGGCGCCGACTTATCCCGGCATCTTTCAGATACTAACGCATAATCCCAAATCTTTCGGCAGCAGCTACGCGCTTTGCAGTGACTTGGGAACCAACTGCAATCAATGGGAGATGTTCTGGTTCATGGGCATTTACGAAGTGGTGCCCGGCTTGATGAATGGTTTCCACGGCGCCGTAAGACTGCCAAACGGCAACCTGCTTGGTGGCGGTTACACCTATGAACCGACGACCTTCGGCTGCATTATGTCGTTGAATAGCCGGGCGAAGGAACTCTACGACTGGGCGGAAACTGGCACAGTTGTTGAAATTGTGTCCGAAGAATTCGCGCCCGAAAGCGAATTGGGGCGTTACGCCTTGGAGTACATCAGCACTATCGACACCAACTACCGGCCAATCGAAGCTTAGGCAGGAGGCCAGCCTCCCGTATCGGATAAGTCGACCGAAACCTTGACATGAATTTAGCAATGGGCTAGATTGTCGGTCGCTGGCGCAGTACCCAAATGATTCAATTCATGCTACTGTATTTAGTCGCAGAGTGCCCGCGCAAGTGGGCATTTTGTTTTGCCCTGGGTTAGGTACAATCCCAATCCAATGACAACAGTGCGCAAGGCGAATGTTGTGAGCAAAGCATACGGCACTTGGGCCAGTCCGATCAGTGGCGCGTCAATTGCCAGCGGAGTCAGCCTGCGCGATGTGCAGTGGTATCGGGTGGGGGATGCGCTTGTCTGGTGGGAAAACCGCGCGAAGACCGGCGTGTTGCTGGCACAGACCGGAAGCCAGGCGCCGCGCGATCTAACGGACACAACATTAAATGTCGCAGGCCGTGTTGGATATGGCGGCGGCGCATATACGCTTGGGGATGGGAACGTCTTCTTCGTCGCCAAAGGCAGACTCTTCCGCCAGGCGCTGGCTGGGGGCGAAGCGCGCGCGATCACACCCGCATACGGCAGTTTCGCCTCGCCCGCTGTTTCGCCAGACGGCGAATGGGTCGTCTTTGTACACAGTTATGAACATGTCGATGGTCTCGCGATCGTCGACGCATCTGGCGAAGATTTTCCGCGCAAGCTGGCATACGGCACGGATTTCGTGATGCAGCCGACCTGGCATCCCGCCGGCAGTCATATTGCGTACATCGCCTGGAATCATCCGCAGATGCCATGGAACGGGAGCGAACTGCGCCTGAGCTCGCTGGCTTTCGACGGCGCTGGAAAGCCATTTGCGAACGATGTCGTTACCGCCGCGGGCGACCAGAACACAGCCATCTTCCAGCCCGAATTCTCGCCGGATGGGCGTTATCTGTCCTACGTCAGCGATGCCAGCGGCTGGAACCAGATCTGCCTGTATGACCTCGCGGAACAGAAGCATATTCAACTGACAGTCGATGAGACGGAACATGGCGCGCCCGCGTGGGCGCAGGGTCTGCGCACGTATGGATGGGCTCGCGACAGTCGTTCCATATTCTATCTCGAGAATTGCCAGGGCTTTTTCAGCTTGCGGCGCATTGACCTGGACTCCGCCCGCAGCGAAGTAGTTGCCGGGCTGGAAGAGTACACGCAGATGGAGCAGATCAGCGTGTCTCGCGACAACGATGCAGTTGCAATGATCGCATCTTCGGCGCTGATTCCGCCAAGGGTGATTTCCCTAAATTTGAGCGGCGATGTCTCGGTGCATCGGCGTGGCGGAACGGAGAATCTGCGCGAGGATCAGCTATCGACCGCGCGCGCAATCACATGGCGCGGCGATGATGGCGGCGATGTCTACGGATTGTATTATCCGCCCGTTCTCCAGGACGACATGCCAGCCGGGCTGCCGCCTTTGATCGTTAATGTGCATGGCGGTCCCACATCACAGCGCAGCGCCGGCTACTACAGCGAAACGCAATTCTTCACCACGCGCGGATACGCCGTCCTGCAGGTTAATCACCGCGGCAGCACCGGTTACGGCAAAGCGTATATGGATATGCATCGCGGCAACTGGGGCGTCTACGATGTCATCGATTCGGTTTCGGGCGTAATGCATCTGGCGAACGAAGGGCTGATTGACAAATCGAAAGCTGTCATCATGGGCGGCAGCGCCGGTGGTTTCACCGTCTTGCAGTCGCTGGTCGATCACCCCGGCTTCTACAAGGCGGGCATCTGCTCGTATGGCGTGTCGAACCAATTTGGCTTGCTGATGGACACGCACAAGTTTGAAGAGCGCTACACCTACTGGCTGTTGGGCGAGCTGCCCGCGGCGGCCGATCTCTATCGAGAGCGCTCGCCGGTATTTCACGCAGACAAGATTGTCGATCCGATCATCGTATTTCAAGGCGCCGATGATGTTGTCGTGCCGCAAGATCAATCGGACAGCATTGTCGCCTCGCTGAAACGGCGCGGCATCCCGCATGAATACCATCTCTTTGAAGGCGAGGGACATGGCTGGCGCCTGCCAGAGACGATCACTTCCTATTACGAAAAAATCGATCGGTTCCTGTTGCAGCATGTCATTTACGCCTGAACGAAATCTTCCTTCGCCGTCATTTCGACCGGCGCGCGAGGGAAAATAGCCGATGCTCCTCAACGCTGCGCTGCTAATCGCTGGTCTGATCGGGCTGTTCTATGGCGGCAACTGGCTGGTGCGGGGCGCCTCGAATCTGGCGATGTCATTTGGCGTTTCCGTATTGGTAATCGCGCTCACGTTCGTCGCCATCGGCACTTCCATGCCCGAGCTTCTGGTGAGTTTGCAGGCGGCGCTAATTGGCAAGAGCGATTTTGCGCTTGGTAACGTGATCGGCTCAAACATCGCCAATATCGGTCTCATATTGGGCCTTACCGGCTTGATCGCGCCCTTAAGCGTCAAAGCCGTTCTGTTGCGGCGCGAGATTCCGATCATGATCCTGTTCTCGATTTCTGTCGTTGCGCTTACTCTTGACGGCGACATCAATCGGCTGGATGGTTCGATCCTGCTGGTCGCCTTCGTCGCCTTCAATGTGATGCTGTATCGGTGGGCGAAGCGCGAGCGGAACGAGCGAGATCGACTCCTGGCCGACCTTGATGAGACGCCGCAAAGCGGCCGCAATCGAGGGCGCGAATTCACCTGGCTTCTGCTGGGCATTCTGGCGCTCGCGCTCGGCTCACGGATGATGGTGGAAGGCGCGGTCAACCTGGCGCGCATGGTTGGCCTTAGCGAATTGGTGATCGCCGTTACGCTAGTCGCTTTTGGCACATCGCTGCCCGAGCTCGCCGCTTCGATTTCGGCCGCGTATCACCGCGAAACGGACCTGGCAATCGGCAATGTCGTCGGTTCTAACATTGCAAACCTGCTGCTGATTCTGGGCGCTGCGGCATTCGTACAGCCTATCGCGGTCAAGCGCGCCGAGGCGCAGCTGGAGTTCGTCGTCATGCTGGCTTTCGCCGTATTGCTGATTCTGTTTTTGCGCAATCACAGGCTGGGACGCCGGCAATCGGCTCTTTTCTTGGGCGCGTATATCGCATTTGTCATCTATAGCTTGGCGACTGGCGGAGTGACCTCCCATCCGGGTTAGATTGGGTAGAGTATCGAATTCGATTGAAACTCAAATGAGCTAAATCCAACTTCACCACAAAGGCGCAAAGGACACACAGAAACCGGCATATTTCGCAGACAATTCTCGGCGCTCTCGCTATTCTCGGTGTCCTCGGTGGTAAAGCTTTTTGTGTTTCAACCGAAAAGGATACAC
>JAPOYT010000087.1:0-2199 GCA_026706445.1 Chloroflexota bacterium
TCTGGTTCCCTAACGACACCTCGCAATCCAATTACGCCAAGACCGTCTTCATCAGTGGATTCTTCTACGCCATTATGTCTTCTAGCTGGGCATTGCTGGCGGGCATTGCCGGGCAGTTCTCCTTTGGGCACATGGCTTTCATGGGGATTGGCGCCTACGTCGCTGGTTTGGTCGCGCGCGATGGCTTCACCTTCGCCATGCTGGGCATCAGCATCACGCCGGAATCGATCTCGGCGATTGGTTCCATCATCATCGGCACCGTAGTTGCTGGCGCGGTCGGTTTGGTGATCGGCTGGCTGCTGCTGCGCTTGCGCGCGGCTTATCTGGCGCTGTTCACCATCGCTTTCTCCGAGCTGTTCCGCATCATGATGCTGACCGAGTACGATTACACCGGCGGCTCCAATGGCTTGTCACTGCGTCCGCTGCTGCAAATCGCCGATGTCGATGCGGCCAGGCAGGTCGAATACTACCTGATGTTTGCGCTCCTGCTTGTATGCCTGCTGGCGCTATATTGGGTGGCGAACTCTCCCATTGGCTTATTTTTGCGGGCGATGCGCGAAGATGAAGACGCCGCCTCCGCCCTTGGCGTCAATGTCGTGCGCTACAAGATTCTGATATTCGTATTCACCAGCATGATTGTCGGCTTTGCCGGCGCCATCTTTTACAGCGATGTCGGCTCCGAGCGCATCATCCCGGAACAGCTGGAAATTCTGCAAATGTCACTGATCATTGCTTACGCGGTCATCGGCGGCATGGAGAGTCTGATCGGGGCGGCCGCCGGCGCCTTTATTTCCCGCTACATGCTGGAGGCGGTGCGACAAGTCGTTATCAGCCTGCCATTCGGATTGACGCTGCCTGACGGTTCCGATGCTATCGTTTGGGATACGGGCTACTGGCGTTTTGCGCTTTTCGGCGTCGTGATGGTCTTCACCTTGCGTTACATGCGCAATGGCTTGCTTTACCCCATCATCACCTGGTTCAGCGGCCGCGACATCGCGATGAAGGAAACGGTTTCCAAGCGCGAGAGCGATGACGAACATGCCGCGCGAAACGAGGCGGAAGATGAGTGACATCAACCTGGAATTGAACAAGGTGTCCAAGCGATTCGGCGGCCTGCAAGCGGTGGATCATGTGTCGTTTACGGTGACAGAGCCGCAGTTGATCGGTATGATCGGTCCCAACGGCGCTGGCAAAACCACGCTGACTAATCTGATGAGCGGTACGCTCAAGCCAAGCAGCGGCACAATCTACCTCAACGGCCGCCGCATTGACGGACATCCGCCATACGATGTGACGCGCGCGGGCTTGGGCCGCACATTTCAAATCACACGGGCGCTGGGCCGCATGACCGTGATGGAGAACATGATGGTGCCCGGCTTGGCTCATAATCCGCGCGCCAACCGCATGGACCTGGAAGCGCGCTCTCACGAGATCCTGAACTTGCTGACGATCGATCACCTCACGAATGAGTTGAGCCGCGCGCTAAGCGGCGGCCAACGCAAACTGCTGGAATTGGGCCGCCTGCTGATGCTCGACCCGTCCGTCATCATTTTGGATGAGCCATTTGCCGGCGTGCATCCGCGCTTGCAAGCGACAATCACCGATTATATCCATCGCGTTCATGAAGACGGCAAGGCGATTATGTTCATCAGCCACAATATGGGCGCAGTCTTCGAATTGAGCGAGCGCTTGATCGTGCTGAATCATGGCGCCCTTATCGCCGATGGCGAGCCGAGCGCTGTGAGGAACGACCCGGCTGTGATTGACGCCTATCTTGGCCACGACGAGGACGACTAAATGCTGGAAATACAAGACCTCTACGTCGGCTATTACGAAGATTTGCACATCTTGCGAGGCTTGAGCTTAAGAGCGGAAAGCGGGAAGTTGACGGCGATCCTGGGCGCAAACGGCGTCGGCAAATCCACCCTGCTGAAAGCCGTCTACGGCTTCTTGACGCCGCACAGCGGGCAAGTGCTGCTCAATGGCAATGATGTCACCGGCACGGCGACGCACCGACTCATTGATTTAGGCATCAGCTATATTCCGCAGCAGCCCGGCGTCTTTAAGCACATGAGCGTGCGCGAGAATCTCATGTTGGGCGCCTGGACCTTCCAAAAGGACAAGAAGCGAATCGAGAGCAAGATTGAAGACAACTTCCATCGATTTCCCATCCTGCGCGAAAAGCAGCATGATCACGCC
>JAPOYT010000087.1:2245-2519 GCA_026706445.1 Chloroflexota bacterium
GCGCGATGAGGAAGGTTTGACCATCCTGCTGGTCGATCAGGAGATTCGCGAAGCGCTGAAGATCGCGGATTATGTTTACGTGCTCGAGCTGGGACGAAACAAGTTTGAGGGTCCGCCGTCAGAATTCACCGATCTTGAAAAAGCGTTTTGGGCGTAGCCGACTCCCCTAGCCTTTCAGCCCCGTCATCACCACACCCTGAATGAATGCATCGGACCATTAAAGAACAGACCGTGTATCGCTACTTCTACCAGACCCACGCGCAGTTGCGTCAGC
>JAPOYT010000047.1 GCA_026706445.1 Chloroflexota bacterium
ACTGTAATAACTTCTGAGATAACTCACAAGGAATTTCGTCAATTTTGCACAGTAGTGAGCTTAAAGTTAGACTTAAATGTGACTCTTGGCAAAGAAAACAGGGGCGAGGCGGCGACTCGCCCATTGTTTTCTGCAATGTTGCGCACGGGCGACTCACCGAGTCGCCCCTACAGCGTCGTTCTTGGTGAGGATTTACCAAAAATAGATGGCGGGAGGGTTTGGGGACAGCTACTAATCCATCACGAGCTCGAAATCTGCGCCCCCGAGCACAATCCCGTTGACCTGAATCTCCAGGCGTTGCCGCCCAGGATAATACTTCCTCGTCGAGATCGGACGGATGGCGAATCGCTTCTCGATCTGCGCCCTTTCGCCCGCAGCCAGTCTCATCTTTTTCAATTTGAAGACCTTCGGCGCCGTTTTGCCATTCGCTTTGAGAAAATGCATCACAAAATCGACCATCAGGTTTTGCGCCTCATCGCCCACATTGCGCAGCGCAAAGGAAAACGTTAATGCCTCGCCGAAATCAAGCGCCGTCGGATTTAGCGCAAGTTTCTCCAGTTCAACTGCTGCTGGTCCATAACCGAGAATCGCCAGCGCCCGCCGGTCGCCCGCCTTCACCAGGCTCCGCAGCGCGTGATTGATCAGCCAGCGCCGCTCTTCACTGGCATCCACGGACCATGCTTCCATCCGCTCCAGCAAGAGCTCCGGGTGATCCTTGCCGATATCGTTGAGGTGGTTCGCAACCGAACGCCGCACATAAAGCGATGGATCATCTTTGAGGCGCTCAAGCAGCGCCAGCGAAGGCGAAGGATCGGCGATGAGATCTGTCAGCTGCGGCCACCAGGGCAAACGCGGGCGGCTGCCTTCGCTGACCAGGCGGCGCACATGCTCGTCGTCGTCCAGCGCCCATTGATGCAAACGCGCCAGCGTCGCCTGCGGATCTTGGATGATATAGGGCCGAATCGCCCCCTCGCATGATGTATGCCGCGTAATGATATGCATCGCGTCCAGCGACGCTTCGAGGTGGTCCAGCCCATGCCGGTAGACGAATGTCGGTATCGGCAGCAGGCGGAATCCAGCGTCTTCAATCGGCTCGAAGCGACCATCCGCCTCATCCAGAATCCGTAGCAATATGCCCAGCGCAATCGGATAATCGTCCGGCAGATATTCCCGCAGCTTGTCGGCGACCCAGGCGAAGCGCTGCTTCAGCTCGAGACTTTCCAATCCCGCCATCACTGCCGTAACAAATCCGTCCCGGTCAAACGGATCATGCGCCAGCAATATCCGGTCGGCTATCTGCTCAACCAATTGCCGGTCGATCATGTCCTTCAACAGCGGAAACTCAGACATAATTGCCAAATGCGCTCCACCAAGGAACTGTAGACACACGCGCGACAATGCCGCCGCCCACGCAAAATACCTTGCGCCCCGCCGCGATTAGCTCCCCCTCTCTTTATGGGGGAGGGGGCTGGGGGGTGGGGGTGGGGGACTTAACCCTGCCCCGGATCCACACTCTGCCAGAAAGCCACCCGATTCCCCGTCGGATCCAAGAACATGCCCAAGGCGCCAAAACCCGGAACTTCCTGTCGCGGCAGAATCACCGTTCCACCCAGCTCGGGAACGCGCGCCATATCGGCATCGAGGTCATCGCTGTGGAAATACAGAAGCACATCGCCCGGCTCCATGCCGTCGCCCAACGGCGAAAGCGCCACGCCCGTATCGACGCCGGTGTTGAACATGACATAGGTGAAGTCGTCGCCCATCGGGACTTCGTTCACCTGCCAGCCCAGCAGCGCGTTATAAAAAGCCTTCTGCGCGTCATTGTCCGCCGACGGGATTTCAACATGCACTATCGGACGCATCGTCCACTCTCCTTCGCAAAGCGATTATCTGTTCGTTGCGCCGATCATAGATTGTTTGTTCTAGTCTTGTCAAGCCTCTTTTCTTGTCGTTCCGCGCCCGCATTCTCGCAAATCCAACGCTACTTTGTCGCCCTTCCTGCGTATACTTGTATGTGAGACGACCTGACTCAGCAGTTCATCCCAACACAAAAAACAGAGGTGACTAAATGCGCGTCATTGTGCATACGGGCAAAGGCGGAGTTGGCAAGACGAGCATCTCGGCGGCGACCGCCCTGCGCTGCGCCGAGCTCGGCATGAAGACGATCGTCGTCAGCACCGATACGGCGCACAGCCTCGGCGACGCCCTCGATGTGGAGGTGGGACCCGAAGCGGCGCAAATCGCCGAGAATCTCTGGGCGCAAGAGCTCGATACCCGCTACTCCATGCAGAAGTACTGGGGCAGAATCCAGGAATACCTCGGCGCCTTCTTCAACCGCGAAGGCATCGCCAAGGTCAACGCCTCCGAAGTCACCATCATCCCCGGTCTCGAAGAGGGCGCTCAGTTGCTCTGGATCAGCGAATACTTCCAAGCGGACGAATTCGATGTGCTTATCGTCGACGCCGCGCCCACCGCCGAGACGATCCGCCTGCTCAGCCTGCCCGAT
>JAPOYT010000014.1 GCA_026706445.1 Chloroflexota bacterium
GTCGCGCCCGGCTTCATCAACATGCTCAGCTGGGCGACCGAATCGCTGATCGAAGACGGGCGCAGCATGAGCGACATCAAGCAGGGCGTCACCCTCGAAGTCATGGGCGAGGGTACCTCGATGGGTCCGCTCAACTCCGAAATGAAGCGCAATCGCGATACCATCCTCTCCACCGCCGATATCCAATACGACATCGAGTGGACCACCTTGGGCGAATACCTCGAATTCCTCGAGCGCAAAGGCGTGGCGACCAATGTAGCTTCCTTCGTCGGTTCGGCGACGCTGCGGGTGCATGCCGCCGGTTACGACGACCGCTCCGTCACCGACGCGGAGATGGCGGAGATGAAGCGCCTGCTGCATGAGGCCATGCGCGAAGGCGCCATGGGCATGTCGGCCGCCCTGATCTATCCGCCGGCGACTTATCAGCCAACAGAAGAACTGATCGAGCTTTGCCGCGTGGTCGCCGAGCACGATGGCATGTACATCACCCATTTGCGCAGCGAAGGCGCGCAATTTCATGAAGCGCTCGACGAGCTGATTCGCATCATGCGCGCAACCGGCGTCACCGGCGAAATCTACCATCTTAAGGCGGCGGGTAAGGCGAATTGGCGCAAGATGGACGAAGTCATCGCCCGTGTCGAAGCCGTCCGCGCCGAAGACTTGCCCTTGACCGCCGATATGTACACCTATCCTTATAGCGGCACCGGCTTGGCTTCCTGCATTCCCGCCTGGGCGCACGATGGCGGCTTTGAGGCGATGATCGAGCGGCTAAAAAACCCCGACTTGCGCGAGCGCATCAAAGGCGAAATGGCCTTGCCGTCGCATCAATGGGAGAATATGTTCGAGGAGAACGGACCGGACGGCATCATGCTGGCTGGCTTCGCCAAGAAGGAACTGCGCAAATACCAGGGCAAATGGCTGCGCGATGTCATGCAAGAGCGCGGCGCATCCGGCGCCGATGCCGCCATCGATCTGCTGATCGAGGATAACAGCCGCATCTTCTCGCTCTATTTCAGCATGTCGGAAGACAACCTGCGTAAGCAAATTCAGCTGCCCTGGGTCAGTTTCTGCTCCGATGCCGGCTCGATCGCGACCGAAGGCGCCTTCCTCAGCTACCATCCCCATCCGCGCGCTTATGGCAGCTTTGCCCGCGTCATCGGCAAATACGTCCGCGATGAAGGCTTGGTCAAGCTCGAAGACGCTGTGCGGCGGCTCTCCGGCTTCGCCGCCGACAATCTCAAGCTGAAAGAGCGCGGCTACCTCAAGCCCGGTTACTTCGCCGACATCGCCATTTTCGATCCCTCGCGCGTGCAAGACCACTCGGTTCCCGGCGATCCACACCAATACAGCGACGGCATGATTCACGTCTTCGTCAATGGGACGCAAGCGTTGCGTGACGGCGAGCATACTGGGAACACGCCCGGGCGGGTCGTCCGCGGTCCCGGCTGGACCGGCGCATGACGCAACCAAAAGTCCGCGATCACGTATCCATACTCAGCCGCCAAACCCCTCAGGGCAATCGCATCAAATTGAAATGGCGCTCAAATCAACTATTTCCCCACAACTTTCGTAATTCTGTAGGGGCGTTTCGCGGAAACGCCCGCTATTTGTCGACTATTTTCACGGGCGTCTCACGAGACGCCCCTACAATTTCACACTTTTAGACGGAGATCGGCGCGAAACGATTTTGATGAGATTGCCCTGCCAAACCCCTAGTAATTGGGGAATCCAGTGAGCGGACGTGGTATGATATAATCATCGGGTACAATTGAGATAGCAGAAGCAACTGCTATGAAGGAGCGGACATGAATTTTGGTGGACTATTGGGAATTGTTGCGGTTCTCGCCTTCGGGATCGGCATATTGGGCGTGGCCTTCGCCTTCACCTTGGCGTCGCAGGGTCGCTCGTCGCGCAGTGGCGTTGTACTGGCGCTGTTTGGCTTCGCCGCTGGCATTGTGCTCTTCATCGTCAGTTCCGGCATCTTGATCGTGCAGCCGGCGCGGGCGGCCGTCATCGTCAACGTGCTGACCGGCGAGCTGGAAGATCCGGCGCGCGCGCCAGGCACATCGATCATCATCCCGGGCTTGCAGGAATACATCATCTACCCGACCGATCAGCGCGAATACACCATGTCGGGCATCAGCAGCGAGGGGCGCCTGCAAGGCAACGACGCCGTGGAAGCGCTGACTAAAGACGGGCAGGAAGTGAAGCTCGATATCACCGTGCTCTATCGCATCGTGCGGGACGATATCAATACGATTCACCTGAATTGGCAGAATCGTTACGAATCGGATTTCATCCGCCCGACCGTGCGCGCCGTCACCCGCGATATCGTATCGCTTTTCGAGGCGGAAGCGATTTATGGCCAAAGCCGAGAACAGTTGGGCATTGATATCTCCACAGCCGTTGGCGAGCGCATGAAAACCGAAGGCTTGACCTTGACCTCGCTGCTCGTGCGCCAGATTGAATTCAACCAGTCTTTCGCCCTTTCTATTGAAGAGAAGCAGATCGAAGAGCAGAAGCGGTTGCGCGCCGAAACCGAAGCGGTGCGCGTCCAGACCGAAGCTCGCGGTCGCGCCGATGCAGTGGAAGAAGAAGCGCGCGGTCGCGCAAACGCTCGCCTGATTGAAGCGCAAGCCGAAGCCGAGGCATTGCGCGTCATCAGCGATCAGATCGCGGCCAATCCCAATCTGATTCAGTATCTCTACGTCGCCAATCTGTCGGATAACGTCTCTTTCGCGCTATTGCCATCGGACGCGCCCTTCATCTTCAGCGTGGATGACTTCACGCAGTTGGGTGATGACTTCGAAGCGCCGGAAGCAACGGTTCGGCTGACCGAGGCGGGTGGATAAGGCGATTCGCCCAAGAACTCAGCGACAATAAGGACGCCCTCTCGGGGGCGTCTTTCTCGTTGCATAGGGGTCTCGCCTTTCCGCCTCCGAAGCGCGCTTTTCCTCTCTGCATCACTGACCCGCGCCGGGAGAGGAAGCCTTGCTCGATCGCTATTTCTACACCTACCACAATCCCGCGGGGGATCGCCTCGCGCGCGGCCGCGGGACCTTTCCCAATGTCGCCACCGTCGATGTCGAGCTGCGCGGCTCGCCGCTATGGGCGGTTGGCTATGCAATGGAGACGGCTGTCTGGCATGTGGTGCTGGATGGCGGAGACCTGCAAGTTGTTGAAGTGATGCCGGATGGGGAAGCGCGGACGCTGGCTTGTGAATCCGGCTGGTTCAAAAGCGCTCAGCCACCGGTCGTCGGCGTCTCCATGATCGAAGGCGCCTACGTCTTGCGCAGCGACGCCAGCGTCTCGCCGCTCTCGCATCCGATTCCAGTCAACGACTTTGAGGCGCTTTACATCAATACCGCCGGCGACCTGGTGCTGGGGCGGGAAGAAGGCATTGTCGCTCGCCTGCCGATCATGGCGCCGCCTTATGCCCGCCTGGTGATGAACAGGCGCGGACAAGTAGCGCTCTATGCCAATGCGACCGACCGCGCGCCAATCGGGGACGGGATGGCAGCCCGAGCGCTCTTGATTGTGCGCGCGCGCGACGGGCAACTTGAAATCTTGACGCGGACGGACCTGCCGGGCGACGATTTCTACTGCGGCATCTCGCCTTTCTGGGCTGATATTGACGGCGACGGCATTGAAGACCTGGTAACGACGGTGAGTCGGGAGCCGCTGGGCGAGCGGATGCGTGTCCATCTGTGGGACGGCGCCGGCATTCGGCAAGAGGTCGACGGTCCGCCAATGGAACCCGGCAAGAACTGGCGGCAACCATTCAGCGCCGGAGCATTCGGTTTTTCCGGGCAGATCGAAATCGCCGCCATGTCCATGAGCAGCGCCGGCGGCGCAGTCGAATTCTTCCGTTACGTCGGTGACTCGCTAAAGAGAACGGCCGGTGCGCCAGGATTCACCAATATCGTTGCGCGCTCGCGCAGCCTCGACCAGACGGCTGCTGGCGACTTCAACGGTAATGGTCGACTCGAAGTCCTGGCTTTGGACGCCTCGCGTCCTGGGGTCGTCGCCGTCGAGCGCAGCGCGATGGGGGCGGAACAAGCCTGGCGCCTCGATGCCGGCGCTGAAATCACCAGCAACTTTGCGCCGGTCGAATTGTTGGACGGGCGCCTGGGGCTGGCGGTCGGGACGGCTGATGATCGACTGCGCGTTTGGCTGCCGCGTCCAGCCGCCGAAACCAAGGAATCGCAGGGAGACAGCAAGACATGAATGTTCATGCAGCTGAAGATGTCGGCATTTCAAGCGATTGACGATTTGAATGCTGCATAAAACTGCCGATTCAGAGATCGATATCCATTACATCAAGCACGGTCTGAATCGGCGTGAATATGGTCGCGCGGCGGGATCCGGCGAAGAGCAAGCCCACGGCGTTCAAGCTGTCGCGCTCCATAATCAAGGCGCCGGAATCACCGCCTTGGCTCATCGGCGTCGAGATGACCTGCCCGACGAAGCGCGCCTGAAAATCCTCGCCATAAGAAACATCCACCGTGGCGTTCATCAAGGTCACGGCGCCTTCGGTGTAACCGGTGGTGCGCCCCTGCTTGCGGACCTCCATGCCGAGTTGGGCGAGCTTGATGCCGTTGGGGCGGCCGATTTCGACGATCGCTTGCTGGAATAGCATCGGGTTGTCCGGGCGGGCGAGCGCCGCGTCAACTCGGTTCGCGTAGATCGGCGCCGCTTCTGTCTGCGGCGTCGTCCGCGGAACGCTAGTCAAGCGCTTGGAGGAGCCGCTGATCTTGCCCAGCGTATTGCCCAAAGTGGCGAAGAGCTCGACAATGTCACAGCCGCCCGGCGGAAACAGCGGCGGCTTGGATGTCGGCGGCGATGGTCCCATGCCCAGCTCGTTGTAAAAGCGCAGCATCTCAAAGCGGTGCAGCTTGGCGACGACGTCATCGGGGCGCACGCCATGATCAGTCGGACCCGGCTGCAGGATGGCATCGCCAATTTCGGCGTCATTGCTGTTGGCCAGCACATGGTTGTTGGACAGGATCAGCGGCTCGCCGGTGTTTCGATCGAAAACGATGGCGCCGAGCGTGCCCGCGGTGACCTTGTAATGCCCGATGCTGACGCCGGCCGGGATATTGGGTCGAAAGCGATCGCGCGGGTTCACCAGCGCTTCCAGGCGGCCGACTTCGACCACATCGGTTTTCGCGCCGTTCACATCGCTGGGCACAATATCGTCCGCGCTCAAGGCTTCGATCGGCTTCTTCTGCTGAACCAGAACAGCCAAGGCGAGCTGATCAGTCGCTTGCTCTTTATAATTGCGAAAGCCGACAGCCACGCCAACCACGCCGCGCCGCCGCAGCAAATCGGCTTGGGCGAGGCGCTGCGCCTCAAGCGTCTGGCGGAACAAGTCCAATGACATGCGACGTCAACTCCGATGCAAGTTTCAGATTCTGGCTAGGTCATTATACGACAGATTTTAGTTGCGGGATATTAACCGGGGGCTGCCGGCGGCTTTGAGCCTCCGATGTCCTTTAAGCCGCTGCCAGTGAAAGCCAGCGCCAGGTCCGCGTCTTCGTCGATGCGCTCGATAATCTGGGGCAGGGCGGCTGCAGTCACTGCGCTGGTCGTCTCGATCATGAGCCCGCGCGCGCGCATACAATTCCGCGCCGCGGTTATCGCCTCGTTATCTACGCGCAAGGCGAAACCGTCGGTGTCGTACAAGGCTTGCAAGATTTGTCTTCCGCGCACAGGCCTGTCAACCAGGATGCCATCGGCGACGCTTGGACCTGGCTGAATCCGGGGTGGCTTCGCTGCATTTGCCTCCCAGCCGCGCGCGACCGGATCAACGCCGGCCGATTGCACGGCGATCATGCGCGGAACTCTGTCAATCAAGCCAGCGTCGCGCAGCGCCTTGAATCCGCGATAGAAGCCGAGGAATAAGCCGCCATGACCAACCGGCGTCGCGACCACGTCTGGCGCGCGCCGTCCCAGTTGTTCCCAGGTTTCCCAGGCGACCGTCTGCTGACCAAGGACGAAGTAAGGGCTCCAGGCGTGGCTGGCGTAAGTAGTCTCTTCAGCTGCGCGATAGACATCAGCCAAGTAGTCGCGTGATTCAATGATGACGCCGCCGAAGGAACGGATCAGTCGCTTCTTGCTTTCGACGGCGGTCGACGCAGGTACAAACACTGTCGCCTCCATGCCACCGACGGCGGCAAAGGCAGCCAGGGACGCGCCCGCGTTTCCCGACGAATTGTCGATCACCTGGGTGACGCCGCAAGCGGCCAGATGGTTTAGCACGGTGGTCGTGCCGCGATCTTTGAAGGATCCGGTCGGGTTCAGGTATTCCAGCTTGGCGTAGAAGCGAGCTCCATCCAGCTCGACTGGGACCAATGGCGTCATGCCTTCTCCCAGGCTGAAGCGCCGCTCAACCGGCAGCATGGCGCGGTATCGCCACAGTGAGAAGTCGCTTGCGTCAATGCTGGCAGGATCAACGAGCGGGAGACCGACCAGATCCAGCGAGCCGCCGCATGTCTTGCAGCGCCAATCAGTAGGTCCTGCCTGCCCGCCGCATTCGCTGCATTGGATGTTTGTCATGGCCTAAGCTCCTCAATTGGCTGGTTGGGCCGCAAGGCTAACAGCCGCGATCACGGCCGACAATGGCGCTCAAATCCAATTCTAACGGTGATACGATATAATAGTTATGCGCGAGCGAATATCCGTCGCGGACGAATCTGCCGAGCGGCAGGCTTGAACTGCAAGCGGGGCCTCGCTACACTGTTTCGTCAATAGACAGTTTTGAATCCGGATGATGAACCTCCACGACAAGTACGAGCGGCCTCTGCGCGACCTGCGGATTTCGGTGACCGACCGCTGCAATTTTCGCTGTCCCTACTGCATGCCGGCCGAGGTATTCAACGAGCGCTATCAGTTCTTGCCCAAGCCGCATCTTCTGACCTTTGAGGAGATCACGCGGCTGACGCGGATTATTGTGCGGCTGGGCGCGGTGAAAATACGCTTGACCGGCGGCGAGCCGCTCCTGCGTCAGGACATCCAAAAGCTTGTGGCGATGCTTGACGCGCTCGACGGCGTCGGCGATCTGGCGATGACCACAAATGCCTTCCTGTTGCCGCAGAATATCGACGCCTTGAAAGCAGCTGGATTGAAACGCCTGACGATCAGCCTCGATACGCTGGACGATGAGGTTTTCCGCCTGATGAATGGCGGACGCTCGGGCGTGGAAAAGGTGCTGGCGGGCATCTACGCTGCGGAAGAGGCCGGCTTTAAGCCGCTGAAAATAAACGCTGTTGCGCAGCGAGGCGTCAATGACCATACGCTGGTCGATCTGGCGCGCTTCTTCAAGCAACGCGGTCATATCCTGCGCTTCATCGAATATATGGATGTCGGCAATATGAACGGCTGGAAGATGGACGAGGTCGTCCCTGCCGCCGAAATCGTCGAGACTATCAACGCGGAAATGCCGCTGGAGCCAGTCGCCGGCAACTACTTTGGAGAGGTGGCGCGGCGTTATCGCTATGCTGACGGCGAGGGCGAAATCGGCTTGATCAGCTCGGTAACGCAGCCATTTTGCGGTTCTTGCACGCGCATGCGTCTCTCACCCGAGGGGCGGATCTTCACTTGCCTTTTCGCCATCGAAGGCGCGAGCCTGCGCGATCCGCTGCGCGCCGGCGCCACCGATGACGAGTTGGAAGCGATCATTCGCGCGACCTGGGGCGAGCGCATCGATCGCTACTCGGAGATTCGCAGTTCGCTCACGCAAGATGTACGCGACCGCCGCAAAAAAGTCGAGATGTATCATATCGGCGGTTAGGTCATTGTCGCGCAGGCGAGGTCCGGGAGTGTCGAAAGCCGTGGATGCGCCTACATCGCATGGCAATGCAGGGGCGACTTAGTAAGTCGCCCGAAAACTTCACTATGGAAAGGCGGGCGACCTGGCAGCTCGCCCCTACAAATGGCTGGGGTATCCAGCAGTTTAGACACTCCCCCGAGATCCGTTATCTTGTCAGCGGCTTCATGCCTGTGGTATTTTCGAGTCCTGAATTACAGGGTTTCACTGGACGAGGACTAACATGAGCAATTCCGATTTTGATCTCAGCGGGAAAACGGCGCTGATCACCGGCGCCGGACGTGGCATCGGCTTGGCTACAGCGCGGCGAATGGCGGCAGCCGGCGCCGATATCGTCATCGCGGAGTACATTAGGGAAAACGGTGAGAATGCGGCGGCGGAAATCGAGGGCATGGGACGAAAGTCCATGTTCATTGAGGTGGATGTCCGCAGTTCGGAGAGCGTCAATAAGATGGCGGCGACTGCGCTGGGCGCATTTCCCAATATCGATATTCTGGTCTGCAATGCTGGAATCGCCCAAGCGGTCCATGCCGAAGAATGCAGCGATGAAGACTGGCTGAATATGATGGCGGTCAACCTCAACGGCGTATTCTGGTGCTGCCGCGCAATCGGCCAGCACATGCTGGAGCGGGGTAGCGGCGCCATCGTCAATGTCGCTTCAATGTCGGGGATGATTTCGAATACGCCGCAGCCGCAGGCCCATTACAACGCGGCCAAAGCCGGGGTGATCTTGCTGACCAAGTCGCTTGCGGGAGAATGGGCTGATCGCGGCCTGCGCGTTAATTGCGTGTCGCCGGGATATATCGGCACCGATATGACTTTGGAAGGCTTCAGCAACGACGATTGGCGGCCTACCTGGCTGGCGATGACGCCCCAGGGACGGATCGGCCAACCGGAAGAAATCGCGCAGGCGATATTCTATTTGGCGTCGCCCGGCGCTAGCTTCACTACCGGAACGAATCTGGTTGTGGATGGCGGTTATACTGCCTGGTAGCGTGCTGGGGTCAGCGCGCTAAATCACAAATGCGCCGGTTTCAACTACATCAATGGGAACGTTTTCCACTTCATCAGGCAGCAGCGCCTCGGACGGCAGTTTTGCGGGCGCGAGCTTTCGACTGACCATTACAACCAGGCACAGTTCTTCGCTGGGTTGGCGATTAATTTGCCTGTAACCGATACCAGTCCCGATGACGTTGGGAAAGCTCATCAGATAGTCATCGTACTTCGCTTGAACTTCGGCGATTGCGGCCGCTCGTTTTGTTATGTCCATGCGCGTCAGCGGTTTATCAGTAGCGGTTGATTACTGCAAGACCGGGCATGCTGTTCCCAGCACGACGCTGACAATATCGCTGCGGATCCAACCCTCGAGATTGGCGTCATCGACGCTGACCCGAACAAAATACCATGCTGGACCGGTCGGGTTACGCTCCTCCCGCTGCATCTTTAGAACCGGAGCGACAGTCCCCGTACCGAGCCAGCCGACAATCGGCGACAGCGTGGTTGGCCTCGTGCGAACCCTTATCGCTTCTGTGTTCAGCACCACGACCTGGCAAAGTTCGACCGGCGTCGCCGTAACCGTCGGTGTACTGGTCGAGGTCGCCGTATTCGTTGCAGTCGGGGTTGGGGTCGGCGTGTTTGTATGGGTCGGCGTATTGGATGGCGTAAATGTGGCGGTGGGCGTGAAGGTATTGGTTGCAGTTGGCGTATTGGTTGCGGTATGGGTGGCAGTCGGCGTATTGGATGGCGTGAAGGTGACTGTTGGCGTTGGCGTGATCGTCGGTGTGCTGGTCGATGTAGGCGTAAATGTTTCGGTCGGGAAGAAGTTCGCGCCGATGAAGCTTTCAATGGGCTCGCGGTTCATCAAGCCTACGGCGCCGCCAACTCCGCCAATTACGATGAAGACGAGCAGAATGACCAATCTACCGCGGTTGCGCCGCCGCCGAAGCACAGCGTCAATTCGTGTTATATCAGCGCGGCGACCGAGAATGCGGAAGGGGTCCTCGCGCATCGCGTCAAGCCAAGCGCGCGCCTCTCGGTTCTTGCCTTCTTGCAAAGCTTCTTCAGCGCGCTCAAGGTAGCGGCTAAAGAGGTCGTTCACGGTGTTGCGAAAGCGCTCATCCTGGGCGTAATCACCCGCCATCTCCGCCAGCATCTGACGCGCCTGCGTCAGCTCCGCGTCGAAGTTCTGTGAGACCAGCGCCTGCGCCCGCCTGATGGCGCCCTGAGCGCGCGAGATATCCGCTTGCAGATTGCGCGACCGCATCAGCATCTCCGAGAAAGTGCCGTCGGTCGGGTCCAGCTCCAAGCCCAACTCCATGAGTTTGATCGCTGCGTTCATCAATAGAATGCGTTCGTCCAGCGTTGTCGAGTTATTGGCGTGGTTGAGAGACATTTGCGCCTGGTCGTTGACCTGGCTGCGAATGCTGGCGAGCTTGTTGTCGACTTCCTGCTGCATCTGCGCCAATCGTTGGCTGTTCGGCAGCAGTTGACGCGAGTGGGACAGCAAGCTGCGAACGCTGGCGACTTGCGCCACCTGTTCTTCGAGCGTGCCGCCAATTGTATTCATGTTTACGGCGATCTGGTCGTAATCCCGTTGGATCCGTCGGATCATTTCCAGGCGCTCTTCCGCCTGCGGATCATTGGGCACGACGCGCAAGGCGCCTTCGTATTTGCGCAAAGCTTCCGACCAATTGTCGTTAGACATCAGGCGATCGCCGTCGGTCAACAGCTCACGGGCGAGCGCCAAATCTTGGATATCCAGCAGCGCCTGTTCCACGTCCTTCCAAGTCAAAATGCCATCGCGCTCGGCAAGTTCTCGCGCCTCGCGGTAGAGCCCCGATGCCTGCTCATAATTGCCGGCCCGCACAAGCGAATTGGCGCGGTTGTAAGCCACGCGCGCCTCAAAGGGGATGCGGTGATCGGGCACGATGCCGCGGATTAAGTTGTCTTCCGACTTCTCGCGATATTCCAGCGCGGTCGGGTTGCTCGCCTGAAGCGCAAGGATGCGATTAGCGACGTCAATTGTCTGTTGATACTCGCCAGAGTAGTAACTTTCGGTCAGTCTGGTCAATAACTCATCCACGGGCATGGTGGACTGGACTGGCCTCTCTTCGGGGGCGGGCTCGCTAGACTCGGTCTGGCTGCGCTCGGTTTCGCGGTAGTGGGCTGGTCCGCTGTAAGTTGATCGCGCTGGCGGTTCGCCGGCTGGCTCATAAGCGGGCGCGGGCCGGCTTTGCGAACTTGAACTAGCGGAGGTCTGCGTTGGCGCCGCGCTGACGTTATGGCGGTCGAAAAGCTCTTGAACGCGCTGTCTCGCTTGCGCGCTATGCGAGCCCGCTTGCTGCAAGAGGCTGATTACATCGGAGTTGCCGCTGTCCATCCGCAGGGCGTCGGCCAGAATATCGATTGCCTCGTCGATATCATCATCGTCTCCGGCGATCTCGATGCGGATTCTGGCACGGCGCGCCAATCCGCGCAGGGCGGCGGAATTCGGCTTTGCGCTGCTGGTCTGGCTGCCGGCGATTTCGGCGAATAGTTCCTGTGCGGTATTCTCGAGCGGTGTATTCTTCGCCTCCATCAACAGGTCGCGAGCTTCCTGCTCCAGCTCTCGCAGCGCCTGGGCATCCACAGTCCGTTGGACGCGGTGGCGCAAATCCTCAATCGCCCTTTGCAGTTCCTGCATGGATGGCATTCCTGTAACAGAGGCCTCCTTTGCGCCCTTGACGCCTGAGGCACTCGCGGCAAACCGCTATCTTTAGAAGAGCCTTACAACTCAGAGGGATTCTGTGATAGAGTATGATGCGACCAATATCCGACTACGATCAAAGAGTTATGGCATCATTTCAGCATATCCGGCCAAGATATAAACTCATCTTATTCTATAATATCAAACGCGACAAACAAGACCAATACTATCGCTACATGCTCAGCCACTTCGTGCCGGATATCCAGAAGCTCGGCGTCTATATGCATATGGTCTGGCATGTTGCTTATGGCGATTACCCCATGCGCAAGATTGAATTCGTCACCGAAAGCGCCGAAATCCTGCGTCGCCTCTTCCTTAGCGACCAATGGGACGACCTTGAGAGCAAACTGCAGCAATTTGTCGACGATTATGAGCGCAAAGTAGTCGACTATCGCAACGGTTTCCAACTATAGCTTCGACTTCGACGCGACCTTCCACAAGCTTGCGAAACGCCACTGTCAACGTACAATGGTTGGTGTCTTAGGTATCGATCTTTTGAGGCGCGAGCGTTAGATGAATTTAGTCGATCTGCTTCCTATGCTGGCAGGCTATCCCGAAATCGTCCAACGTATCGTGATTGATATCTTCCCATTCGTCGTGGCGCTGCTGGTCATCGTGCTGCTGCGCTGGCTGCTGACGGCGATCTTGTTGCGCCCGCTGAGATTTATTGTACGGCGCTCAGCCAGTGATCTCGACGACCGTTTGCTGGACGCTTGCGTTTCCCCGCTGCGGCTGGCTGTGGTCGGCTTTTCACTTTTTCTCGTCACGGAAATCTTCGCCTTTGATGTCGAAATCGAACAGCTCGCGCGGACGGTAGCGCGCGGCGTACTGGTTGCTTCTTTCTTTTTCGCTGTTGTTCGCTGGTTTGAAGTGGTTTCGCTTCAGCCGGATGCCTTTCGCCGTGTCACCGGCTGGGCGATCCCGGAGCGTCTGTTGCCCTTCCTCAATACCGTAGTCAAATTCTTGATCATCGCCTTGGGCGCGATCTTTGTTTTGCAGGAATTGCAATTTGATGTCGCCGCGCTAATTGCTTCGCTTGGCGTTATCGGTATCGGCATCTCGCTGGCGTCGCAGGATACGGTTGGCAACATGTTTGGATTTGCGGCTATCGTAACCGACAATCCCTTTAAGGTCGGCGACTTTATCACAACTCCTGCGGTCACCGGCATCGTGGAATCGGTCGGCGTAAGGGCGACGCGCGTGCGTCAGCTTGATCAGGCGCTGGTCACCGTGCCCAATAATCTCTTGACCAATGCCGCGGTCCTCAATCGATCGCGACTGGAGAAAAGGCGTCTCGACGCAACGCTTACCTTTACCTACAGCACAAGCGCGGACCAATTGCGCGCCGCTGTCACTGAAATACGCAATCTGCTTCAAAACACGGAGGACGTCGACCCCGAATCCGTAATCGTGCATTTTACCGACTTCAACAGCAGTTCCCTGGATGTGCGGATTATCTGCCAGGTCTTGCTGGCTGATTGGCGCGAGTTCACCGCCAAGAAAGAAAACGTGTTCCTGGAAATCATGGGCATTGTTGAAGGGCTGGGCATCGACTTCGCTTTTCCCAGCCGGTCCATATACATTGAATCTGTGCCGCGACATGATGGCAGCAGCAATCAACTGTTGCCGACCGCGCAGAGCCAATCTGATATGGAAATCGAACGCGGCGGAGCGCAGGCGCCTGATACCGAGGAGCCGGCCCGAGGCATCGGAACTACCGGGTCATGATGGGGGACGCCAGCGCGCTGCCAGCTGCCATGCGCTTTTCAACTGCGGACTTGGAGGCGAACCGTCAGGGCTTGCTTAGTCCGGCGCAGATTGCGCGCATTATAAGCCTTCGTCAGCGCAAAATGCTCATTGCCGCCTCCCTTTTTCTTGTCTTGGTATTGGCCGCGACCGTTCTAATCTATGTCGGTCAGCTCAATCGCAGCGCGATACTATTCGGCGCGGGCGCCGCGCTAACCGTGATCAACGCAATTCAAGTCGGCCGAGCGGGGCGCGACTACATGAGCGTGGGCGGTGATCTGCGCCGAGGCCGGGTAGAGGTTCTCGCTGGCGATGTGGAACGGGTCTTGCGCCGCGGTCGCGCGAGTGACAGCTACTTGCTGCGGATAAACGGCGCCGAACTGACCGTGACCAAAGAAGTCTTTGTCGGCTTTCGACACGAGGCGCCGTACCGCATCTATCGCGCCAGCGTATCGCGAAACCTTCTATCAGCCGAGCCCATGAGCTACGGACTTGAGGGTAATTGCAGTGGTCGGAAATAGGATGGCGCCTTCCTTTAGCGCGTATGTGGCTGGTGTGAAATTACACGCGGCTTTGCCAACCATTAAGTCCTGTTGCGCTGAGGTATCGCCTTGTTAAGACGACAGCCCTATCAGCATTGGCTGGCGCTTCTCGGATTTTTGCTGGCGGCGGTCTATCTGACGTTTCCGATACACAGCGCGCTCTCTTCGCGTCTGATCGGCGCAGATTCGGGCGACGCCTACGAAGTGGCGCGTCAGGTATGGTGGTTCAAGTCCGCCCTCCAGGCGGGCGACGATGTCTTTGAGCAATCACTGTTGGCCTTTCCGCAAGGTTACCCATCGGTGAATCTGTGGGCGAATCCTTTGCGGTATTTCCCTATGTGGCTATTTGCTTTCTTATTGCCCTTGCCTGTTGCCTATAACATCGGGGTATGGCTGACGCTTGCTCTCAATGGCTGGTGCATGTATGCGCTGGCGCGGCGGAAGCTCGGGACGCCATATCGTTTTCCCGCCTTTATCGCCGGTCTGGCATTCATATTGTTTCCGGCTATGCAAGGGAACGTGTTGGGCGGGCGCGTCGGCTTACTGGTGCTGTGGCCCGCGCCGCTGTTCGTCTTTTTCTTGTTTGAGTTTGCGGATAAGGGAGGGGTGCGACGATTCTTCATTGCCGCGCTCTTATTCATGCTGGCGGCTCTTGGAAGCGTCTTGCAGGCAGTTTACCTGCTGGCGCCATTGGCGATTCTATTTGTGTTTGCGCGTTTGTATCGCCACGATCACGTTGGCGCGCTGCGAGCGACGGTCGTCGTCTTGGCCGGTTGCATATTCTTGCTACTGTTTCTTTCCCCGGTGCTGGCGGATATAGCTGGCAATCCGCAGATTATTGGCGTCGGTGGCGATTCACTGCGGAGCATTGATCTGCTGGCCTTGGTTTCGCCGTCGTACGACAACCCTTTCTGGCGCGATATCGCTTCGCATTCTCAGCGGGTCTTGGGTACGGATTTGGCTGAGAGCGCCTCTTATGCAGGACTGCTTGGCGGACTTCTGGCATTGCTGGGCCTTCTTTTTCGGCGCGAGACGCATTGGTGGCTCTTGGTGGGATTTGTCGCCTGGCTGCTGGCTTTGGGCCCCGTGTTAAAGGTATACGATCAGGCCTTGGTCGGCACGATTGGAGGCTATGAAGCGGTCGTGCCATTGCCCTACGCTTTCGTCGGCAGTTTGCCTGTATTTGATCAGGCTGGAAGCCCCGCGCTCTTCATGTCTCTATTTGCGTTGGCGTTTTCACTTTTGGTGGGCTTCGGGACAGCGGTCTGCTGCTCCAGTGGATTGATTCAGCGACGCAGCCGATACGCCCAGACCGCGATCGCTATCGTATTTGTATTCTTGTTCGTAGAAGACTACAAGCTGCTCGACGCCTTTCCCAGCGTTCCCGCAGACATACCGCGCGAGATTCAGAATTTAAGACGCAGGCGCGACGTCCGTTCCATCTATAACGTTCCACAGGACAATCCGCAGGCGGTCAAAGAAGCGATGTATCTTCAGTCGGCGCACGCCAAACCGCTGATTGCTGGTCAGGAAGAACGAGTCACCACAGTGGATCGCGCCCGTCTAACTTTGTTGGCAAAGTTTCATCCGTCGTTGCTGCAAGATGCCGGGGTCGACATCGTGATCATTCACAAGGAGCGCGCGCTGGAAAGCGGGCAACTGGATCTGTTGCATTGGCGGGCGCGGCAGAGCTTGGGCGAGCCCCTGTTTGAAGATCAGCGTTACGCTGTCTATGATACGCCGGAATCACAGGAGCGCGCGCCGGCGGTTTATTCCCCAATCGCCGAATCTCGGTCGCATATCACCTATGTTTATAAGGAGCAGCCGGGCTGGCTGGAATACAGCGCTGTTCTTGAAGGGGTCAATCGGCGGGTTCATCTTTCGCTGAACGACACGCCGCTGGAGACGCTTCAGGTCAACGGACGGATTCCACTTTCCGTTCCATTGCCCATTGCGCGGCGCGGATATCATACGCTCCGAATTGCTGCCGACCCGCCTTGCCCCGAGCGCATTGATACGAGCTTGTTGCTTTGCCAGGATGTGAAAGTGGAAAACGTCAGAATAGAGGTTTTATCCGACGGCGCCATTTACGATCCAATTCGGATTGAAGATGGCATCGTTTTGGCCGGCTATCTCTTGCCGGAGGACTCAGCTGACGAGTTGATCAAGATACGTTTGTGGTGGCAGTTTGAAGCGGAGAGGTCGGTGAAAGATGTAAGATTCGTCCATGTGCTGGATGCAAGCGGACGGCCAGTTACCGGCAGCCCAAGAGACCGACACTTTGGAGCGCTTCAAGCCGGCAGCGAGTTAACGGAAACGGTGACGCTGGACAAGAGCAGACTGACCAGTGGCGAATATCGTGTATTGACCGGCTGGTACGAATTGCCGCAAGCCATTCGCTACGACGTTCTTACTGACGTAGAAGGCGCGCAGGATGATACGGTTGTGCTGGGAATGGTGCGGATTCGCGCGTGACCAATCCTGCCGCTGACGCCCTCAATTCCTCGAAACCAGCCTCACGCGGCTTGCACAATAATTCGGAAAGAATCATGCGCTATACTGCGCTCGTATGACAAGGCAAAAAGGATAAAAGGTCAATGAAACGATTCGCTGGCGTAATCCTGACGCTCATGATAACGCTTTCGACCATGGCTCCGGCGACGGGGCTGAGTTATGACACTTCCAATTACCGCAAGACCATGATCCAGATGTTGGCGGCGGCGCATGATGTTGCGCGCGGCCGTGGCGTCAACCTCGGCGTTTATGACGCCGTCGCTGATTCAGGCGATCCGCTCTATGTTGCGCCATTGATCGACATCGCCTACTTCGCGCGGAGCCAGGACATCGCCGAGCGCGTTCTCGGCACGCTGAATGCCTTGACTGGTGAATTGCTCGGTTGGCAAGGCTTTTTCGAGTGGGCTGGCGCCAATGACATTGCGCTGCCTCCCCACTATGACGATTTCAAGGGGCAGTTGCTGTCGGCTTTTGTCGATACGGAATTCAGCCGCTTTTTTCAACCGGGCGTAATGGAAAGCGCCGCGATAAACCTGGTGGAACCGGTGTGGGGCGGCGTCACGGTGGATGGCATTCCCTCTCTGGTCAATGCGCGCCAGATCAGCCCCAAAGAAGCAGTTGATGAGGGCTACCAGTTTGTGGATTTCTGCCGCGATGGTGACTGTAGTTACCCGGCGGCCGACGAGCTGGTCTTCGGCCTCAGCTTGGATGGCGACAGCCGCGCCTATCCCCTTCGCCTGTTGAATTGGCACGAAATGTTCAACGATGAGATTGGCCAGTCGCCATTATATGACGAACCCGATGGCGCTATCGTTTGCGGATTCCGCGCGCCGACTGAATTCGATGCGCGCGCGCGTTCCGGTGAGGGCTGGGTCTTGATCAGCGGGCTATCGGCTGGCTGCCCGCGCGAAGGCTGGCTGCGGCTGGAGCATATCCGGTGGCGGGAGGGCGCCGTCGACTTCGCGTCATTGCCGGATATCGCCGTTGGCGAAGACGCGCTGGAGACGGGTTTCGCCGGCCATGTGCCGGGTCGGCCCGTCATGCTGGCCTACTGTACCTTATGCGGCGCTGGCGTTCTGTACGATGTGGGCATCGCCGATCTTTCGTATACCGACCTGGAAGGCTCGCTCGTCGAATTAGGCGATACCGTCCTGGAATTCGGCTCGTCTGGTTTGTTGATGCGCTCGAACAAGCTGATGTACGATCGCAATACCGACACGGTCTGGAACGCCATTACTGGCGAGCCCGCCTTCGGTCCGCTGACGACCAGCGGCGTCGTGCTTGATGTGTTGCCGGTCGTGGTCACCGATTGGGCGAGCTGGTTGGAGGCGCATCCCGACTCCAGCGTCCTGAGCCTGGATACGGTCTTCCGCCGAAACTACAGCAACGGCGCAGCCTACAGCGATTACTTCAACAGCGCCGAGCTCATGTTCCCGTCATGGCAGCAAGATACGGCGCTGATTGAGAATAAGGAGATGGTATTCGCCCTGCGTCTGGGTGGGGAGGCGAAAGCCTATCCGCTGGCGACGATCATTCCGCTGCGGCTTATCAAGGACCGCGTTGGCAATACCGATGTCGTCATCATCGCCGAAGCGACGCCCGAACGCGAATTCTTTGAACCGGGCGGCGCCGCCGTTCGCGCCTATGAGCGCCAGGGGCGCGACTTCAGCGCAGGGGACGATGGATCCACCTTGCTCAGCGAAGACGGGCGCAGCTGGCGGATTTCCGAAGAGGCGCTTGTCGCCGAAGATGGCGAGCGACTGAAACGCATCGGCGGGCATCTCGCGTTTTGGTTCGGCTGGTTCGGCTTTTATCCCAATACGCTGGTCTACGGCGAATAGGCGCTATTCGCGTCTGGCTGGATGAGCCTTGGCGATTTCTTCGGTTTCGGCAACCATGGCTTTGCCAGCGAAGGATTCGCGATAGGCTTCGCGCACGAGATTGCGGCGCGCGGTGGTGATGAGATTGCCGTCGTGGATGCCGGCTGCTTCGTATTCGAAGGCGGGCGCAGAACTGCCTGCGCCCTTTCGCACGGCGACCAGTACACCTATGCAGGCGCCAAGTAGCGCACCTGCGATCGCGCCTTCAGGCAGATTTCCCGCAAGAAAGTGGAGGCAAATCGCGCCGACCAATGCGGCCAGGAAAGCGTACCATACGAGACGAATTATCGTTTTCTTTCCCTCGATTCGTAATCACTCGATTGCTCAGCGTCCGAGGCGTATTCTTCTAGTTTCTTCAAGGGATTTAACCCGAGCCTCTCGGTTCGTGTATCACGACGGTAGTCGCGGATTTGCCGTTCTCTCGCGGAAATAAGGGCGGCGCTGCGTTTCGCTGATTCCGGATCCGCCATTGCAAGCGACTTTTCCGCGCGAAGCGCATCCAATCTCGCGCCAACGAGCATGCCGATGCTCCCACCCAGAATGCCGCCCATGATCGCGCCTTCGGGCAGTCCTTCTGTGAAGATGAATACGCCGATTGCGCCGATAAGCGCGCCGAGTGTACCGGCAATTGAGGCGAAGAGCAGAAGACGGATCATAGCTTAGTGTTCTCCTCATCATCGAGATTGACCGGGGCGGGCATTCCCGAAACTTCGGTCGTTAAGGTCTCGAGTTCCGAGAGTGATTTGCCTTGCGCCGCGCCCGAAAGCGGACCGCGGTAAGTATCCTGGATGATTCGTTTCCCGGCGGACGAGAGCGTTCGGCCGCGTATGGGCGCCTCGGGATGCATCTGCTCACGCGCCACTTGGTTTTGATGCATTTCCATCCGCGCGCCTACATATAAGCCAATGCCGCCGCCAACGATTGCGCCCATGATTGCGCTGTCTTGTGAGCCTTCGGTGAAGAGAGCGGCGGCGACCGCGCCGATGAATGCGCCGAGCAGGGCAGCTCGGCCGATGTGGATGAGGAAAGGTCTCATGGCTGTTGTCTTTACAGATTGCAGATTTCCGAAACTTGACTGTCACTAGGAGCATAACACATCCCGCGCCGATCGTCGGTTATCCCTTGCCCCGCCGCGCGAAGAATGCCTGCATGATCCCCCGTACCTCAGCCGAAACCAGCCGCTCGCCGATAAGGCTTAGCTCAAGCGCTATCGTCTCCTCGACCGCTTTCGCATTCCCGCGCCGCAGCAGCATCTTCGTCTGACGCAGCGCTTCCGGTGGTTTGGCCGCCAGCTGTTCCGCCTTGGACTGCGCCAATTCTTCCAGCGCGTCAGCCGCGACCACCTGATTGACGATGCCGCAGTCGCGCGCTTTTTCCGCCGAGAAGGCCTCGCCCAGCATCAGCAGCTCGGCCGCGCCGGCGTTTCCCAGCATCCGCGGCAGCAGATAAGACGATGCCGCTTCCGGCAGCAGACCGAGGTCGATGAAAGCGAAGTTGAATTTGGCGTCCTCGGCGGCGTACACGAGATCGCAGTGCAGCAGCATGGTCAGGCCGACGCCGACAGCCACGCCGTTGACCGCCGCCACTATCGGCGCGCGCGCCTTGGCAATCGCCTTGATGAAGCGGGCGGCCGCATCGGAGCCCGGGTCTTCGAGGAAACTGTTCAGGTCGTTGCCGGCGCAGAAGCTGTCGCCGCTGCCAGTGAGGGTGATGACGTGGATGCTGTTGTCGTCGTCGGCGCGCTCGATGGCTTCGCGCAGGCTGTCGTACATGGCGGGGGTGAGCGCGTTTTTCTTCTGCGGCCGGTTGAGTTGGATGCGGAGGATGTGGTTTGAGTGGGTGATGAGGGTGTTGGGCATTGTTCCTCTTTCCCTTGGTTGGGTGTGTCAGGGGCTATGGAATAGCCCCTGCTGAATCAACTAGTGGCTGCAGGCTGCGGCGATTTGGACTGCCGAAAGCACGAACCATTCTGTTTGGCCTGAGTGCGGAATCGGATGATTTGTACGCTGGTCGGCAAACAATGAATGCAGATTGCCTTCCAACTTGGAGTCCTTTTCTGTCTGAATTATGCACGTATAATCCAACTCGCTCTTCAACGATCCCTTAAGCGCCTCAAGCCGCTCGGCCGGCGGTTTCTTCGTCATACCGATCTTCTTTAAGCCGGTTGCTGAATCGTCGATTACATATACATATTTTGCGCCTTCCGGCGCCTCTGCAATTGTCTTATAGTGTTGCGCATTCCAGCCGTTTCGCCATCTGTTAAATTGCCCGCGAATACCTTTGACTACAGACTCCAGTGCCTTTCTTATACCAGCGACAGCATCGTCAACAGCGCCCGCTACACTTCTCGCAGCGTCATCAAGCCAGCCAAGAATGCTTCTGAAAAAATCATCAATCACCGCAAGGATCGGACGCATTACTTGGCCAGCGACCCCAAATATGCCGCCAGTGACCGCGCCGGTAGTCGCACCCACGATTGCCTCTTCGCCTGCTTGCTCCACACATTTCCCTGCTACTTCTTTGTTAATTTCTCCCTGAACCTGAAATTCTGAAATCGCCCCCGCGCCGCAACCCATTGCGGACCCAAACAGCGCGCCAAGAGCAGCGCCTTCTATGATTAGTTGGATTAGCGCGGCCAACCCAGATAGTGCCGGCAAGATAATCATGACTGCCTCCCCTGATTTGCTCCGCCTACATTTACAGTAACGTACAAAAGGTGAATCCGTCGCCCCCAAAAATTGGGGTATCACTCCTCCCCCAACAACGCCTCCACCCGCGCAAGCCGCTGATCGTAGCGATGATGCGCCAGCACATGCGCGCGCGCCGCCGCCGCAATCCGCTCACGCTCCTCGTCATGCGCCAGGTAGTAGCGAACTTTCTCGCGCAGATCGGCGTGGTCGCTGTAGGTGACCAGATGCTCGCCGTCGCGGAACCACTCATGGACGCCCGGCCGGTCATCGACGAGCTGAAAGCTGCCCAGCGCCGCGCACTCGAAGAGGCGCATATTGCCGCCGTAGCGCATGAAGTCGCCGTGAACGTTGATGCTGATCTTCACCGAAGACAGCGTTTGCATCATCGTCAGCCCCAGGGCGCTGCCGCGCTGGAAAGATCTTAGCGAAGCCGGCGCCTCGTGCATGCTCCAGATGCCCAGATCGAAATCGCGCAGGCTCTCCAGCGCCGCGACTCGCTCGCTGTACAGGTTGTTCGGCAGGAGCGTGCCGACAAAGCCGACATCGCAGAGGTGGGCATCGGGCGCATCGGTGACGGGCTGCGGGATATGGACCTCGGGGTCAATGGCGACATAAGGCAGGCATTCCATTCTCTTGGCGCCCAACTCGAGCCAGGGCACGCCATGATAATAGTCGTTCACCAGTACCAGGTCGTAGAGGGGCGCGGCCGCCCGTTCTATGGCTTGGGAGAAGACGATAGGCGACACGCCGGTGACGTATATCAGCGCGCAATCGTGCTCTCGCTTGAGCCGCGCGAGCGTGTCTGGCAAGATCTCGCGGTTGTCGCCGGAGAGCCAGATGATGTCGGGCTGGAAACGCTGGGCCTGCGCCAGCAGCAGTTGATTGCGGCGCAAGAGATCTGGCTGCCAGCGGGGCGGCAGGCGCTGCAGCAGGGCGGCGCCGACGCGCCCCGGTGTCCATCGATTGCGATAGACGGCCGTGCGCAGGCGACTGATGTTGCGCGATCCATAACCGGGCAGGTTGCGCCAGAAGACATCCAGTTCATAACCGGCGTTGCGAAAGGCGAGCTCCCAGAAGTGCTGCCCCATGCTGCTGGGGAAGAGGGGAGAGCGTGTTGCGTCGGGCGCGGCGCGGCGTTCTTGCAGCAATATCTCTGGATGATGGAGCGCGGCGATGAAGAGGACTCGGCGGGGCATCTAGACTTTGTTTTGCTCTTGCCAGTAGTTCTGCCAGAGCGCTTCGGGGCCGTCGCTAGACACTTTGCGAAGGTTTGCCCAGATCAGATTACTTCCGGACTGGCGCTGTGAAGTCGCAAATAGCCCCGCATTATTGGCGCGAATATATTGTTCGAGCATGTCGATTTTGCTGATGATATCTCCCTTGCTCTTACCCCAATGACGACGAAGCAGGTCAGCGCGCAAACCTTGTTTATGCAGCAGCCAGTGGAGCGTCAGCACGAGCACAGCGCAGTCATCTACTAATCCTCGAACATCCATCTGCTTTTCCGGCATTAAATCGACCGAGCTGAATACGTAGTTCGCTGCAACCATCAACTGAGTCTTATGCTCAGGGGGAAACTTGGGGTCAGCAATCATCCCGACCACTATGTCTAACAAACTTGGCAAAGGTTGAAGAACCCCCGTCTGTATAGCATTACGGTTTTTTATGCACCATTTGTCAATATCCGTTTGCCAGTCCTGCAGCCAGCGGTCACTGAATTGACCTACCGACCTTATATGATTGTAGTCTTCGCCAGCTGGGTGTTTTATCTCTTCAAGAAAATCTTTGAAATAGGAGCAGACCTCCATTGCAGTGGCAGGGTCTGGTTCGACAAAACTGTGTTTGTATTTGTTCCAAATTTTGTTTACTTTCCAAAGATTCTTGATCTTGAATTGATTAAATCGATACCCGAAATGACGCCTAAGCTCGAAAATTATGTTGCACTCTTCGTAGAAATCGATCCATTTGGTTAAGCTCCAGTCACTCGACGGATCACCGTTTGCTTTCCTCTCAGCAAGATGGCTCTGTAACTCCTCCTCCAATTGCGGATCGGCAGTTGGAAGTTTTTCCATGAGTTCGCAAAAGAGCATCTCCAAGATTAATTCAACCGCGTTGCAGGCGGTAAGCGTGGCTGCATGATAGAGACCAAATTGGTGGGACAATTTCGATTCTTCTCGCCGAATGGTGATATGTTGTCGTTTGTCAATTTTTGCCATGAACTGTTTCCTTCCATGAAATTTCTTAGGTTTTCAATAGTAACTGGTACGAACCAATATGTACAAAATCGCCGTCCAGCAAGCGCGGTGACATCAATAGGCTTAAGAAGGAATTGAGAAACAAGACTCTGTGCCCTCTGTGTTCTCTGTGGTGAAAAGGAATGCATCCGATTGCCCGGGGCAGGCGAGTAACTCACACCCCGCTCAAATCCAACAGCCGCAGCGGATTCTCAACCAGCTCGCGCAGGTGATTCATGAAGGCGGCGCCCTCGGCGCCATTGCTGACGCGATGATCGACGCTCAGCGTCATATTCATGCGCGTGCCGACGCCCAGCGCGCCATCGGCGAGCACAATCGGCACCCGTTGCGCAGACGAGACGGCCAAGATGCCGGCTTCCGGCGAGCTGATAATCGCCGAGAAATCCTTCACGTTGAAGGGACCCAGATTGCTGATGGTGAAGGTGGCGCCGCGGATGTCGTCCG